>JALFBM010000034.1 GCA_022773425.1 Selenomonadaceae bacterium
TCGGAGCAAATGACGTTGAACTCTTTGTCGCCCTGCAAGATGGACAGGACAGTCTTCGCTTTGAATTCAGCCGTGTACTTTTTTCGTGGCATGATAGCAACCTCCGTTTTCATTACTACTATATCATGCACTCCTAAAAAATTCACGGGTGGTCTAAATCCATGGGCCCATTATATATTACGCCCGAATTGTCAAACATACAGAATCCATTGTTTTACTTACATTAAATTCATTGCGTTTCTGATTGCTCTCTTTGTAAAATAACCACTCGTCACCTTCTCTTGTAAGGCCGTAATGTTTTTTAGATATCGTGCATAATCATCCTCAGTCATGGACGCTAGAATCGTATGGATATCGCTCAGACTATCCACACAAAATCCTATATCATGTTCCTTCACAAAATCTGCAATAGCAGCCTGCGACCAAACAATCACCGGTAAGCACGAAGATACATACAGCGACAATTTGTGCGGATTATTATACCTCGTATATTCCCCGAAAGCCCCCGAGCAAGTATCAATCGAGTCTCCATCCCAAATCAGACCAAAACTTCCTTCCAATCTAGCCGGAATTTCTTCTGATGTAAAGCTTCCATAGTAGGTGACACTTTTGGATCGTATCTTATTGCGATCAAAATTTATTCCGTAAACAAAAAAATTCACGCCAAGTTTATCCAGATCATGATACAAGAAGGTGCTCTTAGCAAGATTGCCAGCAAAAGCAATCTCATATCGATAAGAGCGCGCTGGGTGGTTTGTTGTTGCACGTAAATAATCAAATAGATCCAATGTCAACATTGGTGTATGTACGCCCATCCTTTTCAATGCATCTGCCATCCGCTGGTTATGTACGATAAGCATTTTGCAGGTATTAAACACCTCAATCTCATGCTGGATATTATCCTGGCCGAAATTACGTAATGAGTCCACATCATGTATCAACAAACAGACTTCATTGTGTCGCAAAAGACGTAGCAGTAACTTACGTAAAATGATATTAGAATAAAAAGGGTACTGGATAAATAACTTTTTATTGTTCACGCGAGATAAATCTATAAACTTACAAATATTATGAGGAGATAGCACATAATAAACTTTGTCAAAGACAGATGTAAAATGATGTTCACTATATGAAAATGCCACATCCCCTACCATTTGTGCAAGAATCACATCGATATCCTGACGAGCCTTACTGCCAGCATGTTTGCCAATATCGCTTTGCTCTTGTATATAAGAATAGTTTTCACCCATAATAAGCATCCTTCTACTTTCTCCCTTTCAGAGTTTCGATTCCTTCTACAAAAAAATATTTGAACAAGAAATAACTGATTACTCCCTGCAACAAGGTTATCGATACTATTTCCGTGTAAAACCAATTTGAAAAAAAGGCCAAGGCTACAGAATAATAAATATAAGCATACATTAACAGCCATACATCAATCGCCCTTTTATTATAAGGGAATTTAACATAGCGTATTCTATAATACATGTAGCCAAAACAAGATCCCATTATACCACTAAATAAAATAACACCAAAAAAACCGGCATCTATATAGTAAGATTTGAACATAGTATAGACATTACCTAAAAAAATTCCATTTACCGTACGGAAGCCAAAATCATTATTAATTGTAACAATACCTAATTTTAAATACAGCCAATCATAAAATCCAGAAAAGGTGTGTTCACCAAAAAACATAGAGGTGCCCGGATAGTATTCCTGTGTCAAATATATATCTAACAGCTTTAATTCAGCCCCCCAATAAATGGCAAGCTGTTCAAAAGAATCACTAATCAATTCTCCCACAGAATCTAAGCCTATATCATCACCTCGGCCAACTATAATTAAACTAGAATAAAATACTACCATAGCGACCATAGTTAATATAAAGAAGATTACAAGTTTTCGAATCGTGAAACGACTCTTCCAACTGTGCATTCTCATGCGATAAATATAAAAAACAATCAAAAACGGAAACACGATATGAAGAAGAACCGCGCCTCTAGATCCTTCTAACAAAGACAATATAACTGTACTTACAACGATGATTATCGATTTTATATCCCACTTTTTAGACACAGCTCGAATAACTGCCATACGATACACAAAAAACAAACTACCAATATATGCAAATTTCCGGCTATAAGCCATCAGTTTAGGGATTGGTGGTATATCTAAAGTACCATTATTTGCAACAACCGAAAGTCTATACGCTATGATTTTTTGGCTAAGTGAATCCGTCATGTTAAATGCCGTGGCAATCTCATTAATATACTGCAAACAAAGGAAAATGACAAACACTTGAAACAGTGCAAACAAAATCGTCTTTTTCCATGTAATAGAAAAAACAGCGTACATAGGTACACTTAGTCCAACTATTTTAGAGTTATCCTTTTTTTTACATAAAGTAACATAGTAGCATAGGAGAAATGAAAGAATTCCTAATATGACAACCAAAAATGTTGTCAAGCTCATATCAAAATACCATATATATATATATGGCTCACACATAAGTGCTGCTAATAAAAAAGTTGCACACAAAATCACAGGCGCAGACAAGTAATCTTTATTCGAGAAATAATACGTAATCATGGTCAAAATTAATAAGAAGCCAATCATTACATGTAAAAGCATTACTTTCATCCTTATTGTATCGAATACAAATGAATACAGGAATTTTATCTACAGTAAGCATCTTCAATTTTTTCAATCTCTGTAGTTGCATCATACCCAGCCAAGACAATTTTCTCTTGCATATTTTGGCGTATAACATCTCCACAAACGATTATATCATCACACCATTTTTCAGATGATGCATTCAAGCTTATTGTTTGAAACAACTCTGTAACAGAAGTTTCCCGGGAAAAAACATCCGAACATATGCACGGTAGTCCTGCAGCCTGAGCCTCAATTGCCGTAATACACAGCCCCTCAAATTTTGATGGCAATACATGACAGTCCATGGCTTGGTAAAGTTCATTTGTATCTTTACGCATGCCAAGGAACATGACCTTATCCTCCAGATGATAGGCACGTACTTTTTGCTTTATCATTTTCAAGCGATCTTGGAACCCTGCTGCATCGCCTACGAGCATCAAGACGGCATCCTCTCGCTTAGCAGCAATTTCTTTAAATATGTCAATGAGGAACTCATGGTTCTTCTGTGGAGAAAATCTTGCTACAGTTCCTACCACAAACTTATCCTCTATCCCCAGTTTCTTCCGCACTCGGTTCCGGATTGCTGGATTAAAAATAAATTTAGGTGTATCGATTGCATTGTGAATGATTTGAAATGGATGTTTTCCGAACATCCATTTTCCTGCCAGTTTTGAGCAGGCCCAATAATCTGTTGCAGAGAGTTTCAATAGGAATGCGTTCAAGCACTTTAAACACTTTCTAGGCAGACTTTCCGCTATTTCATCACCGGAATTATGGGAATGGATCACGCGATGCGGTATCCCCACTAAGGCAGCGACAAACAATGGAAACACATAGTATAAGGAACAGGTGTTTAAAACAATATATTTGTATTCATGTCTTTTTTTATACAATAGTTTAAATACACTCCAATAATGGCCTATCAGTGATTTGTGACGGGATGGTACAGCATAAATCGAGTCACCATTTTGTTCAATTTCATCTGAAAACACAATCTGCGACTCTCCCGTAATATTCAGGAAATCATAGCGGACAATTTCACGATTCAATTTGCGATACTGCGACATCAGATAAGTTTCCATACCGCCTATATTATGGGTCATACCAATTTGAAGCACTCTAACTGGTAAATTCATCATGCTCTCCTCAATCCAACGATAGATAATACCGTTCTAAAACCTTTGCTTCTTGCTGAATATCGTATCCTGCTTTACGAATTTCTTCTACAGGGCTTTTTCGCAGAAATTTATTATTGATTCGTTCTCCAATAATTTTTGCCCATTGATCCTCATTATTTTTCAGCGGAATAAATGTCAACAAATCGCTTACTTTTGCATCGCTAGGAATAACATCTGCACTAGCAAAAACAGGTAAACCACTGCACTGTGCTTCTACTAAGACTATCCCTAGTCCCTCATAAATAGAGGGAAATACAAATGCATCAAATGCCTGATAATAATCTTCTATATCTTTTTTTGCGCCCAAAAATTTAACAACATGTTGCAATTTTAAAGCCTGAACAAGTTGCTTCAATATGGTTTCATCTTCACCTTCGCCAATTATTAATAAACGTACATCAGGATATTTCTGATAAATTTTAGAAAATATCCTGATTAGAAATGATTGGTTTTTTTGGGGGTTCAATCGCCCTACATGACCAATGACAAAATTTTTTCCAAGATGAAGCTTTTCCCTCATGAAGTTGCGCATTGATGATGAATAAATAAATCGATTAACATCTATTGAATTTTTTATAATAGTAAACGGATACTTACCAAAAAGGAATCGTCCTGCGTCTTCCGTACAGGCAATACGTTCAGTTGCTTCCATATTGCCGATATAAAGCAAAGGATAATTTCGAATAGCATGTGAAAAAGTCGCCGCTGCACGATTATTATGGCTGTGAAGGATACAATGTTTTATCCCTGCCTTTTTAGCCAATGGGAAATACAAAAATGCTGCATTCGCCATATGACAATGTAATATATGGTATTCATTTCGATGTTCTTCGAGAAAGCTTGAGATTTTTTTCTTTATAGCAAAGAATCGATTTAGCCGAAATGCTTCCCAATCAAAAACATGCCCTCCTAAAGATTCAATTTCTTTTTTTATTTCATCTTCTACATGGCTATGCGTGATAAAATCAAACTGTATTTTAGAACGATCTATATGGCGATAATAATTTAATAAATAAGCTTCTATACCTCCACAAAACGTTAATCCAGGAAGAACATGTAAAATACGAATAGGTTTTCCTACAGCCATCATCCTTATTCATCTACCTACCTTTAAACTGTTTTTTTATAGACGAATAACATATATAAAAACGAAATCAGCCAGCCTAACACAAATCCTACAGCTGTCATTAATTTTGGTCTTGGCCATACCGGCTTCTCTTCAAATGGCAGTGTGGCTGGATCGACAATCTGGACATCCATGGAGTCCATGGCCTGCTGGACGCGGCTCTGTTCGCACTGCTGGACAAGGTTGACGTAGACCTGATTCTTGATCTCTGCATCGCGTTTATACTCAAGGTAATCCACGACACCCTCCGGCAGGTCACCGAGTTCCTGCTGCTTACTGTCGCGCTGGGCCTTGATGGCAGATTCACTGGCCTGAGCCGTGGCAATAGTCACCTGGGCCTGGGCCTGTGTCTTCAGGAGTTCTGCCTGGGCTGGATTGAGGGTCGTTGCATTCGAGGATACGACGGCATTGACTTCGTTCGTCAGGCTGCTCTTCAGTTTGCCGAGCTGTTCGCGAGCCACGATGACCTGCGGATTGTTCTCTGTGTAGCGCTGTCTGAGGCCGACGAGCTCGACCTGCTTGGCAACGATCTGGTTGCGGATGCCCTGTACAGTCGCATTATCGTTGATGTTGTAGCTCTGGCTGCCTGCTTTCATTTCGCTGAGCTTTGCATTGGCCGTATCCAGTTGTGCCTGCCCGGACTGTGCCTGGACTTCCATCTTGCTGATGGCTTCGTCATAAGCATCGAGGTGGGAAATCAGGGCTTTTGTCTGGGTATCCGGGTCATAGATCTTATGCTCTTTCTGATACTCGGCAAACTTCTCGGCGGCTTCATCCGACTCCTGCTTGGCCTGGTCAATGCGCTCATTCAGGAACTGGACGAGGAGGCTCTGCGTCTCTTTGTTCAGGCCCGTCATCATGTCGAGGAAGTTGTTCACGACATCCTGCGAGATTTTCTGCGCCTCCTCCGGTGTCTTGCCTTTAGCCGTCACCTTGATGAGGTTCGTCTGCTTCGTATTCTCGATCTTGAGATTCGACTTCGCAAAGGCTTCCGGCGTCAAGAACTTTTTCTTATTCTCTGGCCAGTCGAGAGCATCGATGATCGGCTGTAGGACTGTATTGCTCTTCATGAGCTCCACATATGTGAGCGTGGGCGAGTTCCCGCCGCCAAACCCCATGGCTGCAGCGGCGGCCGATGCACCACCACTGGCCAGTTGCGAACCCGTCATGCGGGTCTGGACGGTGGTGGTGGATTCGTACGTCTTCGGCCAAACGAGACCAGCGACGAGTGCGACGGCTGTGCAGCCCACTACGATGCCGCCGACCACTTTCTTGCGCTGCAGCATGATGTCTTTGAGGCGGCCAAAGTCGATGGATTCTTCTTTTTCCAAGGTGTTCTCTCCTATCTATGCCTGTAATGGTTCCGGATATGATGCAATATTAATGCGAAGTCGTCAGACCGAGCTTGCGCGCGACGAAAAGGCCGCCCTTGCGCACCCAGTTCTGTTTCTCGAGGAAGGATACATTCTGTTCACGGTACGGGATACCGTTCTTGTCCAGCCAGATGTCGAGCATCAGCTCGCTGACGAAGCCGAAGATGCGCGCTTCGTAGGCAGAATAGTTGCTGATGTCCACCCTGTCCTCAATCTTGAACAGGATGTCGAACATCCACTGGCAGTAGGCGTCGTAGAGGTCTTTGCGCATGACGAACATGTTGAACATATGCGCCCAGGTGCGCTTCATGACGGTATCATGTGCCTCGATGTATTCAGGATAATCCGCGCGGATGATTTCGTCAAGGGCCTGCAGGCCTTCTGCATGGTGGGCGTGCAGGTAGTGGGATTTGTTCGATTCGATGTAATAGCGCCGCTTATCGGCCACGATGACCGGTGTCTCAGCCAGCAGTCTCTCCCAGTCCGCCCGGGACAGGATTGCCGCCCGCTTGCCCTCGATCGAGCGCGCTTCCTTATTGGTAAAGTAGCGGCGGTAATGGACAAGCCCCGTATAATCCGCCTGGAGATTCTTCCACGCCCAGTACAAGGCTGTCAGTTCACAGTAATGCGGATTCTTGGCGCTGATGTTGTCGCCGGTATTGTCACCGGTAAAGCCGATGCTTTCTTTGCCCTCACAGCCAACGTGAATCGGCATGTAGACATCATCCTGCGGCATCCAATACGGCTTATGCGCCGCGACCATGATCTTTATATCCACAAAATCTCTCCTTATGAAACATGAAACGAATCCTCACGAACTATTTTTATGAACGAAGTTATGTGCTACAGCACTCTCCTTATTGAATACCAAAATATTCATATTCCAGATTCGCATTTCTGCTCGAAGTTGCTTGCGCAACAATTCTCCTAAAGGCGCGCGATGATCATCCTTGAGATTTTTGACAATCAGAATCAGTTTAATACGCGGTTGCTGCTTGAACGCTTCTTGCAAAGAATCTGGAAATAACGGTTCCTCATCGGGCAGTGCCTTTGTGAGTAAAGCATAACATACTTCCAAAGAATGGATAAACTTCTTGCCAATGTGCTCGACGAATTCTCCTATCCCCTCGCCATTCTCCTGATCTGGCGCGCTTGTCTTCGCCTCGACGAAGATGATATCCTGCTTCGGTCCCATCGTGATGAATTCCACGGCAGAAACTCCGCGCGTGTTCACCTTTCGATAGGTATCGGACTGCTCGATGGGGAATGTCTTGGTTTCAGGCAGGTGAAACCACATACCGGATTCATGAATCTTTAGCATAGCCATCCCCCAAGGTCAAGTCCACTTCACGTTCGTAAAGGCGAACTGATTCATCGATGATGCTGTTATCGGGCATTCCTGCGAGCAAGTCGTCGTAAGCCGGTGTGCCGGTATCGCTCAGGGACAGCACGGGAATGCTCATGTGGTGTTCCTGTGCCAGGAGGTAGAGCTCTTTGATGGCGAAGTAGGAATGCGTGGCGATGAAGAACTGCATGCCACTCTGGGAGAGCTCGTAGATCATCTGGAGGAACCTGACGACAGCCTGTGGATGCAGCGAGGACTCGATCTCATCGAGGAAGACAACGGACTTCGGCGTCAAATAGCGATTGGCCAGCAGCTGATTGAATATCGCGATTTTCTTGATGCCCTCGGCCGTCGTGTTGATGGAATAGAGCGTGTTGCCCTTCTTGTAGTACCACTGGCGCTTCTTCTCATCGTAGTCGACGGTGCCGCCCAAGATATCCTTGAGAATCTTGCGGCTATCGGCGAAGTGCTGATAGTTGTTGCCGCGCTGCCGTGGCAACTGCAAGGCCTTGACGAGATCAAGATAGGTGTCGTCGAAGCCGTACATCATATCCTGCTCGCGCGATTTCAGGATGACGTCCTGCAAAGACAGGACTTCCTTAGCGGGGATAAATACGGTATTGCTGTCGCGGTTCTTGGCGAGCGTCGTCCCGGCCTTCAAGATTTTCTTGACCGTATCCCGCCCGAATTCGTAGAAGAGCGATTCGTTGTTGTCCACCGTCATTGAGAAGTTCAGCTTGCCGCCATTTGTCTTGTTGACCAAGTCCCCGAGGCGGTCGGTCTGGAACGTCCAATGCAGCTTCTCCTGCAGGATGTCTGGCAAGGCCTGTTGCGCGTTACCGCGCTTGTACTGTTCCAACGTCCGCATCGCAACATACATCGCCTTCAGGACAAAGGTCTTCCCGGTTCCATTGATGCCGAGGAGCAAATTGATACTCTGAAGATGCTTCCACGCTATGTTCTTGTGCATACCAAAGTTTTTTGCTTGTATGGAGTCAATCATCGTGCCAACTCCCTTCCCCCCATAAAATAAACTGGATCAATAGGCGCCTTTCTTGCCGCAGACGACGCCGATGGTCCGAAAGAGCAGGACGATGTCCTGCCATAGGCTCCAGTTGCGGACGTACCAGGCGTCGAGGTGCAGGCGACCATGAAAGCTGATGTTGCTGCGGCCGCTGACCTGCCAAAGGCCGGTGATGCCGGGGGTCGTCATGCAGATGACGGGCAGATACCGGCCGATCTTCTCTTTTTCGCGCAGCAGGTACGGGCGCGGACCGACGAGGCTCATCTCGCCTTTTAGGACGTTGAAAATCTGTGGCAACTCGTCGAGGCTGTACTTGCGAATGAACTTGCCGATGTGTGTGACGCGTGGGTCGTCTCCGCGGAGCTTTTGGAACTCTTTCCATTCCTCCTCGGCCTCGGGATGTTTGCCGAGGAACTCGAGAAGAATGTGGTCAGCGTTTACGTACATGGAACGGAATTTATAGCACTTGAACGTCTTGCCGCCCTTGCCGATGCGCGCAGCGTTGTAAAAGGCAGGGCCATTCGAATCGAGTTTGATCAGCACAGCGAGGACGATCAGGACGGGCGAAATCAGCACGGCGAGAATGCTTCCTAACAGGAGGTCAAACGCGCGCTTTAGCAGCTGGTTGCTGAGGCTGTTCAGGTTGTTCCGCGTCTTTAGGACGAGCAGGCGGTCGTCAAGGCTGCTCTCGATCTCGACGTTACCGATCGGCACGCCAAAAATGTTCGGGATAACCGAAACGCTGCGGACATAGGGCTGCACGAGGTAGAATAGCGTGGCCTGTTCCTTTTTTGAAAGGCCTGGTGTCGCGAGAACGACTTCCTGTACCGGGTGCTGATGCAGGATGCCGCGGATATCGGCAAACCCGCCGAGATGTGGATAGCGCTGCAAGAGTGGCTTGCTGCGGTCGTCCTCGATGATGCCGACGATTTCGTAGTTCTCGGAAAACGCCTGGACGAAGCGCTCGGCCGTCTTTCCCGCGCCAATGATGATGATGGTGTTCTGCCAGATCCCGATTTTGCGCAGGATATTGCGTGCTGCGATGCGTCCGAAGCAGGCAAAGGCGTAGCTTATGGCCCAGTAGGTGAACAGAAAGCCGCGCGGGATGGTGATCCGCTCCCCTGAGATGATGTAGTCGAGCACGATGACCGTCACGATGGTATAAAAGGTCGCGCGGAATATCCTCCCCGTGCATTCCCGCAGGATGCGGCGTGTCCGATACATCCGCATCGGGATCATGTACAGGATAAACACGCACGGCATGATGCTATACCACACTTTGCTGATGAGGAGCGGCGCCCCCACCACCCGCTCCACGAGGGCCGCAGACAGGATGGCCGCGGCATTACAGACGATAAAGTCGACCAAGACCAAAAGGAACGGCGTCACGTATTGGTTGGTTCTCGCCTGCCAAGTCTGTTTGATTCGTATCAACGAAAATTCCCCTTCAAATCTCTTCTATCGCCTGCGTCAGTCGGTCAGGGCTTTGTACATCGACCAGGCGTTGATGTATGGCATGACGTCGGTGTCGAATTTGATGCCGTTGGTCTTCGGCACGTAGAGGATGTCGCCGTTCTCGAGGGCGACGTTCTGGGTGAGGTCGTGGCGAACGGTGTAGGCTTTCATGTTGAGCGTGCGGTAGTACATGGTGCCGTCGATGACGCGCAGGATCTGGACACGTGTGCTGCGGCCTTTGCGGGCCCAGCCGCCGGCGGACGCGAGCGCGGCGTAGGCGTTCATGTTGTCGATGGTCATGTCCTGGATGCCGGGTTTCTTGACCTCGCCCATGACGTAGACCTTGCGCGGGCCGTATTTCGTGATCATGAGGGTGAGGTCCGGGACGCGCAGGT
The DNA here is from genome assembly GCA_022773425.1 of Selenomonadaceae bacterium. Taxonomy (GTDB): domain Bacteria; phylum Bacillota; class Negativicutes; order Selenomonadales; family Selenomonadaceae; genus UBA2897. The sequence goes on from JALFBM010000034.1 coordinate 10,555, forward strand.
ACTGGTTCAGGGAGTTCAGGACGACCTGCTTGGCCTCGTCGAGGGTCAGGCCCTCCATCTTGACGCTGCCGACGTACGGGAGCTGCACGTAGCCGTCGAGGCCGACGGTGATCTTGTCGATACCGATGCCGTCGGGGAAGCCGACGACGAGCAGGCTCATGGTGTCGCCGCGGAACAGGCGGTAGTCCGGCGACACATACGTGTTGCGGAGCGAGGCCGTCTGGAAGATGTCCTTGGACTCGACGTAGCGGGCCTGGAGGTCGCTGCTCTGCGGCTTCGGCGGCTGCGCCTTTGCGGCTTTGGTGGCTGGCTTTGCGGATGCGCTGCCCTTTGCCGGCGTGCGGTAGGCGGCGGAGGCACCCGGATCGGCGGCTGCCTCGGCTGCGACCTGGTCGGCCGTCGGCGCGGCCAGAACGGTACCGCCCGCGGCCAGCATAGCCGCGAGTGTGAGAACCGATATGCTTGTTTTCATCAATAAAACCCCTTGTTTTTCATCTTACTTAAAAATTTCGAGACTCCGCATAAAATAGCATACCTCATTATATATCATTCTTTTTCGCGCGACAAGACCACTAGCAGGACCTCCGCCACCTTTTTGCGGGAAAATTTCTGCACGATCCCTTGTCCTTCCGGCGGGGTTCTTCTATAATAGAAGTAGAGCGCAGTTCGTCTGCGGGCGGACTGCGGATACCCACCGGAAGGATCTAGTGGAAAGCGAGGGATTGCTATGGGTATTTCAGGAGTTGGCGGCTCTGGGGCGTATGCGTCCTATACCACGCTGAAATCGTTCCAGCAGCTGAATCGCGACGTGGATACGACGGGCGTCCAAAAGGCGTCGGCCATCTCGCGCCGGGCCGGGGACTACTCGCGCGTCTCGAATTTCGGCACGGAGACGAAGATCGGGACGAGCAAGTTCCAGCGCGGCAACGAGGAGACCGCGTCGATCGGGTCGCAGAAAACATCGGAGCTCATGGACAAGGCGAAGAGCTACTACGCCGCGTCGAATTTCGGCGACTCGACGAAGCTCGGCTCGAGCCGGTTCCAACAGACGAACGCGCAGGTCAGCGCCAAGTTCGCGGCCGTCGCGAGCGCGTACAAGCAGTCGGCCAGCCTCGGCACGGCGACGCGCGGCGCGCTGGTGGATCTCGGGGCCTAAATCGTACCACAAAAGGGAGGATGCCAAACACGGCACCCTCCCCTTTTTTTACATTTCGACGAGCTGGGAGGAGGAAAGGAGGTAGAGCGCGGCCTCGTCGATGGGCCGCCCGAGGATGCGCGCGGCAGCCTCGCGGTAGAGCGCGATCTGGAGGGCGTGGCGGCGGCGTGCGCGCGTGGGATCCGGGTCGTGGTCGGTCTTGTAGTCGAGAAGGACGAGACGACCGTCCGCCTCCTCGAACAGGACGTCGAGGACGCCCTGCATAAAGATCTCGGCCGATGCGTCCTGGATCTCGGGGTAAAAGCGCTTCGCCGGAAACAGGCAGCAAAAGGGCTTCTCGCGCCAGACGGCTGCGGCGCGGCACATGCGCTGCCCGATGGGCGACGTGAAAAAGGTGCGGATGCGCGCGACGGGCACGATGCGGCGGTCGTCGGCGGTCAGGATCTCGCGGCGGACCATGGCGTCGAGCTGCGCCGCAATGCCGCGCGCGGAGAGGTCGCCGTGGAGATCGATGTGCTGCAGGACGCTGTGGAGGATGGTGCCGTACTCTGCGCCGGTGCGGCGCGCGTGTTCCTGCAGGAAGCGCGGGCGTCTCGCGTAGACGCCCGTGAGAGCTGCGGCACCAGAAAGCGTCTCGCCGTCCGCGGGGCCTGCAGCCGGCACAGTCTCTCCCTCCTGGCGGTCCGCCGGCACAGCCTCCTCCCCCGGTACGAGCTGCACCGGCATTGCCTCGAGAGACATGGCCGTCTCGTCGCGTTCGTCCTCGCGGCGTTTGAGCTCGGTGACGGAGAGCTTGGCGGGGACGCGCTCGAGCCCGCGGGCGTCGTAGTGCCAGGCGAGGATGCGGCGGACGGCCGGCTCGTCGTCGCTCGGCGCGAGGGTTTCGCCGCGGCGCACGGCATCGAGGAGCTCGGCGGCCGCGGTCTTTTGGTCTGCGGCCGCGGCGGGTGCGAGGTCCTCTGCCCCGACGTGGCGGAGGTCGAACGCAGCCTCTCCGTACTGCGGCATGGCGAGCGTCCCCTCGCCCGGCAGGCCGGCGAGATCGCGCAACGGTCTCCCGTCCGGCAGGCGCAGGAGGGCCATGAGGATCCAGTCGAGGTAGGAGTCCGCGCGCTCGACCATCGCGGGCGGGAGCTTTTCCCCGCAGGCGTCGCAGGCTGCGCTCCATTTCTCGATGCGCGCTTCGAGGCCGGGGGCAGCCGTGACGAGGATGAGTTTTTCGCGCGCGCGGGTCAGCGCGACGTAGAGCAGGCGGAGTTCCTCAGCCTTGCTCTCGGCGGTCATCGCGGCGGAGATGGCCTTCCACGGCAGGGTCTTATAGCGCTGCGCGGTCGCAAGGTCGGTGAGCCGCACCCCGATGCCGAGGGTCTTGTGCAGCTGGAACAGGCGGCTGCGCGCATCGCTCATATTGAAGCTCTTGCCGAGGTCGAGCAGGAGCACGACGGGGAACTCGAGGCCCTTGCTGCGGTGGATGCTCATGATGCGCACGACGTTCTCGCCAGCGCCAAGGGTGCGGGCCGCGGACAGGTCGGTATCGGCCTTGCGGAGGTTCTCGATGTAGCGCAAAAAGCGGTAGAGGCCGCGGTAGTTCGTGCGCTCGTAGTCAGCCGCACGGTCCGCGAGCATGCGGAGGTTCGCCTGGCGCAGGACGCCGCCCGGCAGGCCGCCGACGTAGTTGTAGTAGCCGGTCTCGGCGTAGAGCAGCCATAGGAGATCCGGCACGGATTTTTCGCGGGCCATGCGCCGCCAGCGCGCGACGCGCGCCTGAAAGTCGGCTGCCTTTTCCGCGAGAGCCCTGGAAAGGCGCTGCTGCGGCGCGGGATCCATCGCGGCGAGCAGGGCCGCGTAGAGGTCACCCGTGTCGCTCGCGAGGCGGATGCGCGCAATCTCGCGCATGGTGAACCCGCCGATGGGCGAAGCCATGACCGCCGCGAGCGGGATGTCCTGCCGCACGTTGTCGAAGCAGGTGAGCAGCGCGAGCACGACGCGGATCTCCTGCGCCTCGAAATACCCGGCGTCGGTATCCGCGTAGGCCGGGATCTCCGCCGCGCGCAGTGTCTCGAGCACGGTCTGTGCCTTGCCCTTGACCGTGCGCAGGAGGATCACGATGTCGCGGTAGGCGATGGGGCGATAGGCCTCCGCGTGCTTGTCGTAGACCTGTACGCCAGCATCCATCAGGGCGCGGATGCGCCTCGCGGCGTAGCGGGCCTCGGCCTCGATGCGACCGGACGCGCTGGGCTCTCCGCCCTCTTGGCCCGCGTCTGCCGTCTCTCCGCTTTCGTCCACCCACGCGCATTCCACGGGGCCGTCGAGGGTCGGCGCGCCGTCCGCCGGCGCCGGATAGTCGAGACCCGGGTAGAGCGCCTCGTCGCGGTCGTAGCCGATCTCCATAGTCTCTTCGTTCATGAGCTGGCCAAAGAGCGCATTGATGCTGTCGAGCACGTGTGCGCGGCTCCGAAAGTTCTTGCGCAGGTGCAGCAGGGCGCAGTCCGCGGCGCTTCCCGCATAGGCCTTTTGCTTTTTCTGGAAAAAGCTGGGATCGGTGAGGCGAAAGCGGTAGATGCTCTGCTTCACGTCGCCGACGGTAAAGAGGTTTGGCGCATCGGCGCGGCGCACGAGCTCCAGGATGGCCTCCTGCACGCCGTTCGTATCCTGATACTCGTCGACCATGACCTCCTCGTAGTGCTCCTGCAGGGCAAGCGCAATCGGCGACGGCAGGGGCCGACCGTCTGCGTCCGCGCCGTCCGTGAGCAGGGCGAGCGCGAAATGCTCGAGGTCTTGAAAATCCGCGAGGTTCTTCTCCTTTTTCGACGCCTGAAGCTCCGCGTAAAAGGCCCGAACCAGCGCGACGAGTTCGCGGACGACAGCCGCGCCGTCCAGGAGGTCCTGCCGCATGGCGTCCTCGTCCTGCGCAAACCACACGGCGGCCTGCGCGATATCTTTTTTCGCCCGGTCACGGTGCGCCGTAAAGGCCTCCTTCATCTCCTTGTCCGCCTTGCGGTCGGCGTAGGGCTTTGTCCGCATGTTCGGCATGGTAAAGCCCTGGATGCTCTCCTGTACGAGCGCGTAGTCCGCCTCCTCCGCGATGGCATGCTGGAGGGTCTCGAGGTCGCGCGCGATCTCGGAGGCGGCGAGCGCGTAGCCATCGCTGGCCGCCGCCCGCGCGGCATCGAGAGCCAGCCCGGCCTCGGCGCGCGCGTCCGCGAGCAGGCGCCGGACCTCGGGAAGGCCCGCGCGCAGCCACGGGTTCTCCCACGCGGGGAGCGCGGCCGCCTGCTCGTAGGCGGCGATCTGTCGGTCGAGCCAGGCGTCCGGGAACGGCTGGGCGCGCGCGAAATCCGCGACGGCGCGCACGATCTCTTTTACCTGCGCGTCGCCCCGGTCGTCGCCGTACGCATCGACGAAGTTCAGGAACGCGGGCTCCCCCGCCTCGTACTGCGCCTCAAAGACGCGCTCCATGGCGTCCTGGCGCAGCAGGGTCATCTCCTGTTCGCCCGCGAGACGGAAGCGCGGGTCGAGGTCGACCGCGTCGATGTTCTGCCGGAGGATGCGCTGGCAAAAGGCATGGAACGTCGAGATGGAGGCGCCTGAGAGCAGAATGAGCTGCCGCTCGAGGCGCGCGATCTCCTGCGCGTCCTCGCTCTGCTCGAGGCGTTCCTGCAGGGCAAGCCCGATGCGCTCGCGCATCTCGGCGGCGGCCGCGTTCGTAAAGGTCAGCACGAGCAGGCGGTCGACGTCGACGTCGCCGTTGAGGATCTCGCGGAGGATGCGCGCGACGAGCACGGCGGTCTTGCCTGAGCCCGCCGCCGCCGCGACGAGAATGTTTTTGCCCTGCGTCTGGATTGCCGCCTGTTGTTCCTCTGTCCAAGCCATGTGTCCGGCTCCTTTCCTATGATTCCTGGTTTTCGGTTTGCTCCGGGTTCCTGTCTTGCTGCTTTTCCCTGATCTCCTCGATGCGCTGCTCGATCTGCTGCAGAACGGCCTCGTCGTCGAGGCTGGGGAGGTTGCGGTAGGCGCTTCCCTGGCTGGGGTCAAAGCCGCAGAGGTCCTGATACGGGCAGAACCGGCAGGCCGTGTTCTCGTCCTTCAGCCGGTACGGGCTCACCTGCATCTCGCCCTGCAGAATGCGACGCCCGGTGTCCTCGAGCAGTACGCTGACGTAGTCGAGCAGCGTATGGAACTCCTCGGCGCTCTTGACGTAGGGGCGCGCTTTCTTGGCGAGGGAACCGTCCTTGTTGAACGAGACGGGCAAAAAGGAGAGCGTCGCATCGATGGCGCGGATCACGTCGGGATCCGCGAGCACCCAGCCCGGCATCTCGAGGGCTTTCTGCAGCTTCTGCTCGGCCTGCTCCGGCGTCAGCTTGGCATCGACGCTCAGCCACGTATCCTTCAGGAAGCAGTACAGCATGCCGACCGGCACGGCGCCTTCCGCGTGCATGGCATTTTGGACGACGAGCATGTAGGTCAGGAGCTGCAGGCGGAGGCCGTAGCAGACCTCGAGCAGGTTGATCGCCGCGCTGCCCGTCTTGTAGTCGTAGATCAAAAGATAGCGGCCGCTCTCGGAGCGGTCGATGCGGTCGATCTGCCCGACGATCTCGAGCCTGGCACCGCCGAGGTCCGCGCTGAGCGGCGGCATCGCGGCGCTGCCCTGGCCGAACGCGAGCTCGAACGCGGCCGGATGGAAGTGGCTGACCTTGTCGAGGGCGATAAGCCGGTGGATGGAGCGCTCCGCCGTGCGTACGATGCGCGCGAGCATGTGCTGGCAGGCCGCCGTGCTGAGCATGAGCTGGCCGCGCAGCCGCGGCGCGAGCGCGGCGAGAATCTCCTCGACGAGCGCATGCGTCTCTGCGTCATCCACGTCGCGCCACATGCGGTGGTCTCGCGCGAGCCGCTCGCCAAACGCCTTTAGGATGCCGTGCAGCAGTACGCCGAGATCGCGCGTCTGATACTCGAACGTCTCGCGCTCGCCGAGCTTCAGCCCGTATTTCGCGAAATGCCGGAACGGGCACGCGCAAAACGCCTCGAACCGCGTGACGCTGCCGCGCAGCCGCCCGGATTTCGCGTAGAGCTCGCGCGCGAGCTCTGCGGGGATCTGCTTTTCCTGGCCGCCCGCGAAAAGGCCCGCGAGCGACAGGCGGAATGCGTCCTCGGCGCCAGGCACGTCCCCGGCCCGAAACAGGTTGTAGACGTCCCGCCAGAACGGCGCGATGGCGTGCCCCTCGCGGAGCTCGCAAAACGCGGCCGTCATCGCGCAGAGGGCCGGATAGGGCGCTGCCGCGCGCGCGAGGGTCTCGCCGCCGGTCATCCGCAGCGGAATGCTACGCAGCCGCACGTCCGGCAGGATGCGGCGCAGCCGGCCAATGAGGCTCGACGGACGCTGCTCCCTGCCCTCGCTGTCCGCGAGCGCGTACGACACCCAGAGCGCGTCGCGCGCCTCGCTAAAGCCGTGGTAGAGCAGCGCGCTCTCACCGTAGCTGCGCTCGATGCCGCCGCCCGCGAGCTCGACGCCCATCTCGCGCAGATGCAGGCGGTCCGCATCCGTGAGGAGGCCCTGCTCCGTCGCCTTGCGCGGCATGACCCCCTCGACAGCGCCGACGATGTAGATCGCGCGCGTCCCCGCGAGACTGTTCTGATCAAAGGGCGCGATCGTCACGTGGTCGAGGCCCGGCGGGATCATCGCGAGCTGCATGCCGTCGAGCCCGTCCGCGAGGATATCCGCGTAGTCGCGCAGCGACAGTTTCTCCTCGCCGCTGACCGCGACGAGCTGATCCAGCAGGTCGAGGATGTCGCCCCAGATTTTCTGGTGCTCGGCCGCGTCGTCCTGCCGCCCCTCCTCGCGCGCGAGGCGCTCCCATTCTGCCAGGTGCTCAGGCACGTGCAGCGCCTCGAGGAACGCGTAGAGCGCCGCCGTCTGCGCGCGCACGTTTTCCGCGGTGTGCAGAGCCGCGGCGAGCGCGGCGAGCGGCTTGGCGGCCAGGCGCCGCCAGTAGTCGATCTGCGCGAGCTCCTCTTTCTGCTCGTCCGTCATGCCGTCCTCGTCGAGATCATGCCGACGGTGCCAGTCCCATGGCTCCTCGCGCGTCCAGCGCGCTTCGCCGCGGATGCCGTACGCGAGCACGTAGTTCTCGAGGCGGTCGATCTCCTCGGGCATCAGGGGCCAGAACCCCGTGCGCAGGCAACGGAACACGGCCTCCTGGCGCCAGCCGCGCAGGGCATCGAACACGGAGCGCAGGAGCTCCGCGAGCGGGTGATGGATGCCCGCGCGCTTGGTGTCCATGTAAAAAGGAATGCCGTAGAGGCGGAACGTACGCCGCAGGAGGCCTGCGTAGGTCTCCGCATCGCGGACGAGCACGCCGATGTCTCCGGCGCGATAGCCCTCGTCGCGCAGGAGGCGCAAGATGTCGGCCGCAACTGCCTCGGTCTCGAGGCGCGGGTTCGCGGCCTCCACGAGCTGCACGCCATGCGCCTCCCCGGCGAGCGGGCGCTGCGGAAAGTGGAAGAGCTCCCGCTCGATCTGCGCGAGCGCGGGGACTGCGCTGCGGTGAAAGCCCGTCAGGAGTTCGATGTGCAGCGCGGTGCCCTTTTCCGCGGCGAGCGCGCCGAGCTCCAGGAAGGTCTGATAGGCGCGGTGAAAAAGCCCGCTTTCGCGGACGTTTGACGCGGCGTCGAGGTCGGGATCCATCGGGAAGGTCACGTGCACGGCAGCGGCCGTGTCCAGCAGAGCCGCGAGCACGGCGCGCTCCTGCGGGTTAAAGAACGTGAAGCCGTCGATCCAGATCTCCGCCCCGCGCAGGAGCGCAGACTCTGGGATCCGCGCGGCAAACGCCTGCATCCGGTCCTCGCCGTCCGCGGCCTTGCCGGCCATCTCCGATTCGAAGTCCCGCAGGAGCAGCGCCATATCCGAGAGCTTGCCGGAAAGGCGCGGATCCTTTACCTGCGCGCCGGCCGTCTGCAGGGTGTCCGCGCTCAAACCGTAGCTCTTGCACTCCCGGATGATGCCCGCGAGCTCGTCGCCAAAGCCGTGCTGCCTCGCGGCGCGCGCGAAGACGGTCAGGTCCTTTTGCCGGCGTTCGAGCACGCGCCGCAACAGCAGGCGGCGGCCAAGGTCCGTGATGCGCGGGATCGCCGCGCCGCCGGTCTCCTGCAGGATATGCTCCGAAAGGCGCCGAAAGCCGAACACGTAGGCGCGCAGATACCCGCGGCCATGCGCCGGCGGGATGCAGGCCGCGAGCCGCCGCTCCGCCTGGTAGACCTCATGTTCCTGCGTCACGAGCACGAGCGCCGGGCCTTCCGGCTGTGCGAGCAGACTGCTGCGCATCGCGCGCAGGCAGGCCGTCGTCTTGCCGGAACCACTCCGCCCGAGCAGGGCGGTAAATTTTGCTGTCATGGGGCTTTCCCTCTTTTCACGAGAAAAGCCCTCCTGGGCGGAAGGCTTTGTCAACTACATGAGCATGGGCGTCAGGATACGGCGGAAGGTGCGGCCGCAGGTACAGGGCTCCTCCTCGAGGCGCACGGCCTGACCGGTGCGGTAGCGGATGAGCGGCATGGCCTCCGCCGCGAGCGTCGTCACGACGAGCTCGCCCATCTGCCCCGGCGTCTCGACCTCTTTCTCGCTGTGGAACGCGAGGATCTCGGGGTAGAAATAGTCCTCCTGGATATGCTGGCCCTGCCGGCTCTCGCACGGGTAAAGCATGCCCGCCATGCCGAGCTCCGGCGGCGCGTAGAGGTTGTAGACATGCGCCTGCAGGCGGTTTTCGATATGCCGCTGCATCGGGTTCTGGATGGACGTGTCGTTGAGGCAGAGCACCTTTTGGATGACCGAGTCGCTGAGATCCCGCCCCGCGGCCTGGATCTGGATGATCAGCTGCATCACGAGCTGCGGCGTCGTCACGAGCATGTCGATGCCGATCCTCTCGAAGATCTCCTGCTGGAGCTGCTGCGGCCCGAGCTCGACGACCGTTGCACCGAGATTCTCGAGCGCGTACTGGATATCCATGCCGCGCGAGTCCATGTCGCGCAGCGGCAGAGCGACGATCGTGGTCCGGTTCACACCGACTGCCTGCAGGACGCGCATCATCATCTCGACGTTCTTCGCGACGTCGCCCGCCGTGTAGAGTTTCATCACGTGGTGCATCTCCGCACCGACATAGCTACAGCGCAGGATCTGCGACAGCGGCAGCGTCAGGACGTCCATCGCGTCGATCTGCCGCATGGTCACCGCATCGAGCGTCGGGAACCGCTGCAGATCCTCCAGCGTCCGGAGATCCTGCCAGCTGACGCCAGCCTGTGCGAACGCCTGCTGGTAGTACCGGCTCTTTTCCTGCGCCCAGCGAAGCTGGCTCTGCAGGCGCTCGAGCTGCCGTTTCCGGAGCCCCGCCAGATCCATCTGTTCTATGTCCGGACTCGCTATCATGCGCCTCGCACTCCTATCTCTCTATCCTGTTCCGCCGACTCATTTCGCGTCCAGCGGCTTCTGATAGAAAAACGGCTGGAAGCTCGTGTAGCCAAGCGTCCGGAAATTTAAAATGGCCTCGGTCGCGCCGACGAACAGGATGCCGCCGGGCTTCAGCGCCTTGAAGAAATTCGCGTAGAGCTGATCCTTGGCCTGCTCGGTAAAGTAAATCACGACGTTGCGGCAGAGGATCAGGTCAAAGCCAGACTCGAACGGGTCCTTGAGCAGGTTGTGCCGCTCGAACTCGATGCACTGCTTGATCTCCGGCTTGACCGCGTATTTGCCGCCGTCGACCCGGTCGAAATACTTCGCGAGGCGTTCGTGCGACATGCTCTTGATCTCGTTGTCCGTGTAGATGCCGCGCTTCGCCTTCGCGAGGATCTCAACATCGAGGTCGGTCGCGAGGATCCGGTGCTTGACACCCGGCGTCATTTCCTTCAGGATGATGGCGAGCGAGTACGGCTCCGCGCCGATCGAGCAGCCCGCGCTCCAGATGTTCAGGCGCGGCGAGCGCTTGAGGAGGTCAGGAATGACGTCCGTCTCGAGCTTGCCGAACTTTTCCGGTGTGCGGAAAAACTCCGAAACGTTGATGGTCAGGTATTCGATAAAGGACGCGAATTCGTCCTTGTCCTGCGAGACATGCTGAAAATACCCCGTGTACGAGTCGAAATGCCCCCGGTTCACGAGATTGCCGATGCGCCGCTTCATCTGCGGCTCTTTGTAGAGATCGAGGTCGATCTCCGTCTTTCTCTTGAGCATCTGCTTGAACAATGCCCAGTCGCGATCATCCATCATGGGAATCCCCTCCTGTATCCCGATCTAAAGGACTCTTTTGTTATAGTTCTCGTTTCCCACCCAAATTCCTGCTGCCGGAAAAAATATTGCGCGGCAACAAGGGAAAACGAGCCGCACGCAGGCAGGAATTCCGCGCGGACAAGGCGAATCTATAGGGTAGAAGCAAAAGAGGAACCCCGTTTCCCCGTGTTCCTCTTTTGCGATTTCCTTCCTGTTTTGGATTTTCATGGAGGCGGTTTTTATGTTACGTGCTATGCCATTTCATACGATCCCGTTCCGTCAGAATATGGAGAAGGGCCGCGAGGTGCTCGAGAAGGCGCTCGATTTCGCGGCGGACCAGTCCGTCTACCCGCTCGGCCATGTGAGCGGCGCGCTGTCGCCGTTCCGCGTCGATGTGCTGGACGCAGACGATCGCTACGAGCTCTTTGCCGAGTTGCCAGGGTTCCACAAGGACGAGATCACGGTGTCCTACGACGAAGACAAATACCTGCGGATCCGCGCCGAGCGGCCGGAGGAGGAAACCGAAGCGCACTTCCTCTGCCGCGAGCGCCGCACGGGCACGTTCGAGCGCAGCTTTGAGATCGACGACCTCGACGACAGCCAGGTCAGCGTCAGCTACGAAAACGGCGTTCTCCACGTCGTGCTGCCGAGGAAAAAAGAAGACCCCAATAAGAAGGTCTTTACCATCCAGTAAGGTCTCACCTTTCTATAGGTTTTCGCTGCCGCCTGCAGGCTTTTGCCGGTGCGGCGGCTTTTTTATGGGGATGTGGCGAGGTCCCTCAGGCACGGGGCCGTTCTACGTAGTGGCTGAACGAGCCAATGACAAGCTGCGGGAATTCCGCGTGAAGCGTCTGCAGGAAAGCCCTGGTGCCGACAGCGCGCCCCTGCGGCTCCGGCATGAGGTCGAGGAACGCGTCGGGATCGATGTTCAGGTTGCGCACCTGGATCATCTGTACGGGGAGCTCGCGGAAGAAGGCCTGCCAGGCGGCGAGCTCCTCCTCGCGGTCGTTAAAGCCCGGGAAGTAGAGCAGATTGAGCGAGACGTACACGCCGTGGTCGAGCGCGTAGCGGATCGAGCGCTTGACATCGGCGAGGTGGTAGCTCGCGCGGTAATACGCGTCGTAGGCTTCGTCGCGCGCCGAGATGATCGAGACGCGCAGCGAGTCGAGGCCGGCGTCGACGATCTTTTGGACGCCCTCGGTCCAGCCGACGTTCGAGTTCATGTTGATCTGGCCCTTCTTCGTCTTGGCGCGGATCAGGCGGATGCCCGCGGCGATGTTGTCGGCCGCGAGCGACGGCTCGCCCTCGCAGCCCTGCCCAAAGCTCACGATGCCGTCCGGCGCAACGGAGAGATGATAGATGCCGACCTCGGCGATCTCCTCCGGCGTCGGCCGGAACCGGATGCGCTCCTGCGGCGACGGGCAGCACTCGGCGGGCTGCAGCGAGATGCAGCCAAAGCAGTTCGCGTTGCAGACCGGCGAGGCGGGGATGCCGCATTCCCAGCGGCGGTAAAAGAGATTCTGCGCGGTCAGGCAGTGCCATTTCAGCGAACAGCCGCCGACCTGCTCGACAATCCGGTTGCCGGGCAGGTCTTTTTTCGTGCGCTTGACGAGCTTCGGGAGCTCGGGCGTGTTGTAGTTCGCGGGATCCCATTTCTCGTTCTCGTCCGTGTAGAGCGCCGCACAGTAAAGCGCGTCATGGTAGACGACGACGGCCGTGTAGCCGTAGAGCGGCAGGCGCGCGGCGTCCTCGGCGCGCGCGTAGGCTGGCAGGTAGAGCCGCGTGTAGCCGGCGGGCAGGATGGCCGCGACCGCGAGCCCCGCGATGGGGAGCACCTCGCCGTCCGGCGTCATGCCGACGGCCTCATGGTCGGGCAGCAGCATGAGGTCGGCGCTGTCTGGCAGCGGGATCAGGTCGTCGGGGTGCAGCGGCACGTTCTCGCGCCCCGTGCGCCCCATGCCGAGCATGCCCGGCGCGTCGAGGATCTCGCCGTCCTCGTCCGCGTAGATCGCGTAGACGTGCTCATCGAGGGCCGCCGCCTGTTTTTGCATGGCCGCTTCGCGCGCCGCCTGCTTCTTCGATGGATGCTTATGCTTCGGATGGTTTTGGTGCTTCCCCATGGCTGTCTGCCTCCTTCTCTTTCTTTGCGTGATGTTTCTGCTTTTTCGGGTTGTAGCGGTTCATCGCGAGATCCGGTCCGTCCGTCACAATGCATGCGACCGCCGGGATCAGAGCGGCGATCGCCTCCTGCACGGCCACCGCGTCCTCGCCCTCAAAGCGGGAGAGCACGTGGTTCACGACGGTCCAGCCCGGCTTTGGCCGCCCGATGCCGATGCGCACGCGCGGGAAATGCTCGTCGCCGACCGCCGCGAGGATCGACTTGATGCCGTTGTGGCCGCCCGCGCTGCCCTTTTTGCGGATGCGGATCGTGCCGCATGGGATGTCCATATCGTCGTGGCAGACGATCAGGTCCTCCACCGGCAGTTTGTAAAAGTGCAGGATGGGCCCGATCGCGCGGCCGCTGTCGTTCATATAGGTCTGCGGCTTGACAAGCAGGACCTTTTCCGCGCCGATGCGCGCCTCCGCGACGAGCGCATCGAACTTCTCGCGCCAGTTCGTGACGCCAAGATGCGCCGCGAGCGCGTCGACGAGCATAAAGCCCGCGTTATGCCGCGTGCCCGCGTACTCTGCGCCCGGATTGCCGAGGCCAACGATGATTTTCATTGCGTTTTCCTTTCTGTAGAACGAAAAAGAGAGCCCGCCCATGGCGCAGCTCTCCGGTTGTGTTTTCCATCAATTGTTCGCCGTCGGGTCGCCGATGAAGATCAGGTAGAGGATGACGACGATGCCGAGCGCGATGCGGTACCAGCCGAACGCCTTGAAGTCGTTCTTCTTGATGTAGCGGAGCAGGAACCGGATGGACAGGATGGACACGATGAAGGCCGTGACCATGCCGACGAGGAGGATGATGACCTCCGCGCTCGTGTAATGCCAGCCGAACTTGACCATCTTCAGGCCGCTTGCGCCGAACATGACCGGGATCGCGAGGAAGAACGTGAACTCCGTCGCGACGTAGCGGCTCGCGCCGAACAGGATGCCGCCGAGGATGGTCGAGCCGCTGCGGCTCGTGCCCGGGACGAGCGAGAGCACCTGGAAGCAGCCGATGATGAGCGCCGTCTTGTAGTCGAGCCTGTCGAGGTCCGTGACGCGCGGCGAGCGCGTCTTGTTGTAGTTCTCGACGACGATGAACAGGATGCCGTACAGGATCAGCGTGAACGAGACGACCTGCGCCGTCATGAAATGCTTCTCCATGTAGTCATTGAACAGCAGGCCGATGATGGCGGCCGGCAGGCACGCGACGATGACCTTGGCCCAGAGCGAAAAGGTCGCGCGCTTCTCCGCTGCCGTCTTGCGCGAGGAGAACGGGTTCAGCTTGTCAAAGCTCAGCACGACCACGGCGAGGATGGCGCCGAGCTGGATCACGACGAGGAACATATCCTTGAACGCCGTCGTGACGTTCAGCTGGATGAACTCATCGACGAGGATCATATGCCCCGTGCTCGAGACCGGCAGCCACTCCGTCAGACCCTCTACGATGCCGAGAAAGATGGTTTTCAGTAACTCGACAACACTCAAATCCATAAAACTTTCCTCCCAAAATGCTGCGCGTTTACGCGGCTTTCTTTTTACAAGCAAGCACCATTATAGCACAAAACGCGGGTGTGCGGGAGAGGCAATGCGTAAACATTGTATAAAGTTCAGGATTTTAATGGAAGGACTGTGCGATGGTGTCGATGAGGTCGCCCTTCTGCCAGTCGCTGAGGCGGCTGTGGTTTATCGCGTAGCCGAAGCCGATGAGGTACTGGAGCTTCTGCAGGTGCGTGAGGCCGGTGTTCGCGCAGAGGATCTGCACGAAATGGAAGATGGCCGGCTCGCTGATATCGGTGCGGAGCTGCAGCTGCATCGCGTAGATGCCCGCCTGGATATGGCGCCAGCTCGAGGCCGAAATGTCCCGGAACGGCTCCGGCCGCTCGCCGGCATCGGTTGCGGGGAGCGCGCGCTCGTCGGGGATGGCCGCCAGGCGCACGTTTTTCGGAACGGGCAGCGGGCGGAAGGCCTTTGGCGGCAGCGCGCGGCGGATGTCCGGATGCTGCTGCATCGGCGGCTGCGGGCGGTGCTTCCGCACGGGCGGCTGGTGGCGGTGACCGCCATGTGTGGCGTGCCAGGAAAGGGCCGGCCTGCGCGGATGCGGCGCAGCGCTCTCGCGATGCGGCAGTGCCGTCTCCTGGCGCGGCGGCGTGACCGTCTCGCGGCGCGGCGGTGCGATGGGTGCCGCAGGCTGCGGCAGGTCGTCGACGGTCAGGATGATGGGGTGCAGTTTTTGCGGGACCGCGTGGGATGCGGCGGCCGGCCGCTTTGCCATCTGCTTCTTTGCCGACTGCTGCTGCGTCTCGGCCTTTTTTTGCGCTTCAGCCTTTTTCTGCGCTTCGGCCTTTTCCTGCTGGGCGCGGAACGGTTCCTCGACGCTCTGCCAGCGGAGCGGCATCTTCATGATGGCCACAGCATCCGCGTGGGCCGCTTCCGCGTTCGTGGTGGCTGCGGCCTGCGCCTTGTCCGAAATCGACATCGTGACGTTGCCGGCCGCATCGACCGTCTCCTGCTCGTAGGCCTTCGCCTTAACGGGCGTGCCGATGACGAGGCCCGGCGCCTTTTCGAGCTGCTGGATGTCGACGGCCGTCACGTCCGTCGCGGCGAAGGCCGTACCCGAGCAGGCCAGACACACGAGCGCCGTCAGCACCGATGTCCGCATCTTTTTCTCTTGCATCGAAAAACTCCCTCTTTCGGAATCGCAAGGCGACTTCCCTGCGCTGCTAAAATCTTCCCTTCCCGCCGCGGCGATCGCGCATCGTCAGGCGTCCGCGCGCTGGAGCGTCTCGAGGAGACACTCCAGTATTTTTTTCGCGGCCGCGGCCTTGATCTCCTTCCTCGTGCCGGTAAAGTGCCCGGAAAAGGTCTGTGTGCCACCCGCCGTGGACACGCCGAAATCGACGAGGCCGACCGGCTTGCCCTCCGAGGCGCCGGGGCCCGCGTTGCCCGTGATGCTGACCGCGACGTCCGCACCGATGACGCGGCGCACACCGTCCGCCATCTCCGCGGCGGTCTGCGGCGAAACGGCGCCGAACCGCTTCAGCGTCTCTTGCCGCACGCCGAGAACACCGTGCTTCACGGCGTTCGTATAGCTCACGACCGATCCCTTCACGACGTCGGAACTGCCCGGGATGTCGGTCAGCCGGCTCGTCACGAGTCCGCCCGTGCAGGACTCCGCACAGGCGACGGTCCAGCCGCGCGCACGCAGGATCTCCTCGATGCGCCGCGCGAGATGCTCTGTCGTCTTTTCCATCCGATGTCCCTTCTTCCCGCCGCGGGAACCGGCCTTTCAGCGCGCCGCTTCCCCGGTTTCGTTCTCGTTTCCTTCATCGGCGCCGTCCTTGTCGTCGATACGCTCACCGACGACGTCATAGGTAAAGCCCTGCAGGACCTTGACGCGGACGATATCGCCGGGCTTGCAGTCCCCGGCCTGCTCGACGTAGACCTGTCCGTCCACGTCAGGGGCCTCGCGGTACGAGCGGCCGACCGCGATGTCTGGCTGCTCCTCGTCGCGCCCCTCGATCAGGACGTCGAGCTCACGGCCCTCGAGGCTCTGGTTGATGCGCTCAGAGATCTTGCTCTGCACGCTCATGAGATCGTGGTAGCGCTCCTGCATGATCTCCTCGTGGACCTGGTTCGGCATATCGTAGGCCGGCGTCCCCTCCTCGCGCGAGTACGTGAACACACCGACCTTGTCGAGCTTCATCTCCTCGAGGAAGCGGCGCAGCGTCTGGTACTGCGAATCCGTCTCGCCCGGGAACCCGACGAGGAAGGTCGAGCGGATCGTGACGCCCGGGATGCGGCTGCGCAGCTTGCCGATGAGCGTGCGCATCTGCTCCTGCGTGTCCGGCCGGTGCATGCTGCGGAGCACCGCGTCGTGCGCATGCTGCAGCGGCAGATCGACGTATTTGCAGAGCTTGGGCTCGGAGGCAATCGTCTCGATGAGTTCATCGGTAAAGAACTTCGGATAGCTGTAGAGCGTGCGAATCCAGGCGATGCCGTCGATGTGCGCGAGCTCGCGCAGGAGCCGCGCGAGCGACGGCGCATGGTAGAGATCGCGCCCGTACTCCGTCGAGTCCTGCGCGATCAGCACGATTTCCTTGACGCCCTGTTTCGCTAGGCCCTCGACCTCCTCGCGGATATCCTCGATCGGCCGGCTCCGGTACTTGCCGCGGATCAGCGGGATCGCGCAGAACGCGCAGCGGTTGTTACAGCCCTCCGCGATCTTCACATAGGCCGTGTAGCCTGGCGTCGTGCGGATGCGCGGCGTTTTCGTGTCGTAGAGGGACTTGTCCTCTCCCGCGATCACGACGCGGCGCCCTTTCAGTGTCTCCTCGACGGCCTCCATGATCCGGCTCCACGCCCCGGTGCCGATGATCGCGTCAGCCTCTGGGATATCGTCGAGCAGCTC
Source organism: Selenomonadaceae bacterium (assembly GCA_022773425.1). Classification (GTDB taxonomy): domain Bacteria; phylum Bacillota; class Negativicutes; order Selenomonadales; family Selenomonadaceae; genus UBA2897. Next base: position 27,517 of record JALFBM010000034.1, read on the forward strand.
CTGCCCGTAGCGCTGGCCGAGACAGCCCGCGATGATCAGGCTGCGGCAGCGGCCCGTCTCCTTGTAGTCGGCCATGTTCAGCACGGTCGTGATGGACTCTTCCTTTGCCGACTGGATGAAGGCGCACGTGTTGACGATCAGGATATCGGCCTCCGCCGGGTTCGTCGTGAGCTCGATGCCGTGCTCCTGAAGGATGCCGAGCATGACCTCCGTATCCACTAAGTTTTTCGAACAGCCCAAGCTGATAAATCCCGCTTTCATGGAAATGTTTCCTCCTATATCGTTCGGTTACCCTTTTCGTTCCCGTTTTCTTTTTTCTGCTTTTTCTGTGCTATGCTGCGATGTGCCGCCTCATTCGAAGCGGACTTCCTTGACCCAGCGGTCGAGCGCGTCGTGCTTTTGCTGGGCCGTGTACGAGGGGATCTGCGTGAACAGCCGCAGGTTCTTGCCGGGGAACCGACGGCTGGCCATCGTCCCCGGGTTCGTCGGCAGCAGGTAAAAATTGCCCGCCTGCAGCGCGAGCTGCGCGTCGTCGCTGAGCAGCCAGTCCGCGAACGCCTCGGCCTCGACCCGCTGGCGGTCGGAGATGCCCTTGAGAATGCCGGTGCCGGTCAGGATAAACGACGTGCCGTCTGTCGGATAGACGATGCGCAGCGGATAGCCGTCGTGCAGATACCGCAGCGTCTCGCTCTCCACCGTCACGGCGACGTCGACCTCCCCCATGCCGGCCTGGCGGACCGGATTCGAGAGGTACCGCGCGTACTGCACGACATGCGGGTGAATGCCCCGCCAGATGGCAAAGGTCTGCGCATCGCCGAACTCCGTGAGCATGCTGCAAAACAGATTCGCCGCCGCGTCGGACGCGAGGAAATCCGTGACGCCGATGCGCGCCTCCGGCAGCTCGGAGAGGCTTTTCCAGTCGTCGGGGATCCGCGTCAGCGTCTTCAGGTAGTCCTGATTGTAGCAGAACACGACGGGATCGTACCAGACGCCCGTCCAGTAGCCGTCATCCTGCCGGAATTCCTGCGGGACCTGGTCGCCGCTCTCTGAGATGTAGGGCTGGAATGCACCGGATGCCGAGGCCTTGCGCAGCGTCGCGCTGTCGGCGAGCACGAGCGTGGCCTCCGGCTTCTTGCTGTCCTGCAGTTTTTTTTGCAGGTCGTCGCTCGTCAGCGGCACGAAATGCACGCGCACGTTTTCCTGTTTCTCGTAGGCCGCGGCGAGCACCTTCGCGTACTCCTGCGGGATCGTCGTGTAGACCGTGAGCTCCGCCTGGAGATGGCTTTTCGGCGGGTGGCTCAGCCGCACGGCATAGGCCGTGCCGACGATGACCACCGCGAGCAGCAGCAGCGCCGTCACCGCAAGGGAAAGATATCTCCGCACCGCCATCGCTCCTTTCCGCATCCTTTCTTCCGATGCTTTATTATACACTTGCTGCATCGTTTCTTTCAAGTAGCCGTCACGGAATCGATCAAAGGGAAAGCACGCCGTAGTGGACCTTGCTGTAACGGCCGCCCGTGACGACAGGGAAACCGAGCCGCGCGAATTCGCCGCTCCTCGCGGACTCTTTCAGCACGACGCGGCGGCGGGCGACGCGGCAGGCCTCGCGAACGTGATCTGCGCAAAGCGGCGCGGGGTTCGCAACGCCGCGCAGAGGCGCAAGCGCCTTGCTCTCGTAGAACGGGTGCCGGAACATCGGGTCGAAATAGACGATGTCGACGCTGCGGTCCGGCTGCGCGCGCAGGTAGTCGAGGGAATCCATGCAGACGGTCGAGACGCGGCGCATGGCCTGCTCGACGCGCGGGCTTTCCTCGTGCGCGTGCGCAAGGCCCCAGCTCACGACCGCGTGCACGAGGGGCGAGGACTCGACGCCCGTGACATGGCCCGCCTCCCCCGCGACGAAGCTCGCGACGATCGCGTCGGCGCCGAGGCCGAGTGTGCCGTCCAGCACCGTCATGCCGGGGGTGAGCCCCATGGCCTCCGCCATGCGGTCGCCCTGCCCGTGATGCAGGTTCTTGATGCGCAGATGCGCCATGTTCGGGTGGAAAAACAGTTCCTGTCCGTCCGGCTCGTCGAGCATCAGCAGGCCCTGCTTCGCGACGAGGAGGGGGCCGGCGCCGGCGCGCTCGCGTACCTCGTCGAGGGAAAGCGTGCCGCGCGGCACATAGGGAAGGTCGAGCGCACGCGCCGCCTCCTCTGCGTGCGCGAGGTTCTCCGCCGATGGCTGCCGTGAGGTCGTCACGGCGGCGGCCGTGTTTTCCTTTGTCATGCACTCCCCCCCTGAAAATGGAATCCGGTGCGCTGGAACATCTTGGCAAGATCCTGGTCGGAGAATTTCAGGATGGTCGGACGGCCGTGCGGGCAGGTGAACGGGTAGGCCGTCGCAGCGAGCGCCTCCAGCAGGAGCTGCATCTGCCGCAGGCTGAGTTCCTCGCCCGCTTTGATGGCCGCGCGGCAGGCGGTCGTCGCGAGGCAGGCCTGCCGGATCTCCTGCGCGCTCGTCTCGTGCCGCTCAAAGAGCCCCGCGAGGATCTCGCGGATCGCGTCCTCGGCCTCGCCGGGCTGCAGGTCCGCCGGGATCTCCATGAGGCGGAACTCGTTGTCGCCGCTCATCTCCATCGCGAAGCCGAGCCTGGCAAAGAGTTCCTTGTGCTCGTTGAGGAGCGCCGTCTCCCGCGCGTCAAACGACAACACGAGGTGCACGAGCAGCTGCTGGGACGCTATGTGCTCTGCCTCGGCCGAGAACCGGTCGAACAGGATGCGCTCATGTGCCGCGTGCTGATCGATGATGTAGAGCCCGTGCTCGTCCTGCGCGATGATGTAGGTGCGCGCGACCTGCCCGATGGGGATCAGGCTGCCCGTGCCGAGGGGCGTCTGCCCCTCGTGGGCCGCGCCGTCTGCCGATCCGCTTTTTGGCATGCTCTCTGCCTGCCGGGCCGCTGACGTGGCTTCCTGTTCTTTGCTGTCTGCCGCGCCGGCATAGGGTATCTGGTTCTCCGCCGAGCGCATGCCCTTTTCCTCGCGGATGCGGCGCTGGGCCTCCTCAAAATGCACGGCCGCCGTGCCGGAAAGCCCCGTTCCGCCGTGCACGGCCTCGTAGATGGTCTGCGGCACATAGCCGCTTCCCGTCCGCGACGCAGAGGCGCTCTGCGCCGGCCGTGCCGCCGGATGGAACGTGAACGGCTCGATGGATGGCTGCGGCTGCTTCATCTTCGGCCTTTCGACCGCTGCCGCAATCGCATCGAGGCCCTGCCCGGCCTCCGCGCGGATCGCGTCGCGCACGGCCTTGTAGACCGCGCGGAACACGCTGCTCTCGTCCTCGAATTTCATCTCGGCCTTCTGCGGGTGGACGTTGACGTCGATCGTGCGCTGCGGCACCTGAATGCCGATCACCGCAAAGGGATAGCCGCTTTTCGGGATCAGCGAGCGGTAGGCGTTGTCGATGGCCTTCTGAATGGCGCGGCAGCCGATCACGCGACCGTTGACGATCAGCGTCTGCCAGGCGCGGCTGCCGCGCAGCATCGAAGGCTTGGTGATGAAGCCCTCGACCGCGATCTCCTCGCCGACGAACTCGAGCGGCAGCAGCGCTTCCTCGACCTTGCTGCCGTAGATGGCGCGGATCGTCTCTCGCGCGTCCCCCTGCCCCGGCGTCACGATGGTCTGCCGGTTGTTGCTGATCAGGCGGAACGCGATGTCCGGCCGCGACAACGCGAGCTTGCCGAGAAAGTCGCTGATCTTGTTCGTCTCCGTGTGGTTCGTCTTTAGGAATTTCTTGCGCGCCGGCGTGTTGAAGAATAGGTCCTCGACCTGCACGGTCGTGCCGACGCTCGTGCCGGCCTCCTCGATAACGAGGTCCTTGCCGCCCGTCATCTGGACGCGCGTGCCGAGGTCCTCGCCGTCGCGGCGCGTCAGCAGTGTAAAGCGCGAGACCGACGCGATGGTCGGCAGGGCCTCGCCGCGGAAGCCGAGCGTCGAGACCGTCTGCAGGTCGGATGCCTCGGTGATCTTGCTCGTCGCATGCCGCTGAATCGCGAGCCGTGCGTCCTCCATCGTCATGCCCCTGCCGTTGTCCGTCACGCGCATAAAGCTCGTGCCGCCGGCCATGATCTCGACCTCGATGCGCGTCGCACCGGCGTCGATGGCGTTCTCGACGAGCTCTTTGACGACGGATGCCGGCCGCTCGACGACCTCGCCCGCCGCGATCTTGTTGATCGTGCTGTCGGATAAAAGATGAATCGCGGAACTCATCGCTGTCCCTCCTCCCGCTTCGCCTGCTCCTGCAACTGGTAAAGCGCGTTCATCGCCTCAAGCGGCGTCATGGTCATGATGTCAAGCGAGAGCAGCTGCGCGGAAAGCGAGGACGAAAACAGCGAATCCATGCCGCCCTCGCGCACAGGCTGCGCGGGCTTTGCCGACGCGCGCGAGGCTGCGGTGCTTCCCGCTGCCGCCCGAGCGCTTGTCTCCGTGCCGGACGTTTCCCCGGCCGCCTCTCCAGCCAGCGTTTTCCCAGCCGCTGCGCCCGCGGCGTTTTCCGCCAGCGCGTCGGTGCCGCGTGTCTCGAGGTCGTGCAGGATGACCTCTGCGCGCCTGGTCACGGCCTTGGGGAGGCCCGCGAGGCGCGCGACATGGATGCCGTAGGATTTATCCGCCGCGCCGCGCACGATGCGCCGCAGGAAGGCGACGTCCGTGCCGCGCTCCTTGACCGCGACGCAGTAGTTTTTGACCTTTTCGTCCTCCATATCCGTGAGCTCGTGATAGTGCGTCGCGAAAAGCGTCTTGGCGTGGATATGCCGCTCGATGTGCTCGACGACAGCGCGCGCGATGCTCATGCCGTCAAACGTACTCGTGCCGCGCCCGATCTCGTCGAGGATGATCAGACTGTCCTTGGTCGCGTATTTCAGGATCTGGGCGACCTCGTTCATCTCGACCATGAACGTCGACTGGCCGCTGACGAGGTCGTCGCTCGCGCCGATGCGCGTAAAGATGCGGTCGACCGGCGAGATGCTCGCCTCGCGTGCCGGGATGAAGCTGCCGATCTGCGCCATGAGCGTCAGCAGAGCCACCTGCCGCATGTACGTCGACTTGCCGGCCATGTTCGGCCCCGTGATCAGCATGATCTCGCAGTCCCTGTGCGTGAGATCCGTGTCGTTCGGCACGAAGAGATCCCGCGTCAGGATGCGCTCGACGAGCGGATGCCGCCCGTCGCGGATGTGGATCTCGCCGCTGCTCGTCATGCGCGGGCGCACGTAGTCGTAGGACGCGGCGGCCTCCGCAAGACTCATCAGCACGTCGAGCACGGCGATGGCCCGCGCCGTCTGCTGCACGCGCGTCAGGGCCTTTTTGATCGTCTCGCGCACGTCCTGGAACAGGTTGTACTCGATCTGCACGATTTTTTCCTGCGCGCCGAGGATCTTCGTCTCGAATGCCTTGAGCTCCTCGGTGATGTAGCGCTCGGCGGAGACGAGCGTCTGCTTGCGGATATAGCGTTCCGGCACGAGGCCGACGCTGCCTTTGCGGACCTCGATGTAGTAACCGAAAACCTTGTTGTAGCCGATTTTCAGCGACTTGATGCCCGTCTGCTCTTTCTCGCGCTCCTCGATCTCCTGCAGCATGGTCTTGCTGTCGTGCGCGATATGACGGTAGCTGTCGAGTTCCTCGTTGTAGCCGTCCTTGATGATGCCGCCCTCGCGGATCGTCAGCCCCGGCTCGTCGACAATCGCGCGTTCCAGCAGATCCGTGAGCGCGGGGAACGTCTCGATGCGCCCGCGGACCTGCTGCAGGAGCGGGGCCTTTGCGCCCTGCAGGGCTTTTTTGAGGCCCGGCAGACACAGCATCGACGCCTTCAGCGCGATCAGGTCACGGGCGTTTGCCGTACCGACCTCGACGCGCGTCAGCAGCCGCTCGAAATCGTGGATGTCCTTTTCGCCCTCACGGACGGCGCCCCGCATGGAGAAATCCGCGGCGAGCTCGCCGACCGCCGCCTGACGCCGCTCAATATGCACGATGTCGAGCAGCGGGTATTCGAGCCATTTTTTCAGCAGGCGGCTGCCCATCGCGGTCTCCGTGAAATCGAGCACGTCGTAGAGCGTGTTCTTCTTGCCGCCGTCGCGCAGGTTCCGCGTGATCTCGAGGTTCCGCAGCGTACAGGTATCGACGGTCAGGTTCTCCGACGCATCGAGAAAGGTCAGCGTGTGGAGATGCGAGAGGTCGGTCTTTACCGTCTCGTGCAGGTAGTCGAGCAGCGTCGCGACCGCCGCCTTTGCATCCTCGTCCGCCGGCCGGTTCGCGGCGTCGAAATGCTCGACGATGCGGTCGTCCACATGCGCGGAGGCCGCGGGGATCCGCGTGTAGGAGCAGTGCGGCAGCCGCAGCTTCAAAAAGTCATCGAGGGCGCTTTGGAACGACAGGGTGCCGATGAGCAGCAGCTCGGGCATCATGAGGCGGTAGAGCTCGTCGAGCAGGCTTTGCAGACGGTCCGCGCCGTCGTAGATCCCATAAAAACACTCGCCGGTCGAAATATCCGCACCAGCGAGCACGATACGCTCCTTCTTCGCTTTTCCGTCCGCCTCCGGCTCATAGACGAGGGCGATGTAGTTGTTGGCCTTGCCTTTTAGCGCGCCCTCCGTGAGCACGGTTCCCGGCGTCACGATCTTGATGACCTCGCGCTTCGTCAGGCCCTTTGCCTTCGGGTCGCCGATCTGCTCGGCTATCGCGATCTTGTAGCCCTTTGCGATCAGGCGGTTCACATAGGACTCCGCCGCGTGGTACGGGATCCCGCACATCGGCGCCTTGTCCTTGTTACCGCTGCGGCTCGTCAGCGTCAGGCCGAGTTCCTTTGAGACGAGGCGCGCGTCGTCAAAGAACATCTCGTAGAAATCCCCAAGCCGGAAAAACAAGATTTCATCGGGATGCTGCTCCTTCGTCGCCATATATTGCTGCATCATCGGCGTAAGTTCCACGTCCGCACACCTCCAGCGTCAAATGAAAACGTTTCTCTATCTATTATAGCACGCCAGCGCAAGCGCGAAAACCAGAAGGTCTCTGCGCCGTCCCGCCGCGCTGCCTTACGGGCGCAGCACCTCTCCTTTCAGCACCCAGGTCTGCGGATGCGTGATGCGGATGCGGCGGAAGTCGCCCGGGGCCTCGTCTGTGTGCGGGAACAGCACAAGCTTGTTCTGGCGCGTACGGCCCTGCCATACGGCGGCATCGTGTTTGCTCGGCCCCTCGACCAGGACCTCCTGCTCCGTGCCGCGCAGCTTCTCGTTGATGGCAAGCGAGATCTCGTTTTGCACGGCCATCAGCGCGTTCAACCGCTCCTTTTTCACGCTTTCGGGGACCTGGCCTTCCATGTTCGCCGCGGGCGTTCCCGAGCGCTTCGAATAAAGGAACGTGTAGGCCGAGTCGTAGCGGATCTCGCGCAGGAAATCGAGCATCTCCTCAAAATCCTCGTCCGTCTCGCCGGGGAAGCCGACGATGAGATCCGTCGTCAGCGCAACGTCCGGGATGGCCGCGCGAATGCGCCCGACGAGCGCCTTGTAGCTCTCGACCGTGTAGACGCGGTTCATGGCTTTCAGCATCCGGTTGCTGCCGTACTGCACCGGCAGGTGAATGTGCTCGCAGAGATGTTTCCCCCGCGCGATCGTCTCGATGAGCTTGTCCGAGAGGTCCTTCGGATGCGACGTCATGAAGCGCACGCGCTCGATGCCCGGCACGGCGTCAACCATCGCGAGCAGGTCGGCAAAGTCGGTTTCGCCCGGCTTGCCGTTCACTTTGCCATAGGAATTCACGTTCTGCCCAAGCAGCGTGACCTCCTTGTAGCCCTGCTGCACGGCCTGCTCCACCTCGCGCACGACGTCCTGCGGCGCGCGGCTCCGCTCGCGGCCGCGCACATACGGCACGATGCAGTATGTGCAGAAATTGTTGCAGCCGTACATGATCGGCACCCATGCCGAAAGCGTCCCCTCGCGCGCGATCGGCGCGTCCTGCTTCGGCAGCTCCGTCTCGCCAAAGCTCGTGTCGACGATATGGCCGCGCTCCGCCTCGATCTCGCGCACGACGCGCGTCAGCTCATGCACCTTGTTCGTGCCGAGCACAAAATCGATATGCGGTGCGCGCGCGATCAGTGCGTCGCCCTCCTTCTGCGCCATGCAGCCCGTGATGCCGAAGATCAGCGCCGGATTTTTCTCCTTGAGGTGTTTGATCTCCCCGATTTTTCCGTAGACTTTGTCCTCTGCCGTCTCTCGCACACAGCAGGTGTTCAGCAGAATCAGGTCGGCTTCCTCCCTATTCTCCGTGCGCTCGTACCCGATCGTCTCCAGCTGCCCCTCCATGCGCTCCGCGTCGCTGACGTTCATCTGGCATCCGTAAACTACGATTTCTGCGAACCGGTGAACTTTCCCATCGATAATCTTCATGTATAAAAATCCGTCCTTTTTTTCATGATAATCAATAGATTATTCTATCAGATAGAAGCTTTTTTGTCTATCACATTCTCTACCATGTCTGCGTAAGGCCGTCTGCTCCAAAGTGTCCGGCAGCTTTAGCCAGGGCCGCAGCACCGCGCACTGGTTTTGAAGTGCAGAAATGCCAGCAATATGCTATACTTGTATCGGCGGTCGATGAGTTGGCCTTCCCTTTAAGCAAGGGGGTGATGCTCATGACGAACGAAGAGCTTGCATTATTGCTGGCATTTCTTCAGTTGGTTGTTAGCATTATCGCGTTGTTGAAGTAATTCACACGTAAGGCTAAGCAAAAGAACCTCACGCTTTCTTCAATCTTGGTAAGAAAAGGAAGGCTGACGGTTCGAAGCATCGGCCGCTCTTCTATTGCAAGATCAACGCTAGCTTGATTATAACACAATATGTTGCTAGTCGGTAGTATCTCTTTTTTTACGATTACCTTCTTTTGATGGATTAGTGTACTTCGCCAAGGTTGTTTTTGTCGATGATCAGCGGCGTGCAGAGATAGGCCGGTACGGTAATGACGCCGTTGTTGTAGGATTTGACGTCGTTGATATCCGGCTGGGTTCCTTCGACTACCGCTTTTATCATGCGGACGGTCTTCGCTACGAGCAGTTCCGGATCTTTGTAGATGGTGATCGTCTGCTGGCCGCCTCGGATCGCCTCGAGCGCCTTGCTTTCCGCATCCTGCCCGGTCAAAAGCGGCATGGTGGTGTAACCGCCCGCGGCCAACGCCTCGCGGATTTCTCCGGCGATACCGTCGTTCGGCGAAAGGATCACATCCAGATGCTGTCCCGCATCGGGGCCATTCAGCAGGCGGGTCATGCGCTCACCGGCGTTTTTCGGCTCCCACCCTTTCGTATTGACCTGCTCAAAGGACTGCTCGCCGGAGGGGATCACCAGCTGCCCCTTATCGATATAGGGCTGCAGGACAGCCATCGCCGCGGAGAAGAACAAATGCGCATTGTTGTCGGCAGGATCTCCGGCAAAGACCTCCATGCGGAACGGACCTGCGCCGTTTTTGAGCTGCAACGCAGATTCGATATAGTCGCCCATGGCCTCACCGACGGCTTCGTTGTCAAACGAAGCATAATACGATACCGCATCGGTGTTCATGATCAGGCGATCGTAAGCGATCACGGGAATGTTCTTTTCCTTGGCTTCCGCGAGGACGTCGGTCAACGCCTCGCCATCAACCGCGCCGATGACCAGGCATTTCGGATGGGCTGCAATCTGTTTTTTGATTTGGTCAATTTGCTGGTCAGCGGTATCGGCAAACTGCAGATCGACGACGAAGCCTTCTTTTTCCAGCATTTCCTGAATGGCCTGTCCGTTTTTCTGCCAGCTGGAAGATGAATTGGCAAAGGAAACCGCAACGCTTTTCTCCGCGCCGCTGCCGCCGCATCCCGCCAGCAGAAACAAAGCGACGGCCAATACGGCCAGACTGAACCATGTGATATATTTCTTCATGATCTGACCCCCTCAAATCTGGAACTTCGCCGTGGACGATGACAATTCCTGTGCGAGATCGGACAGTTTCCGGCTGGCGCCGGCCACTTCATCCATAGAGGCCGACTGCTCTTCTGTCGCCGCCGATACCGATTCGGTTTCCGCGGCGACATCGCGTCCGGATTTGTCAATGCCTTCCATGACCTTTACGAGCGATTCGGCCCGTCCTGTGGATTCGCGGGCTTCCTGCAGGATCGTATCGGCTTGTGCCGTCAGATCGGTCACGGCTTCGGAGATATGTTCAAAGGCTTCACCAGCCTCGGCCACGACTTCCCGTCCGCTCTGTACGTCCTCAGTTCCTTTTCTCATGCGCTCGACGGCCTGCTCCGTATCCTGACGGATGGTGTGGATGAGCTCTGCGATCTTCTGCGCCGCCGTGTCGGATTCCTCGGCGAGCTTCCGTACTTCTTCCGCGACGACGGAGAAGCCGCGCCCGGCTTCACCGGCACGGGCCGCTTCAATAGCTGCGTTGAGAGAGAGCAGATTCGTCTGCTCGGCAATCCCCGAGATCGTGACGGAAATCTGTCCAATCTCCGTCGAGCGG
>JALFBM010000040.1 GCA_022773425.1 Selenomonadaceae bacterium
AATACGCCGATATGCAGGGGCAGTCCCACTTCGTCAGCCAGCTCCTGGAGCCTGGCATAGGCACCGCTCGTGCGATGCGCCGAGCCGTGCCCGACGAGGACGAGCTGTGTATGAGGCGGCACGTGCAGATCCGACAGAAGGGACACGAAAAAGTTTTGCGCGTCCTTTTTGCTGGCGATCAGCGGCTCGCCGAGCCGGATCCGGTCAAACGAATCCGCAAACGAGGCTACGACCTCCCGCAGTTCCTTTTCATAGGTATCTCCCGCCGCGATAAGCCCCGGCTGAAGATAGACCTCCGAAACCTCGTCTTTTTTCAGCATCGAAAGCAGCAGCGAGACGGACGGTACCGTCTCGCCCCGCGCTTCGAGCTTCTCGCGGATATGCTGCGAAAGGAAAACCTGGGAAACGTTCACCTTCGGGAATTCAAAGCGAAAATCCTCGACGACGGCGTCGAGCGAACGTTTCTGTACTTCCTTATCTGCCGTGCCGTAGCTGGCAAAGACCAACGCCTGCATCAGCCCTGTTCCTCCTTTACGACATCGGCAATGCGATGGCAGATTTCATCGAGCTGATTCTGGTCCGGGCCCTCGGCCATCACGCGGATCAGCGGCTCTGTACCGGACGGGCGGACGAGAATCCGGCCATTCTCCCCCAGTTCTTTATCCCCGGCCTCGATCGCGGCCTGGATTTTCGCGTTCTTGTCCCAGCCATCTTTTTTCGCAACCTTGACGTTGACGAGGAGCTGCGGGTACGTCGTCATGAGCGCCGTAAGCTCCGATGCCTTGCGACCGCTGCGTTTCAGGGAGGACAGCACCTGCAGTGCCGTGATCGGACCGTCGCCCGTCGTGCTGTAGTCCGTGAAAATGATATGGCCGGACTGCTCGCCGCCGAGCTTATAACCGTTTTTGAGCATGTTCTCCAGGACGTAGCGGTCGCCGACCTTCGTGATTTCAGCACGGCCGCCGGCCTTCTTGATGGCCTGATGGAAGCCGATGTTCGCCATGACCGTCGTGACCACCGTATTGTACGGCAGCTTGCCCTCGCGCATCATATCCGTCGCGCAAAGGACGAGGATATGATCGCCGTCGATGACCTGTCCCTTCTCATCGACGCAGAGGCAGCGATCCGCGTCGCCATCGTGCGCGATACCGAAGTCCGCCTGGTTTTCGAGGACGGCCTTCTGCAGGGACTCAAGATGCGTCGAACCGCACCCATCGTTGATGTTCGTGCCGTTCGGCAACGCGTGGATGACCTTGACCTTCGCACCGAGCTCGCGCAGGATGCGCGGCATGACCTGATAGGACGCGCCGTTGGCGCAGTCGAGCACGATCTTCATGCCGTCAAACCGTTCCTGGCAGGTCGACAACACGAATTCGATGTACTGGTTGAGCAGGTCCGTGCGGTATTCGATATGGCCGATGTTCTCCTTGCACGGACGAGCGAGGTTGTCGTCGTTTTCAAGCTGATGTACGATGGCCTCGAGCTCATCCTCTACGGCGTCCGGCAGCTTATACCCGTCGCCGCCAAAGAACTTGATGCCGTTGTCGTAGAACGGATTGTGCGAAGCCGAAATCACGATGCCGGCCTTCGCGTGGTGCTTACGCGCGAGGTAGGCGATCGCCGGTGTCGGAATGACTCCGGCGATCATCGCGCGCCCGCCGGCCGAGCAGATACCCGCGGTCAGGGCCGCCTCAAACATCTCACCGGAAATGCGCGTATCGCGGCCGATGAGGATGAGCGGCTGCTCCTCCGATTCCTTGCCGAAATACAGAGTCGCCGCACGGCCGAGACGATACGCCATCTCCGGCATCAACGTAACATTGGCTTCACCGCGTACGCCATCCGTACCAAACAATCTAGCCATGAATAATCCTCCTATTGCTCTCCAAACCTTTTCCTTCTATATTAAAAAATAAGAAAGCCTTCCTGCAAAAGGCAACGCTACTATCTTAGCCTTTTTCCACCTTTTTGTCAAAGTCCGGCTCCTGGCTCCGCAGCCAGGAAAGCGCCGCTTTGATGCCATCGACGGCAGCGCTCATAATGCCGCCGGCATAGCCGGCTCCCTCTCCCATCGGGTAGAGGCCCGGTGTCCGCACGGCTTCCATGGTTTCGCGGCTGCGCAGAATACGGCAAGGGGCAGACGAACGGGATTCCACGCCGGTCATGACGACACGGGGATCCGCAAAGCCGGGGATCTTGCGGTCAAAGAACGGCAAGGCCCCGGCCAGCGTATCCGTGAGGAAGTCCGGGAGACAGGCATGGAGGTCCGCCGCCCGGACGCCCGGCTCATAGGTCGGTTTCAGCAGGAAGTCCGTCGAACCGCTGCGGCCCTGCAGAAAATCGCCGACCTTCTGGACGGGGGCACGGTAGTCCCCGCCGCCGACGAGGAAGGCCAGGTGCTCGATCTTTTCCTGTAGCAGCATGCCGCCGAGCACACCGCCGTACGCATGATAATCCTCCGGCCGGACCTGTACTAGGACCGCGCTGTTCGCTATGCCGGAATCGCGGCGATAGTTGCTCATGCCATTCGTGACGACGCCGCCGGACTGGGACGCCGCCGCGACGACCTGTCCTCCCGGGCACATGCAGAACGTATACGCGCCGCGCCGCGTCACCGGGTCCTGATAGGTCAGCGCGTAATCCGCCACGGGGAGGAGCGGGCTTCCCGCATCCTCTCCGTACTGTCGGCGGTCAATCCATTCCTGCGGGTGTTCGATCCGCACGCCCATCGCGAAGGCTTTTGCCTCCATCGCGATGCCCTTCTCGTACAGCATACGGTAGGTATCGCGCGCAGAATGTCCGATCCCGAGGAAAACGGCATCGGTCTCCAGGCGCTGCTCGCCATTCACGCGAACAGCGGAAATGCCAGCGCCGCCCATCTCGAAATCCGTCGCTTTTGCAGAAAAGCGCACCTCGCCGCCGAGGCGCTGGATCTCCATGCGGATATTCTTGACGATGCCGCGCAGCAGATCCGTACCGATATGCGGCTTTCGCAGATAGCGGATTTCCTCGGGTGCACCGGCCTGCACAAAGGCATCGAGTACTTCCCGCATCAGCGGGTCTCCATGCCGCGCCGTCAGCTTCCCGTCAGAAAAGGTACCGGCGCCGCCCTCGCCGAATTGTACGTTCGACTCTGTGTCCAGGGCGCCACCATGCCAGAATGTTTGGATTTTCTGATGTCGCGTGTCCACATCCTCGCCGCGTTCGAGCACGATGGGCTGGCGCCCTGCCTTGGCGAGCGTCAGCGCGGCAAACATGCCGGCCGGACCGAATCCGACGACGACCGGCCGCTTTTCTCCCGGGGAAAGCGAGCATTTTGGCAACTGCAGCACGGCTTCCACCGGCGCCTTGCTCACATGCTTGTCATGCCGCAGCCTCGATAACACCTTTTTTTCCGGCACATGCAAGGATACATCCAAATCGTAGACAAAAAGGATCGGTGCGCCGTGATATCGTCTGGCATCTACGGCCTTTCGGACAATGTGAATCGCGGCGACCTGTTCCTCCCGCACGGAAATCCGCTCTGCGACGAGCTGCGCAAGCGACCGTTCTGTGTGAAAGGGAACCGCAAATTGATGAATGCGAAGCAATGGCTCACTCCTTCTCTTTCTTTTTCACCTCAACACGGACCTTGATCTCCTTGTTCGTCACGAGGACGCCGTCCGGCAGATCCAGCTGTACGGTCTTCTCGCCAGACTGCGTGAAATCCGCAAGGGAAATCATTTCCGTTCGTATGGACTGAATGTTCGCGATGGTCTTTTCATCACCGGCGATCTCAATCTTCGCCGGGTCCGGCCGCGCGCTGACGAACTCATAGCCCGACGCGAGGTCCGTCCCGATGACCGGCTCGACCTTCACGACCTTCTTCGTCAGGCCGCGGGCGAGCTGAATCGATACGTTCGCGCTGCCAGGCGTCACCTTGACGCCCGCCACCTCGCGTCCATCAGCATTGATGGCCGTCAGCGGGACCTGCAGGGAGAAGTCCTCGCTGTTGCCGCTGAGGCCAACGTAGCCGATGACGCGCGTGACTTCCTCCAGCGCAGAGGACGGTCCCTCAAGCGTGACTTCGTTAACGGACTGCGTCACATGAGCGACCGTCGTCCCCGGTGCCGTGGCACCGGTGATGATGAGCTCCGCCTTCATTTTCTTCCGCTTGATCTTATCGAGCGTCACATTGACGCTGTCCGGCCTGGCATCGACGAGCTCAAACCCCGCCGGCATATCGACCTTGACCTTCATCTCGTGCGTGCCCTCCTCGGCCTTACTCAAATCCACGTAAGCCTTGAAGTCGCTTTCGTCCGCGGAAACAAACAGGGAACGCGAAGCGCGGACCTTGATGCGGACGGTGTCGCGGTCCTGCGTGATCTGATAGCCGTCCGGCGCATTGGTCATCGTTACCGGTACCGTATAGCTTGCCTCGGTCGAGGGGTTCTGGTCGTTCATGACATAGCCCCATAAAATCGTCGCAATGAGCAGCGCCAGGATTTTCGCCCAAAGGTTATGTTGTATGATCTGACGAAGGCGGTTCATCATTTCTTCAGCCTCCAGTTCCGTACAAAGTCTCGGATCCCACGCTGCGGCGGAGCAAAGGCAGGCTGCAGCACGGCTTTGAGCGTCTCAATGTCGAGATGCCGCATGATATGTCCGTTTTCCGCGACCGATATCGTACCCGTTTCCTCGCTGACCACGACGATCAGCGCATCGCATTGTTCCGACAACCCGATGGCCGCGCGATGGCGGGTGCCGAGCTCCGTGGAAAGGCTGCGGTTCTCCGTCAGTGGCAGCAGGCAGCCGGCCGCAATCAGGCGCTTTCCGCGGATAATCGCCGCCCCGTCGTGCAGCGGAGTATTCGGGATAAACACATTCAGCAGGAATTCCGCCGTAATCAACGCGTCGATCTGGATGCCGGTCGCGCTGATATCGTTGAGCCCCATATCGCGCTCGATGACGAGAAGCGCACCGGTTTTCGTTTTAGAAAGCTGCTTGACCGCGCGCGCGAGCTCATGCACGACCGACTGCGCCTCCGCGTCGTTCAGCAGGCCGGAGGCCCCGAGAAACTTTCCCTGCCCGAGATGCTCGAGTGCACGGCGCAGCTCTGGCTGGAAGACGATCGGCAGTGCGACAAAGAGCAGGGTCACGACATGCTGCAGCAGCCAGGAGATCGCATGCAGCTCGAGCAGGCTGGTCGCCATCGTCACGCCGAGCAGCACGAGGATTCCCTTCACCAGCGTAATGGCACGCGTGTCCTGCAGGAGCTCGTACACCTTATATAAGATGATAGCAACGATCAGGATATCGACAACATCGAAGAAGCCGATGGTGGAAAAAATACCGTGAAACTGTACGGGCATCTTAAAGTCAATGGGCATAGTCAAAACTCCCCACGAAGTATCGATAAAAAGAACAAAATTCTAGGATAATATTTTTATTCTATCTTGACAGGCTGAAATCCTTGTGAAATACAAAAAAACGGGTCTGTTTTTGAAAACAGACCCGTTTGTGTCAACCAAACCGCTGCGCGAAAGCGCGGATGACCGCGAAAATTACTTGACTTCGTGAACCCATCCCGGCTCCGGTGCGTCGATCTTGCAGAGCTGAATCCCGCGGAGCGTCTTATAGAGCTTCGTGAGGACAGGGCCCATTTCCTTCATGCCGCTCGGGATGTTGATGACCTCGTCGCCTCTCGTAACGCGGCCGACCGGACAGATGACCGCAGCGGTGCCGCAGACACCCGCTTCTGCAAACTCCTTGACTTCATCGAACTTGACCGGGCGCGTCTCAACCTTGTAGCCGAGATGCTCCGCAATCGTAACGAGCGAACGGCGCGTGATGGACGGCAGGATCGAATCGGATTTCGGCGTGACAATGGTGTTGTCCTTCGTGACGAACAGGAAGTTCGCGCCGCCGGTCTCCTCCACGTAAGTACGCGTTGCCGGGTCGAGGAACATGTTCTCATCAAAGCCTTTCGCATGCGCGAGGATATACGGATACAGACTCATGGCGTAGTTCAGGCCGGCCTTGATGTTGCCCGTGCCGCGCGGAGCAGCGCGGTCAAAGTCCGAAACGCAGATCGAAATCGGCTTTACGCCATTCTTGAAATAGTTGCCGACCGGCGTGCCGAAGAGGCGGAACTGGTACTCATCCGCCGGCTTGACACCGATGACCTCGCCGGTAGCGAAGAGGTACGGACGGAGGTACAACGCACCGCCGGACTCAAACGGAGGGATCCAGTCCTTATTCGCGGCAACCACTTCATCCACCGCACGGAGGAACATCTCCTCCGGTACCGGCGGCATCTCGATGCGTTTGGCGGAATTGTACATGCGCTTTGCGTTCTGATCCGGGCGGAACGTCACAACGCGTCCATCCTCGGTCTTGTACGCCTTCAGGCCTTCAAAAACCTGCTGGCAGTACTGCATGATGCCAGCGCACTCATTGACTTCGATGTTCGCTTTATCCGAGAGGCCGCCTTCCTCCCACTTGCCATCCTTGTAATTGGCGACAAAACGTTTGGAAATCGGCTGATAGGCAAACCCCAGGTTGTCCCAATCCAAATCCACTTTTGCCATAGTAACTACTCCCTTTCCTCTGAACGAATCAGTGTCTACATTTTAGTCCCTATGTATACAGAAGTCAATAGGATTTTGTGTTTTTTTGTATACAATCGAAAAATTTTTACAGATTGTCTTTTCTGTGCATATTTCTATTTCTTTTCCAGCAGTGCCTTTCTGGCGGCCGGCAGATGCTCCAATACATCCGAAGCAAGGAGTCCGTCCCCCAGCGCCGCATAGGCAAGATCCCCTGCCCTGCCGTGCAGCCATACGCCGAGAAGCGGCGCAGCCGCTGGCTCGGTCTGCTTCATGAGCCCGGCGATGGTGCCAGCGAGCACATCGCCACAGCCAGCCGTCGCCATACCCGGATTCCCGGTCGTCGTAAAATACACATCGCCATCTGGGTAAACCACGATGGTAGACTCGCTCTTTACGACAAAGACCGCCTGATATTCTTTCGCCGCGTCGCGCGTAATGCCGATCAGATCTTCCCGCAGCTCCCCGACGGAAACGCCAAGAAGACGGGCCATTTCCCCGAGATGCGGGGTCAGAACGGGCACATTTTCGCATGCCGTGAGCGCATCGGCCTGGCCGGTGTACGCGTAGATCCCGTCGGCATCGAGGACAACCGGCTGTTTGGCCCGCTGCATAAAGGCCCGCACGAGTTCGCCCGTCTCATAGGAACGGCCAAGGCCGGGGCCGAGCAGTACCGCATCGTAATCCGGGGCCAGCTGCAGGAGCTTTTCGAGCGCCGCGTCGCCCGCTATCGTCCCGGGCGCGCTCTCCGGAAGCGGTACCGTCATAACCTCTGTGAGCTTCCCCTCCATGACATCGTGCAGGCTTTCCGGCACCGCAAGTGTCACGATGCCGGCGCCTGCGCGCAATGCCGCGCGCGAAGCGAGCGTCGCCGCGCCCATCATGCCCCGGGAACCGGCGATGACGAGAATGCGGCCACAGCTTCCTTTATGCGCGCTGCGCGGCCGCGCGGGGAGCAGTGCGCGGGCCGCGTCCGCGTCCAAGAGAGTCTGGTGCAGAGACGCATCCTCCAGGAGCAGCAGCGGCATGCCGATGCCGTCGACGTCCACCTCACCGGCACAGTCCCCGCCCGGACTCAGGAACAGTCCCGGCTTTGGCAGCGCGAGCGTCAGTGTGTGCGAGGCGTGAATCGCGACGGTCGATACCCGGCCGGTATCCGCCTCGACGCCGCTCGGGATATCAAGGGAAAGGACGGGCCGCCCTGACGCGTTGACCAGCTCGATCAGGCGCAGGGTCTTTTTCCTCAGCTCCCCCTGGAAGCCCGTGCCGAGAATCCCGTCGACGATGCCGTCCGAAAATTTCATCGCGAGCTGCAGGCGGTCCCAATCGCGATCGCCGTCGAGCGGATGAACCTCCACGCCCATCTTTTGGACACAATGGTACATCGAGGCGGCTGCGTCCCCGAAATGCGCGGGATCACCGGCAAGGAAAGCGCGGACATGCGCGCCCGCGCCGACCATATGACGGACTGCCGAAAACGCATCCCCGCCGTTATTGCCGCTGCCGGCGAGCACACAGACCGTCCTCCCCGCAAGGCCGCCGAGCATTTCGGCCATCACCTCCGCGGTCTTGCAGCCGGCGTTCTCCATGAGCACCGCGGTCGGCAGGCCGTACACGCTTTCCGCCGCCGCATCCATCCGATGCATATCGTCTTTCATTCCAACTTTCATGGTTTCTTCCCCTCCATGACACATTGCGCCGTAACATATTCCCTCGTATGGCTCAGGGAAATATGAACCATACGCACCCCCTTCTGCGCAGCGAGCTGTGCAAAAGATCCGTAAAGCTTCACGCGCGGGCAGCCGAGTGCATCGGGCAGAATCTCGATCTCCACCAGCTTTCCATCGCGCAGGCCGGTACCAAAGGCCTTCAGCACCGCCTCCTTCCCGGCGAAACGCGCGGCATAGCTCTGCGCGCGCTGCGATCCGTGCCCCTCACAATACGCCTGCTCCGCCCTCGTATAGACGCGCGAAACAAAACGCGGATTCTCCACGGCCTTGCGAACACGCCGCGTCTCTAAGATATCCGTCCCTATTCCAAGAATCAAAGTACCTCCCGCCTTTCCTCTTGCAACCTTTGCTGCAGATATGAAGAAAGCCGGCAGAAGCCGGCAAAATTTCCATCGTTAATGCGTTTCCAGCGGTTTTGCCGGCACCTGCGGCTGCTGCGGCTGCTGGATCCGCGTCATGCTGCCCTGCATGCTCGTTCCCTGGATCGCACTGTCCGCCGGGGAGGTGCTGCCGCCGCTATTCGCATCGCCCGTGTCACTCGACTGGTAACGATAGCTGCGCGCGATGAGGATCTCCACGCGCCGGTTCTTGGTCCGCCCCTCCTCCGTGCTGTTATCCGCGACCGGGCGGTACTCGCCGTATCCGACCGCGGAGAAGCGCTGCGGATCCATATTGCTGATGCTGAGCAGGTACTTCATGACATTGAGCGCACGTGCGGCGCTCAGATCCCAGTTTGTCGGATAGTGCGCGTTGTGGATTGGCATGTTGTCCGTATGACCGGAAATCACGACCTGTTCGTGAATCGGCGCAAGCAGCTTCGCCACGACGCCAATGATATTTTGTGCCTGTGGCGTGAGCTCGGCCGAACCGGACGGGAAAAGCGCCTTCTCGCGGATACTGACCATCAGGCCGTCCTCCGACATCTGCGTTGAAATCTGATCCTGCAGGCCGTTTTGATCGATATATTCCTCCATCTGCTTTTGGACTTCCTGCAGCTGCTGGTTCTCCGCGATATAGGCCGCATTCCCCTTATCCTCGGTCGACAACATCTCCGCACGGCGTCCGGCATTCGGCCCGGCGTTGTTGAAAAACGACGGGCCGCCCATATTGAACGCAGCCGAAAAAGCCTGTGCCAGCTGGGAAACTTTTTTCTGATCGGTCTGTGACATTGCAAACAGGGAGATGAAAAGCGCCAGGAGCAAGGTCATCAGGTCAGAATAAGGCAGCAGCCAGGCCTCGTTCATCTCTTCTTCTTTCTTCGCCTTCCTCTTCTTTCTTGCCATTTTCTCACTCCCCTAAATCTTCGCGCTGATTCTGCGGGATGAAGACCATGAGCTTGGCCTTGATGGCCGCTGGTGGATCGCCGGCCTGCAGCGACAGAATGCCCTCGATGATCATGCGCTTCTCGCTGACCTCTGCCTCAGAAATCAGCTTCAGCTTATTCGCGAGCGGCAGCCAAAGGACGTATGCGGTAAAAATACCGAGGATGGTCGCGACGAATGCCGAGGCGACGGCGTGCCCTAGTTTGTTGATATCGTTCAAGTTACCGAGTGCCGCGATCAGGCCGACGACGGCGCCCAGGACACCGAGGGTCGGGGCGTAGGTACCAGCCTGCGTGAAAATGGAACGGTATTCCGCATGGCGTTCCTGCATCGTCGAGAGTTCCGCATCAAGGACGTCCCCGACGAACTCCGGATCCATGCCGTCGATAATCATGCCAAGTCCCGTACGGAAAAACGGATCGTTGATTTCCTGTGCCCGGCTCTCCAGCGCGAGCAGGCCCTCGCGGCGCGCAATCTGCGAAAGCTCGACAAAGAGATTCAGCAGATCCTTCTTATCGTGCCGCGCCGGCCGGAAAAACGTCATCTTGATCAGGCCCGGCAGCTTTTTCAGCTGATCCAGCCGAAATCCTGTAAACAAGCAGGAAAACGTACCACCGATGATGATCAGAAACGCCGCCGGGTTATTCATGGCAGAAATCGGCGCGCCCTTCAGAATCATCCCGACGAAGATCGAGATAAATCCGAGGACAAGACCGATGATTGTCGACTTTTCCAAAATTCATTTCCCCCTTAAATCCTTAGGCGAACATCCCATGTACAGGTTCTTCCCTTCCCTCGTATGCTCCTGTGACAGAGTTTCGGGCACACGGATACATCTATAGTTCTACACCATATTTTATTCGTTGTCAAAGAGATTTTTCCTACCACGTCCGGAAAATCCCCCGAAAAATCTTCTCAAAATTTTTTGTATAAATTTTGCTTATTTTATCCTAATAGCATATTTTAAGATAACTCTGCATATGTTTCCTGCATTGTCCCTTGCTGTGCCCGCCCTTTCAGCATTTATCATATTTCTCTCTTTTAATGTTTGAAATATGTCTTTCCAGAGCTTTATAAATCTTTTTCTTTCTTTCGGCGGCAAAAAGGCGGCAAGTTTTGCCTTACATCCGTTATCATAAAATCAATATACTTAAGTAGTCTACTTAAGTATATTGCACAATCTACTTAAGTATATCGAAAAAATAAGAGCGTCATCCTTCGATGATGCTCTTTTGTCCCAAAATTTGGCATATTCATTTCGTAATGGCGATCCCTCCGACGATTGCCGCGACAATCTGCCATGCTTTAATCCTGTTTTTCAGCCGGTTCTCCGTCCGCTCGTGTGCTTTCTCGTTTTTCAGGAATTCCGCTCGCGTATCGTCCAAGGATTTCTGCGCTGCGTCGATTGATGCTTCTGCAGATGTTGATTTGTCTCTCAGCTTCAGCAACTGATCCTGCAGCGTCTTCGTCTGCTCTTTCTGCTGACTCAATTCGATCTGCAAGGCTTTCGTTTCCTGCTGCGATTCTTTCAGCGCTTGCTGCAGCGTCTGCGTTTCGCTCTGCGATGCTTTCAGCGTGGCTTTCGCTTCGGTCAATGCCTTCTGCGATGCTTCCAGCGCTGTCTGCGCTTTCGTCAAGGCCGTTGCTGACTGCTCTAATGCTTTCCTCTGCTGCTCGTTGTTCTCGATCAACGTCGTCAAGTCGCTTCTCGACACGGCTATCGTCTGTTGTTCCTGTGCTTGGGACGCTGAAGAGATACCAGGCAAGGCAAGCGCAAAACACAGCGCAAACAGCAAGCAGGATAAGTTTCGTCTTTTCATTCATGGTTCCGCCCTTCTTTATACGCGCATCTTCTTCGGCTGCGGAATCGGGTTTTCATCAAACAGCCGGTTTTCAATCTCTACAATCCTTCCATCGTGAAAATCCGCCTTTTCCGCTAGGATCCTGAATTTCTCAAATGCTTCCAACAAGAGAATATACTGCAGGCTGCTCATTGCTCTGCCTCCAATGCTTCCAATGCATCTGCTTTTTCATTCACGAAACGGTTTCTCAGACCGGCTACGACGTCGCGGCTCCCGTTCACCCAATCTTTCGGGCTGTGCATGCGGCTCCCCGTCCATGCCGTGTGGTCTGCTTCGCTGATCAGGAAATCGTAAATTGCCGCAATCATATCATAGTCATAATTCTTATCATCTACGTAGGTAAGATTCGGCCATCCGCTATAGTCTTTCTGCTGGTCGTTGAACATGCTATGTACGGCTTCTGTGTATAGCTCTACCATGTTCCCGGAACCATACTGTACGGCCCTCGACATGAGTACGGCCTGCATGACATCGGTCTTTGTATCGATATCATATCCCGATTCTCTCAGCGCATCCGCCGCCGGATTGTAGTATACCGATACCGCATATTCGTTCTGCAGTTCTGCGAATCCTTCCGGGTCGTTTGCTCCAATCTCTTTCCACATCCGCACGAATTGCGGCGAATTGGCTTCGTACTCACATAGAAGCCTCCCATAATTGGCCAAGTCGTCATCTGGATAGTTGCAGGCCCATTCGCAGAATGACTGCACCGAACCAGCATTGCTCGAAAGCTGGTAGATGCCGTAAGACATACCGCCCAAATCGCCCGATCCGGATGATACGCAAGCAGGATCGCCGCCTGCCTCGTATTTTCTGACAAGCTCTGTCTTCTCCAATGTTATCCCTCCCATCTTGCGGCATATCCACGCGTATCGACGTGTACGAATCCCGCGTCATAGTAGCGCCCGATTCCGTCCGCCCCGCACTCTTCTGCTATTTCTGCCAGTTCTTCAACGCTCATTCCGTCCGGGCAGAGAACATCCGCGGCACGGCCGTAGACATGCTGGCTGTCCGGCACGCCTCCAACTTCTGCATTATGGGACGGGCACCTGTAGCAGCATGATAGGTACAGCGGCCCTCCTACGCGTTCTCGCATGGCATCCAGTACGTTCTGCAATCGTTCATCGATTCCGTCCTCTGGCAGCTGCCCGCAGCACCTGCATTCCATTTCTTCAACCGAAAAGTATTTAGCCATTCTTTACTTCCTCCCGAATCTTTTTCACGATTGCCTGCCTGTCTACCGGTTCCGCCGGTGGGCTGTTGTACCTAGAATCCGTCGCATATTTCGTCCATGCTGCCTTTGCGAGCGCCGCAATCAGCCCCAGTGCAGCGCCGACCGCTGATACCCCTGTCCAGCAGGAATTCAGCTCGAAGTTGTATCCATACAAGGCCTTCAACCAGTACCCAAGCAACCATGACAGAAATACCAGGCACAAAAAGAATAATGAAACAATCGTCATGAATATCACGATGGCCAGCCACTCTTTTTGCGCCCATTCTGTGAATTGTAAGAACTTTTCTTTCAAGGTCTCACTTCCCAAAGATAATCTTTAAGGCAACCGCGGTCAGATTGACCAGAATCGACGCGATTGTTGCCAGTAACGCGGCGGTTGTCTTTAATCCGTCCAGGCGGTGAGTATTGGACTTTGCCCGCTGCTCCACCGCCGTCAATCGGTCCCGCAGTTCATGCAATCCCTTAATCTCTTCCTGTATCTGCTGTGTCCGCTCGTCAATTCTTGCGAGTTTCGCCGACATTGATACCCAGAAATCTCTTTCGTCCATGCGGCTCCCTCCTTAGAATCTGATCTGATATAGCATGGCGCCCATGCAGTCCGCCGCAAAATCTTTTCCGTCCCAATGACTGTCTAGGAATTTCTCTTTCGCGGCGCCTAGCGCAATCGTCGTTGTAGCTGCCAAAAAGTGATTCATCCCATGCTTATACAGCTGGTCGCTGATAACATAGCTCACGGCTGCATGTGCCACCTTGTCCGTCTCAACGTGGTCTAGTGGCGATGCATAGTATAATGGGCCCATGGATTTAGACCACCCGTGAATTTTTTAGGAGTGCATGATATAGTAGTAGTAATGAAAACGGAGGTTGCTATCATGCCACGAAAAAAGTACACGGCTGAATTCA
>JALFBM010000045.1 GCA_022773425.1 Selenomonadaceae bacterium
CAAAAACGCTTCATTTCAAAATATTGAAATGATTACCGAATGGCTGGCTACCAGAATGAAACATTCCTTCCGCAAAGACAAAGAGCACAGGCTGCAATTAGCAATAACCCCGCTAGAAGGTGAGGTATTGCCTAAAGACAAACAAACTATATTCTCGGCTGCTGCCGAACAAGATGAATTAATGCGCCGAGTAAGCCAGGCGCTATTTGAAGGCAAGCACAGCGCTGAACGAAATGGTAAAAATATATCCTGCCCAATCGAGTAAGTAAAAAGCTTCGGCCAATATAAACCGGAGCTTTTTGCTTGATTATTTTCAGGCACGAAAAAAGCGCCGCTTGCGCGACGCTGAAAGTTCAGTGGTGGGCAGGGATGGATTCGAACCATCGTAATCCGAAGATGACAGATTTACAGTCTGTTCCCTTTAACCACTCGGGCACCTACCCACAAACATGGTGACCCAGGGGGGACTCGAACCCTCGACCCTTTGATTCGTAGTCAAATACTCTAATCCAACTGAGCTACTGGGCCATGTTAAGAAAAAAAATATAAAATTATTTGGTGGGCCCACTTGGACTCGAACCAAGGACCGACCGGTTATGAGCCGGTTGCTCTAACCAACTGAGCTATAGGCCCATAAGAATCAAAAAAATGGAGCGGAAAACGAGATTCGGACTCGCGACCCCCACCTTGGCAAGGTGATGCTCTACCACTGAGCTATTTCCGCATCATGGAGCGGAAAACGAGATTCGGACTCGCGACCCCCACCTTGGCAAGGTGATGCTCTACCACTGAGCTATTTCCGCTTGATTTTGCCGGCCGAGCGACTCCCGAAGGAGTGTCGCTCGCGACTGACAAAATATATTTTACTGATTTTCGGGGCGGTTGTCAACCCCTAAAACGTAACTTTTTCTTTTTTCGACGGGATCACCAGATCTTCCCGAACATGAACCACGCGCGGCCCTTCGCCTTCGCATCTTCCGTGAGGTTCTCATCCCCGCCGATGCGGCGCGCGTAATCGAGGCGCGCAAACCAGTCGTCCGGCTGCTGGTAGGCGGCGCCGAGGCCCCAGCCCTTCAGTGTCTGGCCCTTCTTCGGCACGCCGTTCAACACGCTTTCCTTCGCGCCGTTCTTGTTGTAGGCGACATGGCCGATATCGAAATACGTGCTCAGCACAAGGCCCGGCGTATCCGTGTAGTAGCGGAATTCCGCCGACCCGAGGATGCCCTCATCGCCGGAACCCTCGCCCTGCGGATACGCGCGCACGCCGTTCGCCCCACCGAGGTAGAACTCCTCGGATCCGTCAAGATTCGACTCCGCGAGCTGCGCGCTCGTCTTCACGAGCACATCCGTGCGGTGACCGAGACTGTGCGTCGCGTCGAGCGAGAACTCCGCCTTGGTATACTGCCCCTCGGTATTGCTGCGCTCGCCGAGCAGGCGCGAGTACCAGGTGTCCATGCCAACCGTGCCATGTACCAGGCGGAAGGTGTAGTCCGAGATAAAGCCATTGCGCTTCCAGTAGCCCGAAAGCCCCGCGTGCACACTGTGCGAATGCTTCTTGCCCGACAGGTTGTACGCGTCGAGATCATCGTGCATATCGCGGTAATCGTAGCCGTAATCGAAGCGCAGCATACGGTCCGTCAGGTGATAGACCGGCACGCTGCCGAACAGCGAAAGCGTCGTCGAGATGCCCATCGCGCCCATATCGCTGAGCCGGCTGCCGAGTTCATAGTCCATGCGGCTCACGCCGACGCCGAGCGTCGTGCCGCCGTGTCCGACGAGCGTTTCATAGTTCACGTAGAAATTGTGCATGTCGTGGTTGGAGAGCAACGTGCCCGCGTTGAGCTTCGCACCCGTGCCGCCGACATCGTACAGGCTCTCCTGCAAGCCGAGGCGGTAGCGGCCGGCATTTTTGCTGCCGTAGTTTTCCACATAGGTGACGGTGTTCTCTCCCTTGCCGTTCTCGATGCGCACGGTCAGATCGCTCGTGCCGAACGCTTTCCCAGGCGTCAGTACGCCGACGGCCTTCGTACCGGATACATCGGAAATCGAGTAGAGCGTCGTCTCAAGGCCGGCCGTCTCGATGATGCTGCCCTTTTTGAGCCCGTTCACGAAGCTCTGTGCCACACGGTCCTTGAGCTTCGAATGGTTTTCGAGCTTCACCTCACCGTAGCGGCCCGGCGTGATTTTCAGCAGAACGACGCCTTCCTTTGCCTCCTGCGCCGGCACGTAGGCAGCCGCCGCCGGGTAACCGTGCTGGCGGCAGTAGCGCGTCAGCGCGTCAAGCGTGCGGTTGAGATCCGCAATCGTCATCGGGCGGTCCATCGCCGGCGTCAGGATTGCAGAGAGATCTTCCTTATTGAGGTGCATCTCTCTGGCATCGAGCCGGAAATTCTGGATCGTGAATTTCACGTCCTGCTGCTCGCTGCCCTTCTCCGGCAGCTGGTTCTCAACCTCCGCCGTGCCTTGCTTCTCTCCGCTCTGCCCGTTCCGTCCCGGATTCACCGGCAACGCGTTGATATTCTGATTGATTTCGTGCTGACTGTCCTGCACTTTCTCCGGTACAGGCGGTACTGCTGCATAGACGGCACCGCCCGCCATGACGCTGGCAGCCGTCATAAGAGTCAGCACCCGCCATGCCGCCTTCCCTGCTTTATGATTCTTTGACATCCTGAAATTCCTCCGCTTCAAAAAAAGAGCAGGGCAGAGCGTCTGCCTTGCTCTATCTATAGTGTTATCTTAACGCATCCTTACCATTTTTTCAAGCCGAAGCGTTCTCGATGGCCGCCTGTGCCTTCTTTTCCGACACATTGTTATCGGCCTCGAATACATCTGGGAAATCGTTCGTGATGGTCAGCGTCGCGCCGTTATCGGAGCTCTGGATCTCGATACTCCCGACGCGGCTGCCATCCATCCGCTGCATTGCCGCCGTGCTGTCATCGAGGTCGACGCGCCGGCTGCTGTCGAGGTTCACGACATCCGCATTGATGATCTCCATCGTGCCGATGGTCGTGCCGCTCTGCTGCGTGTACGCGCGGTAGGCAGACGAGGTCGACGTATCGCTGCCGTTCGAGAGATCGACTGCCGTTGCTTTTCCGTTGCTGGCCGGATAGGCGATATTGGCCTGTGCCGGCTTCACGAAATCGGTGACGACGTTCTGCGACTTCGGTACGGAGACCCCGCCGCCGCTTTCCGGATGATGCGACGGGTTGATCGTCTCGCGATACGGCTTATCCGGGATATAGTTGACCTCGAATGCCGTAGCATTCGCCGGCGCCTGCTCGAAATGGTAGTTCCGGCCGTAGTTCCCGGAGAAGCTGCCATTGTACGTGCCGTAGACAGCGTACTTGCCAGGCATGCGCGCCGACTCGAGCCGTGAAGTCTCCGTATTGCCATCGGCATCCGTCGTATCGGAGTACGCGTGGAACACGAAGTCCCCGCTGCCATCGGTCTCACCCGTCAGCCAGCCCGTGACGCTGCCGGTGAACGTCGGCATATCCTGACCAGCGTAAATGTCCGCCGGTACAGCCTGCACAGTCAGGCCGCGGCGCGTGATATATCCCTTGCCGCTCCCCGTGCTGTTTTTCAGTTGATAATCCATATTCGTGATAGCGAATTTATAGGTGACATCGTGCTTGTAATCATCCTGGCCATCTGGCGAAGAAGCGTACGGATTGTCGTACTGGCCGACTGCCGTAAAGCCGACATCGTCGCCATTGACGACCCGGCCGACCGTGATCCTCGCCGTCGAATGGTTGAGCTCGTCGCCATCATGGTAGACGCCATTGGCATCCCGCGTCTGCGAAATGACGGTTTTATCCACATCCCGCGTGCCATCGTAGACCTTCGTCACATCGGCGACGCTGTCGATGGTCAGCGCGCGCGGCGTGATGATGCCGCTCTCCGTGCGGAGCGTGCCGTTCATGCCGTCCGTCGTCACGGTCTGCGTATCGCCGCTGCTGGACGCCGTATGCACGAGCTCGTAGTTGCCATTATCCCAAGTCAGATAATAGTTCACGCCGATGCCCTTGCCGCCGTTCGTCTGATTCGAATGCTCATTGTCATAGGACGGCGCCTTGCCGGACTGCAGGCTGACATTCAGCGTATCGTTGCCGACGAGCACGCCGGACTTATCCACCTGGATATTCCCTTCGGACGCCTGAGACGGATCAAGCGCCGTCGTGCCATCGTATTCCTTCGTCGGCGTCGTCTTGATGGAGACCTGCACCGTCTTCGGCGTGATCATGCCGGCCGTCTGAAGCTTGCCATCTTCCGTGCCTTTGCCCAGTGCAATGGCGAGTTCATAGTTCCCGGAATCCTTGCCGCCGAGCTGGAAATTGCTGAAATATGCATCTTTCGTCGTTACGCGTCCATTGTCGCGCGCGACATCAGCATCTTTGAAATTCACCTTTACGGCATCCGTCTCAAGTGCAGCGTCATCCCCAGCCACAAGGCCTGTCTGCGCCGCTTCATCGTACCCCTGTGCCTTGACCTTGGACTGCCACTTGGACAGACCGCCATTCGTCTCGGTCACGTCCGCCGTGCCGTCGTAGGTCTTGGTCACAAGCTCGCCGTTCGGATTATCGAGGTCGACATAGACTTTCCTCTTTGTGATAGCACCGGTCAGGCCGGAATCTTCTGCCGAGACTGACTTTGTCTGTATCGCATCAGCTGGATCATCGACCGAAACGAACGTATAGTTATTCTTATCGCCGTCGTCGATAGATGCCGTATAACGGATTTTCTTCGCCGTACCGGCATTCTTGTCATCCGATCCGTCTTCCGTATAATACGCGGAAACCGTCGCAGATTTCACGGAACCCTTCTCGATATCGCTCTCAAGGACATCATCCAGACCGGAATCCTGCGCGCCGCCAACATGCGTGAAGACGAACTTGTTCTTCGCATCCTTCACGGCTGCGCTGCCATCGTAGACCTTATTCCAGTCCGCGCCGTCGACCGTCTTCACCGCAATCACACGCGGCGTGATCAAGCCGTCCGCTGCGCGGCCACCATCGGTATTCTGGTACGTTGTCTCCGTATTCGCGATACCCGCAAGCGAGAAATTATGATTATCCGTGCCGTCGGCATTCTTCACGCCGTCAAAGCCAGCCACATCATAGCTGACCATGAGGCCTTTCCCTGCGTCCTTCTGCGCGAAATTCGCGCCATCTTTCTTCAACGCATAGCTGACCGTCACGCCATCCGCGCCAACCGAAATTTCATTCGATTTCAGATTCTGCAGCGACAGAGACAAGTATTTTTCCGGATTGCTCACGGCGCTTGTCCCATCATACTCTTTCTTCGCCTGCGACCAGTTCTCCTTGAGGTTCGCCATGGTCAACGACAGCGGAAGGATTTTCCCTTTATGCTGCGCCTGCTGGAAATAAACGGTATCGCCGATGGTATAGTTGCTGGAAATAGCACCGTTCTCTGAGGTAGCATTGGCCAATGCATTCTGGACACCGGAAATGGAAATTCCCCAGTCATCCGCAGCATCATCCTGCCAGTTGACATTTGCCTGTGCTGCGCCCTTGTCCGACTCGTCGGTGCCCGTCACATAATCGCCATGCAGGCCTTTCGTACCGATTGCCGCCGTCAGCTTTTCTCCATTCTCGAGGCCGCTGAACTGCAGATTCTTCAAGGCATCCTGCGTAAGGGATGATGTGCCATCGTATGTCTTATCCAAACGCGTTCCATCCTTCAGCACAAGCTGCAGCTGTTTCTGCAGGATGGTTCCTTCCGTTTTCAGTGTACCGCCGCTCGCCGTGCTGGAAAGCGTATTTCCATCGGTGTCCAGAACGATATAGTTCTTCGAATCCGCCGTCTGGATGCCAAGCGTATACTTGACCTGCTTGGCGCCATTTGTCGTGTTTGCCGTCGCATTAGCCGTTTCGTTCCCGCTTGCGTCAATATAGATGCCCGTGGAAGTATCCTGATCCGAGCCCGCAAGATAGGAGGTCGTGCCATCCTTCGTTTTCGCGTAGAGGATCAACGGCGCCACCGCATTCTCCACTGCCGATTTGCCGTCATAGGTTTTCGTCAGATTGGCATTGGCGGCCTTCGCATAGACCGTGCGCGGCGTAATGGCGACCGTCGCGGTCTGCGTGTCATTTACATCAACCTTGCCGATAATCTTCTTGCCGTCCGCACTAATGACATTACCGTTCTCATCAACAACGTTGCCGTTTGCGTTGAGCTTATCCCCGTTATGTAGCGTCACATCGCGCGAATAATTGGCAAAATCAAACGTTCCGGACATCGTGAAATTATTGGAAAGACGCCCGCTGTCTTTGAGCCCCCGGATATGGAACGTCACGGAATCCGCGTCACTGACATTCGACGCATTGAAGATATCTTTTCCGTTTGCCTGAGACGCATCCAGGTTATAGGCGAAATGAATCGTGCTCGGCAGTTTGACGCCGTTTGCCGAATCGATGTAAAGTCCATAGTAATTCTCTGGATGCTCCAGCGCTTTTGTCCCGTCGTATTCTTTCGTGACGGTAGGCTGCCAGCCTTCTTTGATATCTGATGCATCAATGGCCAGACGCGTAATCTGACCTTTATCTGCCGATTCATTGAAGTATTTTGCATCGGCAATCTGGTAATTGCTGGCCTTCACCGCAGCCGACTGACCGTTGGCATTCTTCAACGCGTTCTCAAGACCGACGTAGCGCATGGCCTTTGCGCCCTCATCGCCGTTGACGTTCCCATCCTCGACAAAATTACTATTCTGCGTTTCGCCATAGGTTCCAGTAATGTCATCGCTGTTCAGCGTCAGGCTTTCTCCGCTCACGAGGCCCGTAAGCGTCGGGTTGAAAGCCCCTTTGTTCGCAGTGTTGAGTGCTGCCGTTCCATCATAGGTTTTCGTGACTTTATCGACAGACAAATCCAGCATGCGGCGGTCAATCTTCCCTTGGTTGATACCAACCAGCTGGCCATCAGTCAGTGCTGTCCCGTCGGTATCCGCGACAAGCTGATAATTTCCATACGTATTGTTCTCAAGCGTCGGGGTATAGATGACGTTCTGCGTCGTCACGTCTTTCGATGTATCGTTATCCACATAGGCAACATCTTTCGATTGATACTGCCCGGACACTTTCGCCGTCGTGCCATCGGTTCCGAGGAGGCCCTGGAAGGTCACGCGGTTCGTGATGTCATAGGCCGTCGTACCATCTTTTTGAACGAGTTTCGTATTGCCGTCGTACGTTTTCTCTATGACATCATCGACGCCCGAAAGTTTTGCCGTAACATATTTCGCCTGAATGCTGGCGAGCGGATTTTCCGTCAACACGCCAGCTGCATAGCTTGCTTTCTGACCACTCGACTGGCTATCCGTGAAATCCAACAAATTCTGCTGGTTCGTCGCAAAGTCGAAGTTCTTCTGCATCGTATCGCTTAAGGTGAACTGATACTTTGCGGAAACCGCGTCTTTGACATTCTTGGAATTGTATACCGCGCTGTCCGGCGTGAAGGTATAGTCCTTCCCGCTCGTCAGCGTTATACCATTGATGCTGATGCTCTGAATGTAGTCGGCATCGCTTGCGCTATTCGCAGGCTGGCCATTGCCGCCCTCCTGTCCGCTATAAGAATCCGCATCGTGCGTATAGCTGACCGCGTCGCTGCCATCATAGACTTTCGTGATGGTACGGAACTTGGCCAGTATATCCTTTGCATCCACTACCGCAGCCTTGATTGCCCCGGCCCCGTCCATATAGCGGGATCCGTCATCCGCAGTTTGTACCGATGAAGCCAGCTGATAATTTTTCGCATCATCCCCTGCCAGCTTAAGGTTCGTGTAGTGAACGTAATCATCCGCCTCTCCGGCATTGACATCACGGTACGCCGCATCATAAGAGAGCGTTACCGTATCGCCAGACACCACACGATCCAAGGAATAATTCTGGGCCGGATCAAGATCCGTGAGTTTCGTACCATCTTTGGAAACGGCATCCGTATTGTCGAAGGTCTTTGTGAGCTTATCAAACGTCGGGGTCAGGTTACGCGGCGTAATCTTCCCATACCCGTTCTCTGTCGAGCTCTCAAAGGTATAATTGCCATTATCGTCGCCGTCGAGCTTGAACGTATACGTGATGCGGCTTGCTCCCTCGCCGACATCCTTTGCATCATACGCAGCAGTCGAGGCATTCGTGACCGTATTTTTGTCCGAGTCGACGATTCCCATGCCGCCGATGCTGACGAGCTCATCGCTCGTCGGTGCCGTCACCGTATCGCCCACCGTCTTTACGACAGCTGTTGTTCCATCGTATTCCTTCGCCGTAATCGATGGTGTATTCTGGACAATCCCCTTCAGTACGCGTTGAGAAATCGTGCCGGTCAGAGGGGTTCCCGTCCCGGTATCATAGGTCAGCGTGCCATTCTGGAGCAGACTGTCGATGGAATAATCCGTATACGCACCCTGATTGTAGTTTATCTTGAGCGTATACGTAACGCCTTTGTTTTCTCCATGGTTCTTATCGGCATAGACTGCATCCGTCACCGTATACGGTATCGTGATGGTATTATTCTCCGCATCGAATCCCTTTGTGCTGTCGATGCGGGCCTTCAAATCACCCACGTAATACGAAGCCTGACTGCTATCCTTGTCGTATTTTACCTTGGCATCGCCATCATACGTTTTCGTGATATCATGCAGCTTCGTCAGGGACAGATTCTTTTTATCGGAAATAGCCAGCGGCTGGATCGTACCTTTGCCGAAAGCCGTCGTGGCGGTAATCGGCGCACCATAAGCCAGGCCGTTCGTCAACGAGATTTTGTTGCCGTCGGCATCTTGTGCAAATGTATAATTGGTATTGAGCAGCTGGATGTTCGTGTACCGGACATCCTTTCCATCGGTGATGACGTTCCCGCTGCTGTCGCGGATGACATGCTCATTGGCAGAAAATTTCCCATCCGTTATTCCGCCATACGTTCCCTGTATGCCATCATCACCTGTTTTCGCAGTATTGAGGATCTTTGCCAGCGCTTCCGCCGTAACGGTTGTTCCCGACACCTTGGCGCTCTCCAAAGCAATCTTATCGGTATCCTGCGCACCAAGTACATCTGCCTTCGTATCATAGGTCTTCGAAATATCCGAAAACGTCAGATCCGATACGATGGCAGGGGTAATGATGCCCGTGATGCTTTTCCCAGCGGCGTCTGTGGTCAGGGATATCTTGCTGCTTCCACTGCTATCGAATTGATAGTTATCCAGTCCACCCTGATTGATGAATACATGATAGGTAATCTGCTGTGCTGCCGGTTTCCCGTCCGCACCATATTTGACAGCTGCCTGTTCATAGGTACTACTGCCATCCAGCGAAAACGTATCTGACCCGACAAGATGATGCTTCGTGTCATTCTGATCCGTATAGACCACCGGGCTGTCCGTCGTATTGGTTGGATCAACCTTGCGGGCATCGACCAGAACGCTGTTGTTTCCGTCATAGGCTTTGTCGACGCCCTTGCCGCCGGAAATGTAGAGGGTCCGCTTCGTGATTTCACCCGTACCAAGAGCCGTCCCCGTCGCGCCGCTATTCAATGCCGTGGATCCATCAAAGGAGTAATTGCCGATATCCGCGCCAGATACTTTGACATTATATTGGATTTTCTTTGCTTCGCCGGCATTTTTTGCCTTGGTTTTCCCGTCATCTTGATAGAACTTACCGCTGCCGTCTGCCGTGATGACGACATCATCTCCCGAAACGATGCCGGTATCCGTTGATTTTGCCGTATCCATCGAAATTTTCGAAACATCCAGCGTCTGCGTCGTTCCCGTTCCAGCATAATCCGATGTACCGTCGTATTCGCGGCTGGTGGTCTGGTTGAGCGTCAGGTCTCCGATTTTCCGCGGCGTTATCTTCGCCTGATCTGTAGCAAAGGACTTATTGCTGACATTACTCCCGATGTCATTCTTCACCGTATCGTAAAGGACATTCCCATTGCTGTCTTTCAGGACATAGTTCCCCGCATCGTTGCCGGAAAGCTGGATATCGCTAAAAGTAACCGTACGGCTGCCCGCATTCTTTGAATCATAACTGCCGGATCCAACGACAAGGGACACATCGTCCGCCTTGCTGTTTTTGGACGAATCGGTTTTTGTAACGATTTTCGTGCTGTCAAAGGTCAGGTAATCGGAAAGTGCCGTGCCATTCTTAAGGGCTGTCGTGCCATCATAGACCTTTTCAATCGTGCCGTTCTTCAGGGATACCGTAAGTGCCCGCTGCGTGATATTGCCATAGATTGTCTTACCATTCAGCGTCTCGCTAGCCGCGCTCATGACATAGTTATGCTTCCCGGCGACATTCTTCAACGTCGGCCCGCCCGAAAGCGCTATCGCTTTATGTGCGCCAACTTTCTCATCACTGAATGTCGCCGTAACGCCGGTAGGATCCACATACGCGGTACCAGTCAGATTCTCCGTGCTGCCATCTGATCCGTCTGAATAATAGTCACTCGCGATAATCCCGGAACTGGAACTCGCGTTCCCCTTGAACAGTGCCTGGATGGCCTTCGTCGCATCATTTGTCCCGTCGTATTCCTTCTGTGCGGTTCCATTGGTCAGCGAATCCGCCGTGATCTTTACCGTTCTCGGCGTGATATCGATATGGCCGCCAACGAGATCGTAGCCATCTTGACCGGTATAGAAATACTGGATGCCATCCGAGGCAGCATACGCTTTATTATCGTCCTGACTCGATCCGTCGCCGGCGTCATACTTATTCGCATCATGCAGGCTCGCCGCTCCATCATTCGTGGTATTGCTCCCGACCGCGACGCCGCCGGCCATCATGATTTTCGAGGTATCCACCGTGGCACTCGAAGATGGCTGGAACGACAGGTTATTCAATTTCAGATCATTTGCATTATAAACGACCGAGAGATCCTTCCCGGCGACAGAACCGCTGTTATCTCCCTGCGTATAGTTATAATTGACCGTGACCGTGCCGCCGGTCGCATTGCCGCGCAGGAAAGCGCGCAAGAGCGGCATGGTCTGCCCCTCATAGATGCGCCAGACCGTATTCTCCGTCCCAGAATCCGATACGCCAGTAAGCGCAGTATATGCACTTTTATTTTTCGAACTCGCACTTTGGACGAAATTAGTATATACCGATGTTCCACGGAGATATACATTCTTAGGAACAGTTCCCGTTATGTACGCATTCGTGACATTGAGCTGAGTACCAAGATTCGATCTGCCGATTATTGTTCCGCTATGATTTGTGCTAGTATTGTACGCATTTTCAATCGTTGCAGTGCCTGATATCAGGTTGCCAATCAAACCACCGCAATTATTTTTGTCTCCATAAGCACCCGTGTTGTAAGCCGTATCAATGGTCAAAGTACCATTTACAATACCAACGACTCCGCCACTCCCCAATGTAGCGCCTGCTTTGGCAACACTGACCGTCGTGCTATTGTTGAACACATTTGTCAGCTTTGTTTCGCCGGTCGCCAGCCCGACGATGCCCCCCGCACCTGTCATCGCAGAAATTGTCCCGCCTTTGACGCCGACATCCTTGATTGTCGCACCATTTGCCTGACCGAAAAGGCCACCATAAGCAACATTGCTGACATTCAGATTCGAAACTGAGAAAAAATTGCCCTCAAAGGTGCCCTGGAATGCCGCACTGCCAGAAGCTGACCCCACTGGCGTATAGGACTGTCCCGACGCATCGATATTGTTATAAAGCCAATACTTCGCCATGCTGTCGCCAGTCGTCATATTCTGCAGGTCAGACAACGTCTTGATGGTCGTATAGTCTTCCGGAACGACCGTGCTCGACGTCGTTGCAACAAGCGCATTCGACGTTCCGCCCGTGCTGTCCGTAGAAACAGTAGCCGTCGAAGTATCCGAGGCACGCAGGGTCGTATACGTTGTCTTATCCCCAGCATCATGGCCAATCTGGATTGTACCCGTCGACGTCGTCAGCTGGACGTTCGCATTGATGGCGCCCTTCGCATCCGTCACATCGCCGGTGCTCAGGAATTTGATGTTGCCGCCCTCAACCTCGACGCGGTCCGCCGAAATCTTGCCGAGGTTCGTGACGGCGCCAGCTGCCTGATATGCCGTATTGACGAGCGGCGACGCACCGCTCGCCAGATACTTCGTTACATCGAGCGTTGCTTTCGCCGTCGAGACGTAGAGATTCCCGACATCGACGCTCGCGCCCTTGCCGAACACGACACCGTTCGGGTTGACGATATAGACGTCCTTGCCGCCCTTCAGCGCACCGTTGATGGTGGACTGCTGATTGCCTGTGACGAGGTTCAGATAGTCTCTGGTCTTCGCGCCCTGATCGAACTGGACGGTCTCTCCCTGATTGATGGAGAAATCCTTCCAGTCGATGACGTTGTGCGTCTGCTTGCCGGTGATATCCGTTACCTTGTCATGCTGCTTGACATCGACGTAGTTCGCGTTGCGCGTCGAACTCGAATCCAGCACCGGCGCGCCGTAAGAAATCTGCGGCACAGCAAACAAGCCCGCTGTCAGGGCTAGGCTGACCGCCAGTTTCAGATCCCGATTTTCCTTTGCGTTCCGCACGATTGTATTCCCACTTTCCTAGTTGTATTTCGTTTCCGTACGATAATGCCAAATTCAGCCCCTCCCTAGGGAGAGGCTGATATATCTTCCAAAATGAAGCTTTATTCTCCTCTGAGCAGGCTCAGGACCGAGCTGCCATTCGAATTGGCCTGTGCAAGCATGGCCTGCGCCGTCTGCGTCAGGATGCTGTGCTTCGTGTACTCCGTCATTTCCTTCGCCATATCGGCATCGCGGATGGTGGACATGGACGCGGTCGTGTTCTCGTTCTCCGTGGTCAGATTCGCGTCGGTGTAATCGAGGCGGTTCTCAACGGAACCGACCTTCGTCTGCTCGTCGAGCACCTTCGATATCGCGTTGTCGAACGCGCTGATTGCTGCGTTTGCCGCCGTCTGCGTCGTGAGCTGGATGCAGCTGCCATCCGTTGCGCGCAGGCCGAGCGCCTCCGCACGGAGATCCGTGAACCCGATTCTCACATTCTGATTGGCTTTCGTACCAATCTGATACGACAGTGAATTATCCGGTGAAGGATTCTGCGCACGAACTGTCTCGGTAAAGTTATTGATGACGGTATTCGCCGTAATGCGCGGTGTCCCGTCCGCCTTGTAGACGCTGACCGTCAGCCCGGCAATCTGCCCAGCAATCCCAGGATTGCTTGCTCTATACGTAATAGCTTTATGTCCATCTGCGGTATAGACCTTCTCACCAGTGGGGCCCGACCCAATCTCAGTATCCGACCCGATAACCGTCATATTACTCGTAAGCGGTTCCCAATCAAATACATCTCCAAACGCCGTATCATCTGCAACCTCTGTTGTATTCGTATACGTCTTTCCCTGTTGGACATACGACACTGTCACGTGGTCGCCGACTTGAACCTCGAGACTATCCCCATCTCTTGCTTTAAGGTCAGTCATCAAGGAATCTATCGTAATTTCATCAGAAAAACTCGAGTTCGATAAGCTCGTATAAGTTCCCGGCTGCACGACTGCGCTGTTCTTCGAACCATCAAGCATCGTGACGCCGTTATACGTTACATTGGCGTTCTCATCGATTTGGTCGATAGCCGTATTGACTTCTTTCTGAATCGTCGCACGGTCAGCGTCGGTGTTCGTATCATTCGCCGCATTGATGGCCTTTTCTTTCAGCGTGCTCAGGATATCCACGGTCGACTGGATCGCGCCCTCCGCGGTGCGAAGCATGCTGTTGCCGTTCTGCGTGTTCTGGCTGTCCTGCGAAAGGCCGTGAACCTGCACGTCCATCTTCTCGCCGATGGAGTAGCCCGAGGCGTCGTCCTCCGCGGAGTTGATCTTCATGCCGGAGGAAACCTTCTTGAGGTCTTTCGCCATCAGGTTCGCGTTCTTGTCGAGCTGATTCAGCGTGCCGGTCGCCTGCATATTATTCTTCACAACCAATGCCATGACAATTCCTCCGTATCCTTACTTTAAACACCTATCGCGCACAATTCACCTTTTCCTATACAGGCTATCGTATTTTTTCACCAATACTTAAGCGCTGTCCGCTCTTATTGATGGTTCTTATTGGAAAAATCATTTCATATACTATAACTACTATAACATTTTCCTATAGCAATTACCATATAGAAAAATAGCCAGCAATATGATATAATCCGTATAGAGTTGCACGGTGCGTCAACTCCCTCTGGAGAGGGGGTGCAGCCCATGAAAACCTACGAGTATATCATGCTTCTGCTGACTATTCTCCAAGTACTGATTGGCGTTGCTACCTTGTTGCTGAAATAGCATAGCCTTTTTCGGTAACCGAACCAGAAAGGAGTACTGACTGTGTCGATAGCCAGACCTTCCAATTCTAGATTAAGAGGGACGCTGGCGACCACACAACGCCGCGCAACTCTTTTTCTTACTATGATTTTAGCATAAACGGACGATTTCCGCAAGAAATCGTCCGTTCTATTTCATTAAAAATCCACAGACTTTACGCGGGAATCGGGATGCATTTCCATGTGCCGTCCCCCTCGAGGCGGAGTTCCTCGGTATGCTGTGCGCGGAGCGTCGAGCGGTGGCCGACGCTGACGATGCTCGTGTCTGGGAGCTCTTTCCGCAGCAGTTCGTACATCTCCTGCTCGCGCGGCTCGTCGAGCGCGGAGGTCGCCTCGTCGAGGAAAACCCACGCAGGCCTTACGAGCAGGATGCGCGCGAAGGCGAGACGCTGCTGCTCGCCGAGCGACAGGATGCGGCTCCAGTCGTCGATGGTATCGAGTTCGCCCTCGAGGCGCTCGAGGCCGACGCGCGCAAGCGCGCGGCGCAGATCCGCATCGTCGGCCGCCGTCATCGGGTAGCAGAGCGCGCGGCGCAGGCTGCCGAGCGGCAGATACGGCCGCTGCGGCAGGAACATGATGCGCGCGCCTTTCGGCAAGTCAATCGTGCCCTTGCCATACGGCCAGAGTCCCGCGAGCGTGCGCAGAAGCGTGCTCTTGCCGGAACCCGACGCGCCCGTCACGAGCACGCGGCTACCCGGTTCCACATGAACCGTGCAGTCCGAGAGCAGCGTCTGCCCATCCGGCAGCGAGACCGAGAGGTTCTGCAGGGACAGCGCCCCCTCCATATCCTCGCCGCGCGAGATTTCCGATTTCACGGCGCCGGCCTGCTCCATATGGGTCGTGAAGCTGTCGAGTCGGCGCGTGACCGCCGCGAGCTGCGCGATCGTATCGTATGACGTCACGAAATACGACAGGGCGTCCTGCACACGGCCGAACGCGGAAACGGTCTGCATGAGGCCGCCGAGCGCCATCGCGCCGTCGAAGTACCGCGGCGCCGCCATAATGAGCGGCACGATGATGGCGAGCTGGCCGTAGCCGTTGACGTAGAAATTCAGCAGTTTGGTCCGGCGCATGAGCTGCCAGTAGTTTTTGATGACCTTCGCAAAGCGCTCCTTGAATCCGCGCGTCTCCGGGCGTTCGCCGCGGTAGAACGCGACACTCTCACTGTTCTCGCGCACGCGCATCATGTTGAAACGGAAATCCGCCTCATAGCGCTGCTGATCAAAGTCGAGCCCGATGAGCTTGCGCCCGACGAGATGCGCGAGAAACGTGCCGATGATCGAGTACACCAGCGAGAACCAGAACATATAGCCGTAAATCGTGAACGCATGGCTGCCGACCGGCACCGTTAAAACGCCGGACAGGTTCCAGAGCACGACGGCGAATGCCGCGAGCGTCGTGAGCTCCTTCAGCGAGCCGACGAGCAGCTGGAGCGTCAACGTCACGAACTGGTTGATATCCTCGCTGATACGCTGGTCCGGGTTATCTGTGTCGCTGCCGAGCACCTGTAGCCGGTAATACGTCTGATCGCTCATCCAGCGCGCGAGATACCGGTCCGTCATCCAGGTCCGCCATTTGATCTGCAGCATCTGCCGCAGGTAGATCGCGTAAACCGCGAGGAGGATGTAGAGGAACGCGAGCAGGGTGAACTGCCCGACGAGCGGCCAGAACGCCGACGCCTGATACGACTGCAGCGCGTTGTAAAACACGTTGTACCAGCTGTTGATCTGCACGAGCAGATAGACCGCCGCGAAGTTCAGCAGGATGACAGCCGCGAGCAGGCCGCGCGCCTTCCACTTTTCCTCTGATGACCAATAGCCTTTGAACAATCCCCAAAAGCCATGGAAGAATTTCGTTGTTTCCTGTATTTTCTGCCTGTTTTTCATGTTATCGACCTCGATCAAAAGATACGGCTACGAACTACAGTATAGCCTTTTCCTCCGCGGCTTGCAAGTTGATAGTGCCCTGTCTCTATGCTAAAATAAAGGGTATCCGATCATCACTGTTTTAGGGAGGAATGCCCTTTGATGCTGCTTCTTGTTTTCGTTCTTCTCGCTGCGATCCTGCTTTTTCTACTCTATCACTACACGCCGAAAAAGCGCTGGTTCTGGGCATTCTGCGCACTGCTCGCAGCGGCCGGCGCGCTGACGTGGACGCTCTACCCGCGCGAAAAGCCAAGGCCCGTCATCACGGCCGAGGAACGCGCGGACAACGCCGAGCAGCAAAAGATCTTCTCCGACTGGTATGCGGGCTATCAGAAAGACCTCACGGACCTCGACCACAACTGGCGGCAGTACCACCGCATCCTCGAGGACTTCCGCCGCGACATCATCAGCATCCAGACCGTCTACGTGCGGCTCGGGGCGCTCGAGCACAATGAGGGCGCGCTCCGCACGCGCATCGCCGGCGACAATCCGCCGGTCGCCCTGCACGACAACATCTACGATCTCGCCGTGCAGATGACAAAGAAGACCAACGCTTACGCCGAGGCACAGTACCGCACGATTGCGCTGACGAAGGCCGCCGCAGATCCGAACCGCCTAAAAAGCGACGATCAGGAGGAGCAGAGCCGCACGCTCGAGGCCGTCATGAACCGCGAATCCCCCTCCGCCCTGTTCATCGCGGATGAGGTCGCCGCCATCCGCGACTTCCTGACGCTGCCAGCCGAGGAAACGGACGGCACGCAAAAGGCGGATGCTGAGCCAGCACCCGCCGCAAAATAAGCAACGCTATCAAATTCTCATCCCATCAAAACGCCTTTACCGTCCGTGTGGCACGCCTCCGCTCGCGCAGACGATACCAGATCATCGGCACGATCAGCATGGGCAGTCCCGCGTACAGCGACTGCCGCAGCACCGGATCAAAGACCATGACGACAAGGCAGATGACCTGCGCCCAGATGCCGAACAGCGTGACGTAGGGGAAGAACGGCGTCTTGTACTTGAGCGCATCGACCGTCCCCGCTGCCATGCGCTGGCGGCGCTCCCGGTACTGACTCCAGCAGATGGAGATCCACGCAATCGCGCCGGTAAAGCCGGACACGGCGAGCAGATAGGTGTAGACCGCCGAATCCGGGTTGACTGCATAGAGCAGGATCACGAGCCAGCAGCCGCAAATCGACAAGAGGATGGAGCGGTTTGGCACGCCGTTTTTGCTGATGTGTGCGAGCGTATGCGGCGCCATATCCATCTTGGCGAGCCCGTACAGCGCGCGCGCCGCACCGTAGAGCCCGGAATTCGAGCAGGACACCGCCGCCGTCAGCACGACGAACGCAAACGCCGCCGCGAATTTATCCAGGCCGTAGGCCGCAACCGCCGTTGCAAACACGCTGTCGGAGAGCGTGGCCTGATCCCACGGCAGGATCGAGATCAGCAGCGAGATCGGGATGATGTAGAGCGCGATCACGCGCCAGGTCACGTTGCGCACAGCGATGGGGATGCTGCGCGCCGGCTCTTTGCACTCCCCGGCCGCGAGACCGATGATCTCCGTGCCCTGAAAGTTCACGAGGATGATGACCATCGTCAGAAAGATCGCGCCGTAACCCTTCGGCACAAAGCCGCCGCTGCCGAGCAGCACGCTCGTGCCAATGTAGCCCTGATCACCGATAACGCCGAGACAGATCAGCAGGGCGACCACGGAGAACGCGGCGAGCGCGAGGATCTTGATCAGGGCGAGCCAAAATTCGGTCTCGCCGAATTTATCAACGTGAAACAGATTGATGGCCGTGACAAAAAGACCAAACAGGACCGCCCACCAAAGCTGGCTGACGCCCGGGACGAAATGGTTCATGATGATGCCGGCGGCAATCATCTCCGACGGCACGTAGGCAATCCAGTTGAGCCAATACGCCCAGCCGACGCCACAGGCCCATGTCGGCGAGATATTCTCCCGCGCATAGGTCACAAAAGAGCCGGAAACCGGCTTCTCGACGGCAAGCTCCGCGAGACACAGCATAACGCACAGTACAATAACCCCGCCCAAAAGATACGACAGGATCGCTGCAGGCCCCGCCTGCTCCAACACATACCCGGTTCCAAGAAAATACCCGCTGCCGATGACCCCTCCGAGGGACATGAGCTGCAGTTGGCGATTTTTCAGCCCTCTGTTCATTTTTCTTTCGTCCATGGCCTTACTAACACAACCTTCCCAGCACCGCTTCCATCTGCGATTTGTATAGCTGCTGCCATCCGCGGCGCTTCGTTTCTTTATCCCCTACAGGATACTACAAACGCGAGCAAATTACCATAAAAGTTCACGAAAAATTTTCGAGAATTTTTTTGTTTTTCTTAGAAAGAATAGAGAGGAATTATCATGGTGTCCTATCAGACCATCGAGGAGCGGGATGACCGCCTCGAAACAGAGTACGTGATCCAAAAATCCCGTTTCCTGACGCATCTCGCGCATGTCGAGACCGAGGAAGAGGCGCGCGCCTTCGTGCAGAAGATGAAAAAGCGTTTCTACGACGCGCGGCATAACTGCTCGGCCTGGGTGCTCGGGCCAAAAGCGGAGCTGCAGAAGTCCAACGACGACGGAGAGCCGGGGGGGACGGCCGGCAACCCGATCCTCGAGGCCATCAAAAAGCGCGGCCTCACCGATGTCGTGCTCGTGGTCACGCGCTATTTCGGCGGCATCAAGCTCGGTGCCGGCGGCCTGATCCGCGCGTACAGCCACGCCGCCGTGCTCGGCCTCGACGCCGCCACGACCATCGCGATGACGCCCTTTCTGCCGTATGCCATCACGGTCGACTACTCCCTGCTCGCTGCGCTTCAAAACTACCTGCGCAGGCAGGGCGTGCGAATGCGCGAGCCGGACTACGCCGAGAACGTCACGCTCCACCTGCTCCTCGAGCCCGAGCAGCAGGAAAAAATCCTGACCTCCATCACCGACCTCACGAGCGGCAAGTTCCAACAAAAAAAGGATGAGCCGGTGCTCATCCCCGTAAAAGTCGATAAAAGGCTTTTTACTCCTCGCGCATAGACTTCCAACGATCGTGCAGCCAAAACCATTCCTCCGGGTACCGGCGGATATGGCGCTCGATGTCGTCGTTCAGCAGTTGTGTCGTGCGGCGGATATCGGCGCGCTTGTCCGCCGTCTTCTCGACGGTGATGGGGTCGTAGACGACGAGCGTGTGCGTGCCATCGGCTTCCCGGTGCATGAACGCCGGGAAAATCGGCACGTTCTGAAACCGTGCCATCGACGCGGGCCCCGCGACCGTATTCGTCGGCTGATCGAAAAAGTCGATGACGACGCCGTCATGACGGCTCGGATCCTGATCCATAATGAGGCCGATGAACCAGCCCTTCTTCAGCATAGCGAACATCTCGCGGACACCGCTTGTGTAGAGGATATGCATGCCGATTTTCGCGCGGTACTCCATGATGAAGCGGTTCGCGCCCGCGGCCTTCTGCTTCTTTGCGACGCCGGCGAGCGGAATGCCGTACTGCGCAAACGCGCCGCCCATGAGCTCCCAGTTGCCGGTGTGGGCCGCCGCGATGATCGCGCCCCGGCCCTCTTTCATGACCTTCTGGAGTTTCTCCAGGCCTTCGACGCGCACGTATTGCTCGATGTGCCGGCGGATCACCGGAAAGCGCAGGACCTCCATCAGCATCGGTCCAAAACGCACGGCAGACGCCCGCGCGATGCGGCGCGTCTCGGCCTCATCCGTGTGCAGGCACGCTTGGATCTGCCGCCTGGCAAGCGCCTTGCGCTTCGCGGGTACGAGCGGCCAGCACAGTGCGCCAAGCGCACGGCCCGCGCGCTCGGCGAGCGAGCGCGGCAGCAGGCACGCGATGGCGCTCAACAATTTCAACAGGTAATAGCTCAACATACTGTTTCTCCTACAAAAAAGCCTTCCCCGAGGGGAAGGTTTTTCTTTTATTCGTTCTTTCCCAGCTTCTTTTCGAGCTTGCGCAGCTTCTTGTAGAGTTCCGGCAGGCGCTTCATGGCCGCCTGCATGCGCAGCCATTCGGTATGCTGCTGAACGGGGAAGCCGGCGCAGAACACGCCCTCCGGCATGTTGCCGATGATGCCGGAACGCGCCGCGTAGACGGAGTTCGCGCCGATCGTAATATGGCCGACCGTGCCGACCTGCCCGCCGAACGTCACGTTGTGGCCGACGGTCGTCGAGCCGGAAATCCCCGTCTGCGCGACGATCAGGCAGTTCGGGCCGATCTTGCAGTTATGCCCGATATGCACGAGGTTGTCGATCTTCGTACCGTGGCCGATGACCGTCGAGCCCATGGCCGCGCGGTCAATGCCGTCGTGCGCACCGATCTCGACATCGTCCTCCAACACGACGTTGCCGACCTGCGGTACCTTCGTGTGCACGCCGTCCTTCGTCGTAAAGCCGAAGCCATCGGAACCGATGACCGCCGAGCAGTGGATCACGCAGCGCTTGCCGACATGGCAGTGCTCGCGGACCGTCGCGCTCGAGTAGATCACCGTA
The DNA here is from genome assembly GCA_022773425.1 of Selenomonadaceae bacterium. Classification (GTDB taxonomy): domain Bacteria; phylum Bacillota; class Negativicutes; order Selenomonadales; family Selenomonadaceae; genus UBA2897. The sequence goes on from JALFBM010000045.1 coordinate 20,785, forward strand.
TCGTCCCCGACCTCTGCATACTGGCCGATATAGGTATGCGGGTAAAGCGTCACGCGGTCCCCGATAACCGCGTGATCGTCGACAACCGCAAACGGCATGATAACGACATCGCGGCCGATCTTTACGTCCTTGCCGATATGCGCCTCGGTGCTCACGCCCGTCTCGAAATGGAGCTTCGGCGTGAAGGCATCCAGCAGCTTCGCGAACGCCGCGCGCGGATCCTCAACGTAAATTGCCGGTTTTGGGAAGTTCTCCACGCCTTCCGGCAGCATGACGGCTGCCGCCTTGCACTCCCGTGCCGCATCGATATGCGGCTCCACGGCAAAGGTCAGATCGTGCGGGCCCGCGCCATCGATATTGTCGAGGCCGGAAATGACGATATCGCCGTCACCCTCGAGGCGTGCGCCGACAAGCTCCGCAATCTCCCGTAATGTCTTTTTCATGCCTTACCATCCTTACTGCTTACTGCAATTTCGCGATGACATCATCCGTTACATCGACGCAGCCCGTGATCGCCGTCGGCTGCTCTTTCTCGCTGTCGATGACGACGTCGAGCTTCTTGCTCTGCGCAATCCCGTCAAGTGCGGTATCGATCTTCTGCTTGACCTGGATGCTGTAGGACTGATTGAGTCCCATGAGCTTGCGCTGCGTATCCTGCTGGAGCTTCTGCGCATCCTCCTGGCTCATGTCCGGATTCTGCTGCATCTTGTCCTCGGCTTCCTTCTGCGCAGCTGCCATCTTTTGGTTGCCTTCGTCGACAATTGCCGTGATCTGCGGGGCTTCCTTCATGACGCGGGATCCCTCGATATAGCCGACCTTGACTTTGCCGCAGCCGGCCGTCAGCATCATGACCGCCATCGCTGCGACCAGCAGCGCCGTGGACTTTTTCCGTAATTTCATAATGATTTACAACTTCTTTCTGTATTTCGCTTGTATCTGTTGGCAAGTATCCGTTTGCGACAGCGCGGAACTTTCAGAGGTTCTGCATTTCCTCGACCATTTCGTCCGTGATATCCGTCCCGTCGACGGAAACCACATCCTGATACTGCTCCGGCCGCACGCCGAACGGCATCTTCTCATAGAGCAGCGACGGGATGGTGCGAGCCGGTGTCGCAAAGACCAGCGTGAAGTGGTGCAGGATGGCGAGCTTGGCGGCGCGCCCGGCGATATCGTTTAGGATATGCGATTCCAGGGCATCGAGCTCATCCTGCTTGTCCTGCAGGGCTTTCTCCTTGCCGAGCCGCAGCTGCTCCTTCTGGGCCGCATCCATCTGGTCCACATAGGCCTGCATGGTCTGCGTATCCCGCGCCTGTGCCCCAGACTGCTTAGCAAGCGCGGCAGAAGCCTGTTGGTCGTGCACCATTTTGGCCTGTGCCTTCCATGCCTCGATCTTTGGATCCATGATGGACGACACGTATCGGTCGATTTCCCGCTGCCAGCTCTGGTAGAGCTGCCACTGCCGGTAGCCGCGTTCCTGCTTTAGGGAGCCGAGCTGCTCCTCGATCGAGGATACCTCCTCGTCGCTGAGGCGCATGGCGTCGCGGTTATCAAGCTTTAGCTGCAGGTTCAGGATGGCGTTGCGGTACTCGCCGTCGAGCGCGTCCTTCCGCGCCTCGTATGCGGCCCCGTGCTTTTCCTCATAGGATTTCCGCAGGCTCTTGCGCTCGCGCTCGAGCTGCGACCGCCCGCCGATGACCGCCTGTGCGTTCTTCTGCCAGACCGAATCGTCAAACGGCTTGCTGTCGAGTTGCGGACCCTGCCATGTTGGCTCCTGCTCGTCCCCGATCGCATCGAGATCCTCGAGCTCCAGCAAGATGGCCTGCTTCTCCTTCTCCAGCTGCTGGAGCTGGTCGTAAGAGGGATGCGCCTTTAGCACCGTCTCGAGATCCATCATGCCGATGGACGAGGCTGTCTCCGGCGCTGCGGCCGGTTTTGGCATCAGCACCGTGCGCAGCAGCCACGCGCCGAGGGCGACGAGGAGGATGGCCGTCAGCGTGCCGACCAGGACCGCCCGCTTGCGTTTCCCCGGCCGGGGAGATGCCGCCTGCTCCGCCTTCTTTTCTTCCGCCATCAACCCGCCTCCCCGCCTGGCACGCGCTTTAAGAGTTCCCTACACGAAAGAAGTACCGAGTCACCCATGACCCGGTACTACCCTGCTCTACGGGGGCAGGGCCCATCCCTGTCACCCGGCAAAAGCGCCGGCCGCCGGCACTTATTTTACTTGGAAATCGAGTTGATGACATCCTGCGTGATGTCCGTGCCGCCATACACGACCGCACTCTTATCGAGGACGACCGAAAGGCCCTTCTTCTCAGCGACCTTTTTGACGTTCTCCTCAATGCTCTTCTGAATCGGCTCCATGAGCTCCTGATTCTTCTGCTGGAGGCGCTGCTGCGTCTGCTGATAATAGTCGTTCTTCTCCTGGTCGCTCATGTTCTTGGATTTCTCCTCGAACTCCTTCTGCGCGTCCTGAACGGCCTTCTGCATCTCCGCATTCGCGCTCTGGAGCTGCGGATGCGAGCTGCCGACCTGGCGGTAATCCACGACGCCGACGTTCGAGCTTGCCGCCGACGCGATACCGGATCCGGACTGCGTCAGGGCGAGGGCCACGACGGAACCAACAAAGACGAGCGCGATGACGACGCTGACGATCTTTACCGTTTTCTTCTGAAGTCTTACCATTTTGTGTTTCTCCTTTTTCTCCATTCGGACTGTATTCGTTTGGTGTTCCTTTATGCATTCAAAGCAAATACATTATAGCAAACTCTGTTTTCTTAATCAAGCGATTGGCCGCATTCTGTCGGTCCATCGATCAAAAATATCCGATCAGCCGCAGCCAGTTGTCGTGCGGGTCGGCGATGGCCTCCACGCTCAGAAAATCGTGCAGCTTGTGGCCGACTGCGGTCTCACTCAAGCGGTCCGCGCGGCGGTATTCCCAGCGCAGCCACCATTTCGGCAGAAAATACTGCTTCAGACCGAAAACCATCGCCTCTCTGCGCAGGTCGTAGCGAAGCTCCCCGTTGCCCTTGCCGGACAGACGGTGCGCATAGCCAGCCTGCCAGTCCCAGTCGACGTCCTGCGGCAGGAAGTCGAGCTGCAAAAAGAGCTCGTCCCTCCCGGAGAGCATGGCCCCTGCATGCAGCCGAAACAGGAGATCGCGGCTGCTTTGGTGCGAGCGCCCCATATCGAGCCAGCCCGTCAAACGCAGCCGGAACTGCGATGTATTCGAACGGCTCATGATGTACAGGCGCTCGCCGGGGTCGATCGTCACCTTCGTGCGCATCGCCGCCCGCCGGAACTCCGGCAGGGTGTCCATCGTCTGCGCGAGAAAGGCTTCGAAATCCGTCCGATGCCGCGCGATGAACGCGACCGGCACGCCGACCATCTGATCCGCGTGCTCCTGCAGCAGCGCCCGCCGCCCGAGCAGCGAGAAGTTTGGGATCGTCTCCGAACGCATCGACAGATCCGTCGTGCGCACGACCGGCAAGACCGGATAGACGGTGAGCTTCACGCGCATGACGCTGCCTTTCTCAGGCACGAGGTCAAAATCTCCGCGAAACTCCGGCAGATGGCCGTGCAGATAGTCGCGCAGATGCTGCTTGAGCACGCCATTTGTCCAGTCGGTCGCCGCGATCGGCAGGCCGAGGAGCGCGCCCTCGAACACCTCGTCGACGTTTTGCAGATCCGCACGGACCATCTTCTCGACGACGGGCGGCATGCCGTCGATCGTCGTGTCAACCTTGACCTGCCGGATGGTATCCGACCACGGCAGCAGCGTCACGCGGACGCGCGCCGCCGACGTCCCGTCGGTATCGACGGAGACGCGCTCGACCGTGTAGCCGACAAGCACCTTGTCAAAGACCTCGCGGATCAGCTCCGCATCCGCCTCGTGCCCGCCGCTCTCCGGCTTGCCGGAAAGCACCTGCTCCGCGATGACCTGCACACTTTTCTCCATGCGCTGCTGCACGAGCACGGGCAGCGCGCCGCCCTCGACCGAGGCCGAAACCGCGTCGATGCGACCGCCGGCACTGGCTGCCGGCGCCGCGCACAGGCCATAACATAAAGCGAGGCAGAACATGCCCCGCAAAATCCCATGCATGATCAGAACGAGCCGCCGACGCGGAAGTGCAAGCGTCCGCCGTCGCTGCCCCGGCCGTAATCCAGGCGCAGCGGCCCCATCGGCGTGTTCAGCGCGACGCCGATACCGACGCTGCCCTTGAGCTCGAAGTCATCCTTATAGCCGTTCGGGTGATGGAACGGGTCGCCATTCGGCCCCGTGATATCCCATGCCGAGCCCCAGTCGGTGAAGATGGCGCCCTGCACCTTCGAGATCAGCGGGAAACGGTATTCGATCGTCCCGAGAACCATCTTCGTGCCGCGGAACTGATCCTCGCGGTAGCCGCGGATCGAGCTCTGGCCGCCTACGCGGAACTGGTTGTACTCCGAGATATGGCCGTGTCCGAAACCTGCCATGCCGCGGACAGCGATGACCTGCGAACGGCCGACCTTGAAGTAGCGCTGATCTTCGATGGAGATCTTCTGGAAGTCGAAATCGCCCCAGAGCCCAGCGAGCTCCGTCGAAATCGCGATGCGGCGGCCCGTCGTCGGATTGTAGACGTTGTCGCGCGTATCCGTGACATGGTCGAAGCCGAGGCTGCGCGTCGTACCGAAATTGTACTTGCGCCACGCATCCTGATCCGACTTGGAAAAATTGATGTAATCAATGCTGCTGTCGCGCGGCCAGCCGCTCTCATCCGATTCATGGCTGACGTATTTGTCCTTGCGGTTGCGGAGCGTCACGTAGTTCGTGGAGTACTCGCTGGCCGGACGGCCGAGCGTGATCTCACCGCCCGAGTATTCGCGCATGTATTCCTCGATGAGGTTGCCGTTGTAGTCATAGTCATCGGTCTCATACGTGCGGTTGTAGAGCTTGAACGTGCCGACCGTCTCTTTCTTGTCGATGTACGGGTGGCGCCACGAGAACGTGTAGCCGTGAGCATCCGTATCATCGCCGCTGACCTCATAGCTGATGCTGACCGCATCGCCGGTTCCGCGGAAGTTCGTATCGGAAACGCTGAGCATACCGAGCAGGCCGTCCTCCGACGAGTAGCCGGCGCCGATGCCGAACGAGCCCGTGCGCTTCTCCTTGACGTCGACCTCCATGATGACCGCGTTCGGGTTGACGCCCGGATTCATCTTGATGTTGACATCCTCGAAGAAACCGAGGTTGTAGACGCGCTGCATGCTGCGGCGTGCTTTCTTCGAATTGAACGGCTCCCCGACCTTCTGGCGCATTTCGCGCAGGATGACATAGTCCTTGGTCTTTGTATTGCCCTTGACCTTATAGCCCTCGAGCGTTCCCTCGTTGACCTCAATGACGAGATCGCCGCTGCGGTCGATGTTGAGATCTGTGATTTTCGCGAGGATGTAGCCGTCCGCGCGGTATTTCTCCTGGATGGCCTGCACGTTTTCGTGCAGCGTCTTGCTGTTCAGGATTTCGCCGATCTTGACCGTCATAAGCTTCATGAGGTCATCGGTCTTTTCCACGGTGTTGCCCTTGATCTTCAGGCTCTTCAGCACCGGGTTCTCGAGCACGTGATAGGTCAGCACGATGCCCTCCGGCACCTCCTCGATGCTCGGGTAGAGGTCGTAGAAACAGCCCGTTGCGTAGATGGCCTCGCGGTCCTTGTTCATGCCGCTCATCGTGAACATGTCCCCGGTGTGCATCGTCATCGCGGCTTTCGCCGTCGCATCCGTGAGCTTGCTCGTCCCGTCAAGGACGGTGTCGACAATGGTCTTGCCCTCGAACTGCTTCATGCCGTTCGTGATGGTCTCTTCGGCAGGGCGGTTCTTGACCCATTTGGCCGTCGTCTCATCGAGTTTCTTTTCCTGTGCTTTTGCGGCTGCAGCTTTCGCTGTATCTGCGGTGGCGGCAGCTGGCGTATTCGCCGCAGCACTCCCCTGCTCCGACGTCGCCTGCACGGCTGGCGCATCCGCCGCATAGCTGATTCCCGGCACAGCCGCCGCGCTGGTTGCAAAGACGACCGCATAGACGAGCTTTCTGTAGTTGCGTTTATCCAAGGGTCAAACCTCCTAAAACTGAGCGCCCCGAAAAAAAGAAAGGGGGCTCCCATAAAACTTCGAATGTATCGACACGGCACAGATCCTACTGTCTGAGAATCTGTCCCGCTTTTTGCATCAGCTGCTGCTTTTCCGCATCCGGAACCGTCGCCTTGCGCAAAGGCTGTGTCGGCGCTGGCGCTTCCCGCGTTTCCGTCCGCGGCTGTGCGCTCTCCTGCGCCACCGGCTGCGCCTGGTAGACGGGTTCATCCCGTCCGGCTGCCGACGCAGGCCGCGCGGGCGAAACTGGCGCAGCATCGCCCGTCGCCTTTGCCGCAGCCTCTGCCGGCGCGGGCAAAGGCTGCACCGCGTCCGCCGCCTGGGTGGTGCTGCTGTGCTCCGCCCGCTCCACCGACGCGTGCTGTACTTGCACCAGCGAAACCAATCCAGCCGACAAAAGGACGGCCACGAGAACGGGCGCCATTCTCTTTCCCCAGGTCATGAGGCGCGAGGTTCGTTCGCTTTCCTGAACCTGCGAAAGCTCCGCTTTTGCGAGCATGACCTTCAGATCGCTCTGCACGTCATTCTCGCTGTCGAGCGAATGCTCGGCCGCCCCAAGCCACTCTTTGGCCGCTCGGATATGTCCTCTCCGCTTTTTCCGGTCGCGCAAGGCCTCTCCCTCCCCGATTGTTTTTCTGACTCTATGGGATATAGTCCGGACACCATGCGTATTTCTATCCGCGCATTTTCCGCGTGCAAACCGAAATAACGGGATTTATAGGACAAAATCTTCTTTTTTCCTCCGTTTTTGGCTGATTTCCTCACCAATAATGCATAAAGCGCGACAACATGCCGCGAACGCGGCGTATGCCGTTCTTCTGCAGGCGGTAGATATGCGACGTGCTGACATCGAGCGCATCGGCCGTCACCGCCGCGTCCTCGCTCATCATATAGCCCTCGAGCGCCGCCTTCTCCTTCTCCGGGAGGCGGTCGAGCGCGTGGTGCAGCTGCCGCGAGAGCTCATGCTGCTCCGCCTGCTCCGCAACGGAAAGCGCGTGGTCCGGCAGCTGCTCTTTCTGCAGGGGCCGTTCCCCGCTGTCCGCCTCGCCCTCGAGGCAGGCGATATCGATATTGCCCTCTTTTTTCAGATAGTTGAGGATCCGGCCGCGAATGCGGTGGATACCGTACAGGCTGAACGCCACGCCGCGCGAGGGATCGAAGCTCTCGGCTGCCTCGATGAGTCCGACGGTGCCCTCCTGTATGAGATCCAGGACGCACGGACTCTGCCGGAACGGCATGGCCTGCTTGAACACCAGGGGCTGATACGACTCGATGAGCGTCCGCCGCGCTTCCTCGTCACCGTCCTCCTTCCAGGCGCGCCAAAGCGCCTTTTCCCGCTCCGGCTCCAGGAGTTTGACCTTGCTGAGTTCTTGCATGTACTGCGAAAGTTCCATCGTATCCCCCCTTCCAAAGATTTAGAAGCTAACCCGGATCTGCACGCCATAGCGCGAGTCCCCGGACTCCTGATCAAACGTCAGGCCGTAGCGGTCGCTTAGGTCGTACCGCACGCCGTAGCGCTTCGTATCATCGCCGATGCCCTGCGTGTAGCGCACGAGCAGCTTATCACCGATGTATTTTCCCATCTCGACATTGTAGACTTCGTCCTGGCTGTCCTGCGAAGACGGGTGATGATTCTCCAGCATCGAGCCGCTGCCGCGGGAAATCGTGAAGTCATCGAGCCACAGCATCTTGCGCATGACGCCCTCGACCTCGGCGAGGAAGCTCGCCTGCAGCCCCGCGGTCAGCAGGTCACCCGCATCGATCTGCTTGCCGGCCCGATAGGCATTCCGCAGCGTCAGCAGCTGGATGATCTCCGTCTGGCTCATCGCCGGCTCGGACGTCAGCGAAATCTGCATATCGCTGAGCGGGCCGGTCAGCGCGAGCCGCACCTTGGCCTGCGTCAGACGCGTCTCCGCGAGAAAGCGAATGCTCGGCAGGAACGAATCGACCTGGTTGAAATAGGCTGTGCCCTCCCGAATGACGAACGGGGTTTTCAGATAGCTCACCGTACCGCCGCTGCGCACGGATATCGTACCGGAGGACCGCGGGTGCAGGGTTGTCCCGCCGAAATGTGCGGAACCGGTCAGGTACATATCGTAGAGATAGGAGCTGTAGAAATGCACCTTGTCCCCAACGTTTACCTGCACGTCGAGCATCGCATCCGGCAGCGTGCTGTCTCCGTCCGGGATCGACGGCACGGAAACCATGCAGTCGCGGAAATCGATCTTGCCTGACAGCTTCGGCAATTTCCTGCCGCCCGGCATTTCACCTTGCCCGAGATGGAAGCTCGCCGTGATCGGGCCGCGGAAGAACGAGCTCTCCACATCGAGCTGATCCGTTTGGAAATCGAAATCGTAGGTCGACGGCTTCAGCCCGTCCAGCGTCAAAGAGCCGCTCCCGTGAAATGTGCCTTCGCCCATTTTACCATGAAAATCGCCGATTGTCATCGAATTTCCACGGAATTCCGCGGAAAGTTTCATGTTGGTAATCGGTTTTTCGAGAACTTTTAGCTTCATCGCCCCGTCCGCAACGCCGACCGAGCCGTTGACGAGCGGGTGTGCCGGCGTGCCCGTGATCGTCAGCTTGCCGGTCGTCGCACCGATCGCCCAGTCGATCTGGTTCGTCAGCGCCGGCAGCAGCGAGAGATCCGCGTGGTCGAGCGAGACCTCCAGATGCATCTGCCCGAGATCGTTGAGGTCGGAGGCATCCTTCGCCAGCAAAGGCTGGAACGGCACGACGCCCTCCGCACTCATCTGGTAGGTCTGATCCGCGACATGCTTCTGCACCGTCAGGGACTCGATATCGAGAATGCCCCGCTTCAGATGCACGAGCCCGTTCAGCGCATCGAAGGTCGCGCCGCGGACGCCGCCGTCGCGCGCGCGGATAGTCGCGTCGACCGTCGGGCTCGAGCGATAGCCGCCAAGGGACGCCTCGACATCGGTCTCACCGATAACCTCGGTCTGTATGCCGCCGAGCGCCGTGAGCATCCCGACCGAGATGCCCTGCGCCGAGAAATTGCCCTTGACCGCGCCATTCTCCGACAGGTCGACGCTGCCCTTTCCTTCAAAGCTGCCATCGCTCCCCTGCTTGCCCTCCAGCGTGTCGATGGTGAGCTGGTGGTCCTTCAGCGAAGCCCCGACCTTCACATCGTGGATGTCATACCCCGCCGCCGTGCCCGCCGCCACGGTGCCCTGCAGGGCGCCGGACGGGTTCTCCAGGCTGCCGCCGATTTCGACGCTGGCATTCATCTTGCCCTGTACCTTGTCGTTCTTGAGGTTCAGCATCGCCGTCAGGGCGTTGACATCCGCGTTCTCGATGGCGGCATGACCGGAGAGCGCCTGCGTTTTCGCATCGTACGAAGCCTCAAGATGCAAGGTTCCCGTATCCTGCTGAAAGTCAAAGTGATCGATATGCAAAATATCGCCCTCATACTTGACCCAGCCGTCGAGATTTCGGATACTCTGCCCATTCAGCACGATTTCCGGTGCGCGCAGATGCCCGTAAAATGCCGGCTCCTGGATGGTTCCCTTGACATTGCCCTCGAACGCGCCCTTGCCGCTGACCGGATAGGGAAGCTTGCTCTTGAAGCGCTCCATATCGAGGTCCTTGGCCTCGGTCTTTAGGTCGAGGTTCCACTGGCGGTCAATCGTGCCGTTCAGCACGGCGTCGATCATCGGGGAAAACAGATGGAAATCCTGCAGGCGCACGACGCCGTCGTGCAGGAAGTAATCGCCGTCCATGCCGGACAGCAGAACGCCAGCGTAGCTTCCGCGGTAGAAATGCACGTAGCCGACGCCCTCCGGGTTGTCGAGCGTGCCCGTAAGCTGAATGACGTTGTCGACATTACCGGTGATCGGGCGGTCCGGTGCAACGAGCGCCGCGACATCCTCCATGCGCGCGCCCTTCGTATCGATGCGAAGATTCAGCTTTTTCTCCCCGGCGAAGCCGACGGTGCCCTGGACGAACCAGGTCTGCTGCCCGTCCTTTTCCAGCAGAAAGTCATCGACATGCACGCCGTCGAGGCTGCCGCCCGCCCGGATCTTCAGCGTGTCGTACGGCTGCTTGAAGAATTTGCCATGCATGGCCGAAAACGAAACCTCGACCTGCGGATTGGCCAGGTCCCCCTGGACCGTCCCCTCGAAGTCACCGAACCCGGTCATCTCCGCCTGCGGCACGAGCTTCTGCACGAGGGACAGGTCGACATGCCCGCCATAGATGGCGAGGTCGAGATCCCGCCCACCGCGGATACTGCCCTCGAGCCCGAGGCTGCTGCGGTTCGGCAGCCAGGCCGATAGATAATCGACCGTCAGATCCTGCCCGTCCAGGTAAAACGAAGTATGCAGACTCTCAACCGGCAGATCCGCATAGCTCCCGTCACGCATGCTGACCGAGCCGTAGGCCGTGAGCCTGCTCGTATCCATGCCGACACCGTGCAGGCCGAGATCCGCCGTGAGCTTCCCGCTCACAGGGAACGAGCCGAGCTGCGGCAGTGCGGACATGGCATCCGTGATATCGACGTTCTGCGTCTTGACATGCGCCGTGAATTCCTGCGTCCCCGTCGTGACCTCTCCCTCACCGGTCAAGGTCCCGCCGAACGCCTCTGCGTAGACATCCTGCAGATAGAGCCGCCCGTAGAGGAAGCGGACCTTCGCGCGGGCGTTCTTGAACGCAATGCCCTGCACCGCGCCCTCCGCGGCCTCCACGTTGCCGTCGATCATCGGCTGGGATGCCGTCCCCTTGATACGAGCCGTGAATTTTGCGGCGCCCCGATACGGGATATTGGCCAGCACGGCCGAGGGATCGAACGAATCCGAGCTCGCCGTCAGATCAAAATGCGGCTCTGACGCGTCGAGGCGGATCCGCCCGGCGACATGTGCCTGCTGCGATGCGGCCTCGGCATCTGCCGACAGGATAACCTCCCGGTTGTCGAAATCCGCGTGCCCGTGAATCTGTTCGACCGTCGTCTGCTCGACCTGCGCCGCACCGTCGGCGAAATCCGCACTGCCGTGCACGGATACCGGCGCACCGCTGCGGCGGTAGACCTGCAGCTCCGCCGTGCGGATAGCGCCGCCCTCGATGCGCACGCCATCCGGCAGCGTTCCGCTGGAGATATAGCCGAGATATGGCGCGATATCAATATGCTGCGCCTTGAGGGACACGATCTGCTTGTCTTGGGAAATCGTGCCCTTGACCTGAAACGGTGCCTCGCGCGTCGTGCCCTCGGCCTGCGCCCTGATGACCGGATCATCCGCGAAGTCGAGCGACGCGTTCACGCCGTCCGCCGTTTCCTCGATGCCTTGCGCGTGCAAAACGATCGAAGCATTTGACAGCTTTACTTTGCCGTGAAATTTCATCTCACCGCCGCCTGAGGTCTGGATATCCTGCACATTCCATGTGCCATCATCCCGCTGCGTGAGATTTGCCGTGACGTTCTCGACCTCCACCGTATCGATGGCGTCCGCCGGATTCTTCAGGAGCTCTTCGGCGTCCTTCCATGCAGAAAGCAGGCGGAAAGACACCCGCGCGCGTTCCGCGTGGGCGATGCTTTCCGCCTGCTTGTCATAAAGGTCCAGGTCGGTGAGCTCCACCTCGTGGAGAGACTTCACCTGGATCGAGCCGATGGCCGTCTCCGTCCCGAGCACATCCGACGCTTTCATCTGAAGGAACTCCGCCGCGCGGTCCATAAAGGCAGCCGAGCGCACATAGTAATAGCACCCGGCCATAGCGATGGCCAATACACCGATGAAAATTCCCAGTGCGAGGACTGCCTTTTTCCGCTTCATCGCGAATCCCTTTCCTTATGGATACACGCTCCCCTCTGAAAGAACCGTGGACCAAACGGTTCTCCGCGGCAAACCGCCTTACTTTGCGAGCTCTGCAGCGACTGCCTGACTCTCCGCGTGCGCGTTCTCCGGCTTGCGTGGCGCTACTGACTGCTTCTCGGCCTTTGGCTGAGCTTTGGCCTGTGCCTTCTGCTTCTTTTCTTTCTTCTGCTTGGCCGGTTTCTTGTCCGTTTTTTTCTGCGGTGTTGGCGTCTCAAAGACCGCGTTGGCGTTGATCTTCGCGGCCTCGCGTGCCTCGACCGCCGTTTTGCCGCTCTCCTGCGCCGCCACGTACTTCGTCACGTCGAGATCGACCGGGATGCCCATCGCCTGATCAAGCGACGCCTTGCTCGTATTGTAGTTATAGAGCGACGTATAGTAGTTCGTCCGCGCCGTCGTCAGCTTTTCCTCTGCATCCATGACGTCGAGGTTCGTGCCGACACCCGCGCTGTAACGGACCTTCGCAATCTTGTAATCCTCTTCCGCCCGGTTGACCGCGACCTCCGTCGTATGGATGTTCTTCTCGGCCGCCTGCAGGTTCAGGAACGCCGTGCGGACGGCGAGTCGGATGGCGTCATCCGTCTGCGCGGACGCCTCCTTCGCCTTCGTGACCGCCGCTTCCGCCGCATGCTGGTTGGCCGCTGTCACGCCGTTGTCAAAGAAATCCCACGAAGCCGTCGCGCCGATGCTCCAGGTATTGCTGCTCGTATGGTTATCGTTGAACGGCTGCTCGCCGGCCATCGAGCGCGCGGCCGCGGCGTTGACCGTCGGGGCATTGCCCGCTTTCGCCGTCTTGACGGCCTGCTCGGCCTGTTTGATCTGATAGACCGCCGCCGCGCCGTCCGCGCGGTTTGCCAGCGCGTAACGCGTGCAGTCGTCGAGCGTCAGGTCGTATTTCGTGTATTTCAGCTGATCGTGGATGGAGAGCACCGTATCCGTCGGCAGGCCGATCACGTTGTTGAGCGTCGAGACCGCAACATCGTAGTTGTTCTGCGCCGTCACGAGTGCCTGCTGCGCGTTCGCAAGCGAGACCTGCGACGCGAGCACATCGGATTTCGCGACCGTGCCGACACCGTACTGCGCGTTGACGTTGTCGAGATGCTCCTGCAACGTATTCACGGATTCCTGCTCGACCTGGATGAGGTTGCGAGCCTGCAGGATCTTGTAATAATCCGTCGTCGCCTGCAGCCGGACACTCTGCTTCGTATTCTCGAGCGTCAGATCCGCGGCGTTCAGCGCGAGCTTTTCCGATTCGACCTGGCTGCGCAACGGCTCGTTGTAGAGCGGAATGCCGACCGAGACCGAGTTGCCGTAATTATACCTGTAGTTCTGCCCGGTCATGCGCGCGGATTGATAGGCCTCGCCGCCAATGCGGTTCGCCGTCGTCTGCCAGGTCAGCTTCGGGCCGAACTGGCGGCGCGACTGCGAAATCGCCCATTTCGCCTTGTCGACGTCTGCGAGGCTTCCCTTGATCGTGCGGTTGTTCTCGAGTGCCATCTGCACGCTGTCGTCGAGGTTCAGCTCCACCGTATCCGCGGCGAAAGCAGCCTGCGAGCCAGCCAAAAACAGGCCCGTGAGCACGAGCGTTGTCAGTCTCTGATAAAAATGCGTTCTTTTCAAGGTCTTTCCTCCTCAAAAATTCAAACCAGGCCGATGCGATCATCCGCACCTCTATTGGTAACCTGTATCATACCGTGTTTCGATTAAAATTCCAGATTAAAATTCTTGTCTCAAGCCAAAATATGCAGCGCGGTCGTCCTTATGGCTGATGTCAGACCAGCGGCCGAACAGCCAGCTTCCGCTGTCGTTCAGCCTGTACTGACCGGTCATGCGCCAGCGGAAATCGTTGAGGTCATACCCGTCCACGGAAAAGACGGTGCGGCCGGCAAAGGCATCGATACCGGCACCGATGTCGCCGTCAATCACACCGCCGCGGGCGCCGAACCGGCCGTTGCGGAAAGTCTTGCCGACCTGCGCGTCCACGTGGTTCGCATCGCCGATGTCCTCGACGCCAAGCCGCAGCAGACGGCCTTCCCGCTCGATGTCCAGCATCGCGTCGGTGACCCAGTCGCTTTTGGCCCCGCTGTAGGAAATCGCCGCTGAGGGCTTCACCTCTACGTTTTCTACCTTGTTCAGGATTTTCCCTGCCCGGTCAGAAATCTTCCTGGCCTTCTGAATCGTCTCCGTGAGTTCCTCCGCGGTTTTCGGATCGCCAAGCGATTGATCAAGGTTCGCCGCCATGTGCTGAATCCGGCCGCTCGCCTCCTGGATATTCTGCAGCGTCAGCCGGATATTCTCCGCCGTCTGCGGATCCGCACCGACCGTCCGCATGTTGTCGACCATGGCCTCGACGCCGTCCGCCGAGCGGTCGAGGCTCGCCGACATGTTCTTTAGATTCGTGAGCATCTCGCGAACATTGCCCTGATTGCTGCCCACCATGGTCTCAAGCCCGGCCATCATGCCGTTGATATGCGCGGTCGCATCGCGCAGATTCGCCGCCATCTGGATGATGCTGCCCTGGAAATTCGGGTTCCCGGCAATCTGATTGAGGTTAGCAACGAGGCCTTGTACCTGATCGAGGGTTTTCGCCGCCCCGCTCATCAGGGTATCGATGCCGGCCTCATCCTCCGCGATCAGGTAATCGCCGTTCTGCAGATAGTCCCCGACATCCGGCGCCGGCGTGATATTGATGAATTTATCGCCCATGATGCCCGGCGAGCCGATGGTCACATGCGAGCCGCGCGGGATTTTCGCCTTATCCTGGATACTGAGCTCCACTGTTACGCCGCCGCCCTCATTTCGCACGGCCTTTACCGTGCCAACCGGTACGCCGGAGAGCGCGACCTGCGCCTGCGGATTGATGCCGTTTACCTGGCTGAATCCCGCATAGAGCGTATACCCTTTCTCGCGATGGAAAGAAAAATTGCTCAGCAGCATCGCCACGGCAATGAACAACACGATGCCCGCCATGGTGAATGCGCCAACCTTGGCCTCTGTACTCAATGGCCCTGCTCCTTTCCTGTCTTTAAGCTATGAAAAAACGCCTGCACGCGCTCATCCTTGAGCTGCATGAATGCGTCGACCGGCGCGACGGCGATAAGCTCGCCCTCGTAGATCATCGCGATGCGGTCTGCGATCCGGCAGGCACTCGCCATATCATGCGTGACGACAACACTCGTCACATGGAGTTCTTCCTGCATATGGATGATGAGATGATCGATTTTTTCCGTCATGATCGGATCGAGCCCCGAACTCGGCTCATCGTAGAGGATGACCTCCGGCTCGATCGCGATGGCCCGCGCCAATCCGACGCGCTTCTTCATACCGCCGGACAGCTCCGATGGCATGAGATTCTCGACGCCATCGAGCCCGACGAGGTGCAGCTTTTCCTTGACGATGCGCTCGATTTCCGTCTTTTTTTTCTTCGTATGTTCCTCGAGACCGAACGCGACGTTCTCGCCGACGGTCATCGAGTCGAACAGCGCGGAATACTGAAAAACCATGCCCATGCGCATTCGGACGGTGTCGAGCTCTTTCTCCGTCATATGCGTGATTTCGTCGCCATCGATCCAAATTTTTCCGCTCGTCGGCTTGATGAGCCCGATCAGCAGGCGCAGGAGCGTGCTCTTGCCGGATCCCGAACCGCCGATGATCGCGAGCGTCTCACCGTCCTGTATCGTCAGATTGATATGGTCCAGCGCGACCTTCTTGCCGAAGGTCATGCAGACATCCTTGAGTTGAATCATAGCCCTCCCTTCTGCCGCTGGGCCTCAGTAAATCAGGAAGGTCAGCAGGGCGTTCAGGATAAAAATCACGATGATCGACGTCACGACCGTCTGCGTCGTCGCGCGGCCGACGCCGGCCGCCCCGTCCGGGCAATGCAGCCCGTAATAGCAGCCAAGCACCGCGATAACGTTGCCAAAGAAAATCGCCTTGATCATGCCGCCCGTCAGATCGTAGAGATCGACGAACGTGTGAATCGAATGCATGAAGGTAAAGGAACTGATCCCCGAATAATAAACCGCCGTGATATAGCCGCCGAGCACGCCGATGACGTCGCCAAACACCGTCAGGATCGGCACGACGATCTTGCAGGCGAGCATGCGCGGAATAATCAGGTAATCCGTCGGACTCACGGCCATGACGCGGAGCGCGTCAATCTGTTCCGTGACCTTCATCGTCGCGATCTCCGCCGTGATGGCGGAGCCGACGCGGCCCGCGCAGACGACGCCGACGAGTACCGGCCCGAGCTCGCGCCCGATCCCGATCGCGATGATGGCGCCGACCGTGCTCTGCGCGCCGTACTTGATCAGCTCGTTCGCGGTCTGCAGAGTCAAGACGACGCCCGTAAACAGCAGCGTCAGGCTCACAATCAGCAAGGAATCCACGCCAAGCCGCGACATCTGGTCGAGCACATGACGCATGCGCGGCATATGGCGGAGCTGTTTCAGCGTGTCGACGTAGAGCAGCACCATCGTGCCGAACTCTTCGAACCGCCGGATGACAAAGCGCCCGATAGCTTCAAAAAAACGCGTCAGCATATGCCACCCCTCTCCGATAATACCACTCATTACCCTAGCATTGTATCATTTTTTGCAGAAATAGTACACACTTATTTACTAATTTTTTTGTTTCCATCAACCACCAGCTGACCATATCCGCGCTTCATGGTATAATCAGTAAGACAAGCATACGAGGGGGAACGGAAATGGCAGAGAAAAAAAAGGTCTACGCGGTAAAGCGCGGGCGAAGCACCGGCTTGTTCAACTCGTGGCCCATGTGCCAAAAACAGGTAGCCGGCTTCCCAGGCGCCGTATACAAGGGCTTTGCGACAGCCGCCGAGGCCATGCGCTGGCTAAGCGGCGTAACGGGCGCAGAGGAAAAGGCATACGCGGCGAAAAAATCGCAGCCACGCGCATCCATCCCGCCTGCGCGGGCTGCCTCCGCGTACCGCACGTCCCCGGTCTCTCCAGGCGGCGCAGACTACATCGTCTATACCGATGGCTCCTGTCTGCGCAACCCGAACGGCCCCGGCGGCTGGGCCGCGGTCATCACGGAGGTGCGGACCGGCGCAGTGACCGAGCTCTCCGACGGGGAACACAGCACGACCAACAATCGCATGGAGCTCTCCGCGGCCATCGCGGGGCTCTCCGCCATCGAAACGCCGTCGAAGATCGCGCTGTACACGGACAGTCAGTACCTGCGGCGCGCGTTCGTCAATCACTGGCTCGTGAACTGGAAGCGCCGCGGCTGGAAGAAGGCAGATGGCAATCCCGTGCTGAACCAGGACCTTTGGATGCGCCTCGACGCACTCTATAGCCGCCACCAGGTCCAGTTCCACTGGGTCAAGGGGCATGTCGGCATCGAACAGAACGAGCGCTGCGACCAGCTCGCCAAAGCCGCTGCCATGGCGCACCGCTGAAAACGCAGCGCACTCCCCGATAGAAAAAAAGATGAGAAATGGATTCCCTCCATTTCTCATCTTTTCGTTTCTGCGATTACTCCGGTTTGCGGATGACCTCGACGCCGCCCATGTACGGGACGAGCGCCTTCGGCACAACGACCGAACCGTCCGCCTGCTGGTAGTTCTCGAGGATAGCGGCGACCGTGCGGCCGACCGCGAGTCCCGAGCCGTTCAGCGTATGTACGAATTCCGGCTTCGCCTTCGGCGTGCGGCGGAATTTGATGTTCGCGCGGCGTGCCTGATAATCCGTGCAGTTCGAGCAGGACGAAATCTCGCGGTACTTGTTCTGCGCCGGGAACCAAACCTCGAGGTCATACGTCGTCGCCGACGTGAAGCTCATATCGCCCGTGCAGAGCTTCACGACATGATACGGAAGGCCGAGGATGCGCAGGACGTCCTCCGCGTTGTCGACCATCTTGTCGAGCTCCTCCCAGCTCGTCTCCGGTTTGACGAATTTGATCATCTCGACCTTGTTGAACTGGTGCTGACGAATCAGGCCGCGCGTATCGCGGCCGGCGCTCCCGGCCTCGGCGCGGAAGCATGCCGTATAGCAGCTGAAATACTGCGGGAGTTTGTCGCCGTCGAGGATTTCGTCGCGGTAGTAATTCGTCGTCGGGACCTCCGCGGTCGGCACGAGGTAGTAATCCATGCCCTCGAGCTTGAACATATCCTCGGCGAATTTCGGCAGCTGGCCGGTGCCGATCATGCTGTCCTTGTTCGCAATGTACGGCGCGAGCATTTCCGTGTAGCCGTGCTTGTTCGCATGCAGATCCATCATGAAGTTGATGCAGGCGCGCTCGAGGCGGGCGCCGAGCCCCTTGTAGAATGTGAAGCGCGCGCCCGTCACTTTTGCCGCGCGATCCGCGTCGAGAATGTCGAGATCTGCGCCGATATCCCAATGCGCCTTCGGCTCAAAATCAAACTTCGTCGGCTCGCCCCAGCGGCGCACCTCCGGGTTCTCCGTGTCGTCTTTGCCGATGGGCACATCCTCGCGCGGCATGTTCGGGATATGGAGCATGATATCCTTGAGCTTCGCCTCAACATCGCGGAGTTCCCCGTCGAGGGCGGAAATCTTCGTGCCGACCTCGCGCATCGCGGCGATTTTCCCCGTCGCATCCTCCTTGTTTTTCTTCATCGCGCTGATTTCCTTGGAAACCTTGTTGCGCTCCGCCTTGAGTTCCTCCGTCTGCTGCAAGAGCTCGCGGCGCTTCTTGTCCAGCTCGACAAAGTCGTCGAGATTCAGCGGGTTGTTGCGGTTCTTGAGCATCTGGCGAACCTCGTCCAGATTGTCGCGGACAAATTTCATATCCAGCATTTCACACACTCCAAATCCTATGTCTAGCTTTAACGATAAAGGAAACACCATTCCCGGCATTTCCATGAATCACTGGGTAAGCCCTATCCCATTCATTATAGTATAGAACAAAAGCCCGGTCAAATCTGAACATCGAAATGTGACGTCTCTTTCTTCTCCGTACGGATGGGCGGCGCGATGTCCGGCGATGCTTCTTTTCGTGCCGGCTTCTTTTCGCGCGGCGCCCGTGGCTGCGGCAGGGTGGCCTGTACCGTTTCTTCCCGCTCGATGGCGCGCAGCGCCGCGTCCGCCGTCATGCCAGCATAGGCATCCTTTGCCGGCGCTTCTTCCCCCATGTTCACATGACCGCCGGAAAGACTGCGCACGAAATCCCGGATATCCCTCGCGCCGAACGCGTCCGCTCCCGCCTTTCGCCGAAGCACTGTCCGCAGCAGCAGGAAGCCAAAAAGGAACAGCAACGCGATGGTGACGCCCCAAAGCAGCGCGCCGTGTCCGCCGCTCCCATCGGGGATGGCCTGCACCGCCTGCCCCTGCTGACTCTGCGCGTTCTGCCCGCTCTGTCCGTTCTGTCCATCGGCATTCAGCCCGAGCGCCGCAGCCGTCTGCGGATCGATGGAAATCTGTGTCTGTTTAGCTCCCGATGCGGCGTCAGGCTTTGCCTGTCCGCTTTGGACGTTTGTCCCATCCTGTCCGTTCGCCGCGCCTTGTGGTGCCTCCCGCTCAGTCTTTGACAGGGCGCCGCTGCCCTGCGCAACGGCCTGCCTTGCCAGGCTCTCCGGTGTCGTCTGCCCGTTCGCCGGTGACGTGCTCGTCGTCACCGATCCGCCATCCTGCAAGGTCACCTGAGGCACCGTCGGCGCCGTCGGAGGCGTCGGCGGGGTTGGTGCTGTTACGGCCATCGATAGCGCCTCTCCTTCCCGTTACTCCGCGTCTGCCGCGGCCTTCCGCAGGCCCGCGCCGCGCAGCAGCGCCAGCATGCCGTACAGGCAGGCGTCGTTTCCAAGCCGTGCGAACGCCAGGCGGGTGCCTTGGCGCAGGGCTTCCGGCACAAGCTGCTCAAAACGTCGGCGGATCCGCGCCCCGAGAATGGCTTGCTGAGCCATAACGCCGCCGCCGAAAACGAAAACCTCCGGATTCAACAATACGGTGATATTCGCTGCGCCCTCCGCGAGATGATCCGCAAAATGCGCGATGGCCGCGATGGCGTCCGCGTCGCCCTGTCGCGCCCAGGCGAAAACCTGCTCGCCCGTGAGCTCCGCCGGACTGACGTTGTGGCTGTAGGCGGCCTCCTGCAGCATCGCGCGCGTCGACGCGATTTCCTCGAAAATCCGCTGTTCGCCGTGTACGCGCATGAAGCCGGCCTCACCCGAGCTGTATCCAGCCCCGTGATAGGGCCTGCCGTGCAGCAGCAATGCGCCGCCGACGCCCGTGCCGACCATCATCACGAAGGCGCTCTCCGCCCCTTTCGCAGCGCCGCGCCAGCCCTCGCCGACCGCCGCCGCGTTCGCGTCGTTCTCGACGAGACACGGGAGGCCGACCGCCTCCGCGACGCGTGCCCCGAGTTTCGTGCCGGTATAGCCTGGGAAACTCCCCGCTCCGGCAAAGACGATTTCCCCGGTCCCGGGGTTTACGATACCGGCGGTCGAAATGCCGACGCCATCCGCATAGAAATGGCCGAGGTATTCGCGCGCGATACCGATGCATTTCTCTACGATGCCGTCCGCGCCGTCCGTCCTCGCACGCGTCGGCATCTTGCCGCGCTGCTTGAAAGTCCCCTCCTCGGTCACCAGTCCGTATTTGATGTATGTGCCGCCGACATCGATGACAATGAAATTACGCATGTTCGCACTCCTTCCCCAGCCCGTGTTTTGCAGCCTGTGCAATGCCCCGATGGTGATGACGAAAGCCTTTATCCGCCGCGACATAGCGCCCCATCGCCGCGATGCGTCCGCCCATGCAGTGCCGGCAGTCCGCCGGCGTGTCCGCAACGCAGATTTTTCCCGGGTACAGGGCGTACTTCCGCCGGTAATCGCCCTCGGTGACATTCGGCATCACGACGTTCGCGCCGGACGAGAGGACGATCTCTCGTCCCATCGCGACCATCGTCTCCATCGCGGTCGTCGCGGGGATATTCGCCTCTGGCAGCAACAGACGGAGCAGCGAGACCAGACGCCGCGTCAGATGAAAGCTGCCGGCCGGTTCCTCACCGATCGGCGTATCCGGATTCGGGATGAACGGCCCGACGCCGATCATATCCGCGTCCATTTTTTGATAGTAGAGGATGTCGCGCGCGATCATCGGGATGGTCTGTCCAGGCAGTCCAACGAGCGTGCCTGTGCCGACCTCATAGCCGAGCTCGCGCAGATCCCGCAGGCAGCGATCACGGTTTGACCAGCGCATACCGGGATCCATCCGCTCGTAGAGCGGCACGTCCGTCGTCTCGATCCGCAGGAGGTAGCGATCGGCGCCTGCCTCGCGGAACGCCGCGTACTCCGCGCGGGAACGCTCGCCGATCGACAGCGTGATCGCGAGGTCGAGCGCCTTGATGCGGTGGAGAATCCCGCAGATCTTTTCCGTATCGAAAAAAAGGTCCTCGCCGGACTGCAGCACAACCGTCGGGTATCCATAGCCCTTCGCCTTGCGCGCGAGATCGACGATCGTATCGGCGTCGAGCCGGTAGCGCTCGGCCTTCGCATTGTCCCGCCGCAGGCCGCAGTACATGCAGTTCTGCCGACAGATGCTCGAAAACTCGATGAGCCCGCGCAGATGTACGCCATCGCCGACATAGGCTTTGCGCACGCGGTCCGCAGCCGCCGCGAGTGCCTCCTCCGCCGCGTCCGAACCGAGCAGCGCCGTGAGCTCAGGCTCGGTCAGCGCATGGTTTTCCTCGGCCTTCCGGATCAGCAAAAGCTCCTCCTTGGATACGTCTCCAGCCCGCTCCCGCGCCTCCTGCTCTATGCTTTTTGCCGACTGCATCGCGTCCCCCTCTTTTCCCTTTCGTTACGCCAGTATCCCGACGGGACTCCCTCACACAAGAAAGAGCCGGCTCCTGCCATGCGCATGGAGCGGCTCCCCGATCGGATGAACGGCCCGTCCGATACTGTTATTTTTTTGCTTTTGCCAACGCCTTCTGATCCGCAGGGCGGAGCTTGGCGCCCGTCGTCATCGTGTTCGCGAGGATCTCATCCCGGTGCGTGTTCGCGTACCTTTCAATGGCACGATAGAATTTCCCGTCGACATCCTTTTCCGAAAGCACATCGTACTGAACCGGCTGATAATCCGTATCCTTCGTGATGGTCGAAAAAGTATTGTCGAGATCATCGTGCTCGAGGATCTGAACCGTGTGCGCCTTCAGGTTGAATTTCAGATAGTTTGCCTCGCCGATCAGGCGGTCGTAGCCCTTCATCGAGAGCTTTTTCCAGCGCCGCTTTGCCACGACGTCCTGCACCTGCACATCGTCATAGGTGCAGAGTGTCGGCACGATCAGTGTATGCAGATCGATATAGCCATCCGCGTCCACCGCGTATTTTATCTGCTGCTTGTTGAAATAATAATTCTGCCGCGCGGTCGACTGTACCCACTGGAAGATATCCTCCGGCACCTGCACATCCGCTGCCTCCGCCGGCATGGCCGGCGCCTGCACGAAAAGCAAGGCGGCTGCGAGGATACTCACGCCGAGGCCCCATCGTCTCATTCGGCATCCCTCCTGCTCGATTGTCGATTGATTCACAAAACGGGCCTATTTTAACATAAAAAGCTGAAATCCTTCTGAAGCAACCGCGAAGAAACACGATACAATCTGCTTAAAAATCCGTAGGCAGCGCCTTTCACTGGTTCTTGTGCACGTCATCGA
Source organism: Selenomonadaceae bacterium (assembly GCA_022773425.1). Classification (GTDB taxonomy): domain Bacteria; phylum Bacillota; class Negativicutes; order Selenomonadales; family Selenomonadaceae; genus UBA2897. The sequence continues at coordinate 43,359 of JALFBM010000045.1, forward strand.
TGACGTACGGCGTCTCCTGATAGACGTAGTAATTCAACCAGTTTGCAAAAAGCAGGTGTGCGACGCTGCGCCAGCGCACGACCGGCGTCTTGGACGGATCATCCTCCGGGTAATAGTTCTGCGGGATCTTCGGGTTCATACCGGCCGCGAGATCGCGGTCGTACTCGGATTTCAGCGTCATCGGATCGTACTCCGCATGCCCTGTGATGAAGAACTGCCGCTTCTCGAGATTCGCGATCGCATAAACGCCGGCGTCCCCCTCAGCCTCCGCGAGAATCGTGAGGGCCGGCACCTTCTCGATATCCTCGCGGTGATTCGTCGTATGCCTGGAATGCGGGACGTAGAATTCATCGTCAAAACCGCGGAAAAGTTTCTCGTGTTCCACGCAGAGATGATGCTTGTAGACGCCGAAGATTTTCTCCGGCACGTTGTATTTCGGGATGCCGTAGTGATAGTACAGCCCGGCCTGCGCGCCCCAGCAGATATGAAACGTCGAATACACATGCGTTTTCGACCACTCCATGATGCGCTCGATTTCCTTCCAGTACGCGACCTGCTCAAACGGCATGCGCTCGACTGGAGCGCCCGTGATGATCATGCCATCGTATTTCTTACCGACGACGTCGTCAAACGTTCCGTAAAACTTCGACAGGTACTCCATCGACGTGTGTGCAGGCTGATAGGATTCCGTATAAATGAAATCGACCTCTACCTGCAGCGGCGTGTTGCTGAGCAGCCGCAGGAGCTGCGTCTCCGTCACCGATTTCAGCGGCATCAGATTCAGGATCAGAATATGCAGCGGGCGGATATTTTGGCTGTAGGCGCGGTCCTCGTCCATGACAAAGACATTCTCGCTCTCGAGCACTTGCGCAGCAGGCAGATTGTTCGGTATCTTGATCGGCATAATGAGCACTTCCCTTTCCAGCTTCTAATTGTGATTCTCATTATACCACAAAGGGACGGAAAAACCGCTTTCACGGCCGTCCGTCCCTATATTTATCCCATATAGCTCGTTAGTCATCAAGGCTATAGCGATTTACCCATGCACGATGATTTTCTATATACGAGCGCAGATGCAAGATGCCCTTGTAGCGCGGATCCGTCGCGCGGACCATGCGATAGCTCACCATATCGCCCGTCAACGCCTGCCAGTTCGTCTGCGGGCTCCAGTATTTCCCGTTGATCGTGCGCTCCGTGCCCTGCGCCGGATTCACAGCCTTTTTCATGAATTTGATCTCCAGCACCTGACCGTTGCTGTTCTTCGTCTCCTGCCAAGCCCAGAATACGATGTTGCGGTCCTTCATGCGCATCGTCGTCGTATCCGCCATCATCGTCGTGCGTTGGCCGTCGGCCGCTGCGTCCTCCCAAAGCATCAGCCAGCGGTCTTTTGCCGTGCGGCGGTTCGTCTCATCGTCCTTGCCGGTCGCCTGGTCGAGAATGGCCGTATAGAAATCTTCGTCGAATTCCTGACTGTTGACCTCCTTGATGCGGCCCGCCTCGCCGGAGCGCCAGACCGGCTGCCCCTGCGGCGTAAAGAACGTCTCGTTCAGATACTGTATCGTACGGTTCTGCGGATTGATGCTGACCGTCGCGATGCTGTAGCCGAGATTCGCCGGATTCGAGATCCGATGCCCGAGCCGGTAGTTCGCGATGGTCTCCTTCGCACCGCCATAGCTGAACGTCGTCTTTGTCACCGCGTCGATGCGCGTCGGCACCTCGCCGTGATGCGTCTTTACCGAGCTCTGCGTCACGACCGACACCGGGTCAAAGAACTTGCTGTACTTATCGTTCGAGCTGATCCAATACCAGCCGTCCGCCTGCGCCGTCTGCACAGGCAACAGGGCGAGCAGGACAGCCAACAGGCCGAGCAGCGCGAAAACACAGGAATGTTTCTTTGTTCTTTTCATAAAAAACACCTTCTCCCTTGCTTTGCCAGTGGATTTGTCAGTGTGGCAGCTCGACGTCATCCAGGATACCGAGCAGCGCCGCAATCGTGATCCCGTAATTCGACATCGGCACGTGCTGGCGGCGGCACTCCTCCACACGGCTTAGTACGTATTTTCGATTGAACATGCAGGCGCCGCAGTGGATCACGTAGTCCACGCCCGAAAGATCCTCGGGGAAGTCCCGGCCCGCCGTCACATCGATGCGAATATCCTTGCCGAGCCGTTTCATCAACAAACGCGGGATCTTGACGCGCCCGATATCCTCGGAAAGCGGCCGATGCGTGCAGGCCTCCGCGATTAAGATATGCGCGTTCCTGGGAAGCGCCGTCAATTGTTTCGCCGACGCCGCGAAATAGTCGATATCGCCCTTATACCCGGCAAACAGCACGGAAAATGACGTGAGCCGACTCTCTGCCGGTTTTTTCGCATGCACCGTACGGAAAGCCTGCGAATCCGTGATGATCAGCGCCGGCGGCTGCCGCAGCGCCGAAAGCGTCTCGTCGAGCTTATCCGTCGTGCAGCTCATCACGAGACATTTCTTGTCGAGCAGCTCGCGAAGCGTCTGCACCTGCGGCAGGATCAGCCGCCCTTTCGGTGCCTGGATATCCTGCGGCATCACGAGCAATACGACGTCACCGGCCGAGCAGAGATCCCCCGTAATGCTCTCCTGCTCGTACCCCTCCGGCAGCTGCCGGATCATTTCGCCGCGCAGGCGATCGATGCCCTGCTTTTCCGCTGCACTGACCGCGACGGGCTCGAGTCTCGTCGCATTGCGCACGAGCATCAAGAGGCGCGCGCCACCGTCGTCCATCGTATCGATCTGACTGACAACCGGTATTACCGGCGTCTTTGCCTTCTGAAACCATTTGACCCAGGCGAGCTCCCGCTCCATCGTCTCATCCGCTTCGTCCGCGAAAAGGACGAGCGCGATATCGGTCTCCTTTGCCGCCTGTTCCGTCTTTTCAACGCGCAACCGGCCGAGCTTTCCCACATCGTCAAACCCCGCCGTATCGATGAACACGACCGGTCCGATGCCGTGCAGTTCCATCGCCTTGTAGACGGGATCCGTCGTCGTACCCGCGACATCCGAGACCGTCGCCACTGACTGCCCCGTCAGCGCATTGAGCAGGCTCGACTTTCCGCTGTTGCGCCGCCCGTAAAGGCCGATATGCAGGCGGTTCGCCCGCGGCGTATCGTTCAGGCTCATTTCCGTCACTCTCCTGTTCATAGTATACCATAACGGGAGGAAAATATGATAGAATAAAGCAAGGATTCCCAAAGAAATCGAAAGGATGTTAAACGATATGGCCAATTATACCAACTTCATCGTCGGCGAGAAATTCCCTCTGCCGATCCGGCGCCAGCAGGACGGCGCCATGTTCCAAATCGACATCAACGGCATGATGTTTATTCTGCAGCTCTCGCGCCACGATGTCATCGCGGCCGAGGCGTTCCGCACGGGGAAGATGACGTTCGCGCTCTATGAAGAGGACGATGTGCTGTTCCTGCTCTACCAAATCGACGGTATCTTTAAGGACGGCTGGGGCGACGCCCCGTTCTCGCTCGCTGCGCTAAAGGAAGCGCAGCATCCGACGGACAAGAGCCTCGCTGACGCATGTCTGCATCTCTATTTCGTCGATACGACGCTGCAGAGCCTGCTCGCCATGCGGGATATCCCCCTAAGCGATGCGTTCCTGCAGGTCATCCGCGAGCACCTCGAGCGGGAGCGCCGCCATCCGCTGACCGAGGCCGAGTACGTAAAGCGCGTTAAGGCCATTTGGGCCCGCCGCACCTCCGAAGCCATGCGCAAAAACGCCCTCGCCGTGCAGGAAGTCCCGATGACCCTGACAAAAAGAGCGCACGCATAACGCTCGCGAAAACGGTGCCGCACCGCCAAAACAGATTCAGAGCTCGCGGCGATAGCCGAATGAAAAGCCGACGCCGTTATACCCTGGATTATGGCTTTTCATACCGTTCGAAGAATGATGGAACAGATACGCGAGGCTGATGGAGTCCCGGTCCGTCGCATGATACGTGAGCCGCGGGCCGATGCGCCACAAAAAGCCATAGGCGCGGCCCCTCGCCGGATGCGCGTGGTTGTAGAAAAGCAACGAACCGCTCCCATCCACGCTCGCCGTGAATTTGCCGCCCAGCGAGCGTTCCCGGCGAAGCTGCACGGCCGGGCCGAGTCCAGCCGCCTCTGAATCCCTATACACACCATCATCCGATGTATACCCGAGCGCCCGCTCCAGCGTAAAGCCATACGATACCGCCGTATGATGCACCACGCTGTTCTGCCAAAGAACATGTACGTTCCAAAGATTGACATTCCGCTCCTTGAAAAACCGCCCGTCGAGGTACTCTACCTGCACCTCCACCGCGTGTTTTCCCGCCGCTCCTTGCGGCGCGAAAGCCGCAGCCAAGTGGTCCGAGGCCGCCACGCCCTGCACCGGCACAGCCGTCTCCGCGGCCGCAGCCTCCGTGGGCAGACCGCTCGCGGCAAAAAAAGCCCATACTGCGGCAAAGCCCGCAGCCCTTGCTTTCCAAGAATTCATACGCTATCCTCTTCCTTTCCGTTCGCCATGCGAAACAGACACGCACAAAGAGGAGGCAGGACCAGACAGGATCCCGCCTCCTCTTTGTGTATGTCCTACCGTTAAAGAATTCCATGGAGACGACCCAATTCGCGGACCTTCTCATTCGTCCAGCCGACAATCTGCGCGATGGTCTCCGCTGGCATGCCATGCTTCAGCATCGCGAGGATCGTATTCTTTTCTCCTTCTGCACGTCCTTCTGTACGTCCTTCCGCACGTCCTTCCGCGCGTCCTTCCGCACGGCCACGTTCTTCTCTTTCGCGCAGTTCCATGAAATATGTCATATATTCCACCTTCATTTCTTTATCTTCCTTGGCTTCTTCTACAGCACCGGCAATCGTTTCCGTAAACTTTCCCCTGGGTGCTTTTCCTTCAATATA
>JALFBM010000072.1 GCA_022773425.1 Selenomonadaceae bacterium
CACCGGATAGGCCGTCCTCCCGCCGATCGTGAACGCCCGCGTAGGCGCCACCGGCGTCAGACTCCCGTCGACCTTTTCGAACGCGTCCCTGTAGTCCTGCTGAACGAGCGTGCGGACTTTCAGCGCCTACAGGTAATACGCATCGGAATAACCGGCGGAAAGCGCGTAGTTACCGATCAGGATGCGGCGCTTGACCTCCTCGCCGAACAGCTCCGTGCGCGTATTCGTCATCATCTGCACGAGGTCCTCCCCGTCGACACGCTCGCCGTAGCTGACGCCGTCGTAGCGCTCGAGGTTCGTCGCGGCCTCAGCCGGCGCGATCAAATAGTACGCAGAAATCGCATATTTCGTATGCGGCAGGGAAATCTCCACCACCTCTGCACCGAGCTTCTTGTAATCCTCGATGGCCGTGCGGATGGCTTTCTCGACTTCTGGATCCATGCCATCGACAAAGTATTCTTTCGGAAGGCCGATTTTAAGCCCCTTGACATCCTCGCGCAGTGCCTTGCCAAAGCACGGAACCTCGACATTCGCCGACGTCGAATCCATCGCATCCTGCCCCGCAATTATGCCGAGGATATGTGCGGCATCGGTGACATCGCGCGTCAGCGTGCCGATCTGGTCGAGACTCGAACCATAGGCGACGAGCCCGTAGCGGGAAATGCGGCCATAGGTCGGCTTCAGGCCGACGACGCCGCAGAACGAAGCCGGCTGGCGGATGGATCCGCCGGTATCGGAACCGAGGGCCCAGATCGCCGTGCCGGCGGCAACCGATGCCGCGGAGCCGCCCGAGGAGCCGCCCGGCACACAGTCGAGATTCCACGGATTGCGCGTGACATGATACGCCGAGTTCTCCGTGGAGCCGCCCATCGCGAACTCGTCCATATTGGTCTTGCCGAGGAAAACCGGCTGCTGCTTCTTGAGCTTCGTGATGACGGTCGCATCATATGGCGGCACAAAATGTTCGAGGATCTTTGACGCGCAGGTCGTCTTGACGCCGTTTGTGCAGATATTGTCCTTGATCGCGCCCGGAATGCCTTCAAGATACGAGATCTTCCCGCCTGCAGCGATGTTCTGATCTGCGGCCGCTGCCTGCTTCTGCGCGTCCTCGCGCGTCAGCGTCAAATAGGCCTGTACATCCCCTTCGACTTCATCGATGCGCGCGAGGACATCCTTCGTGAGCTCCGCTGCCGTGATTTCCTTGTTTTTCAGCATGTCATGGAGGACATGCGCTGGTTTGTCATACAGTCTCAAAACAGTTCCTCCCTATCAGCCCTCGAGAACTTTCGGCACCTTGAAATAGCCATTGTCGCGCAGTGGCGCGTTCTGCAGGGCCGCTTCGCGGTCGAGCGACGGCCGCACGACGTCCTCACGAAATACGTTCTGCATTGGCAGGGCGTAGGTCGTCGGCTTAACCTCCGTCGTATCCACCTCCGACAGATTATCCATATACGTGAGGATAGAATCCATCTGCTGCATATACTTCTGCTGCTGATCCTCGGGAATCCTGAGCCGTGAGAGCACGGCGACGTTTTCGAGATCTTCTTTGGTAACCTTCATCGATTTCACCATCCATTTTTTAACCAATCTATTCCCTATTATACCCCGCTGAGAAAAAGCCGTCAATGAACGGAAGCGGGGTTGGAAAGAGCATGAGAAAAACCGCAGTCCAAAAGATGTCCTGCGGTTTCCTCGTTGAAACGACGGATTAGTCCGGGATTGTATACGTCCCGTCGTAGATTTCGGTCTCGTTAAAGAAGATGTGAATCTCACGATTTGCACTCTCCGGGCTGTCGGACGCGTGGACGGCGTTGCGGTTGCTCGCCGTCGCAAATTGCTTGCGGAGCGTCCCCTCCTCAGCCTCAGCCGGATTGGTTTTCCCGTTGATCCGGCGCACCTTGGCAATGGCGCCTTCGCCTTCCAGAACCAGCGCGACAATCGGGCCGGAGGTCATGAAACCGACGAGATCCTTGTAATACGGACGGCCGATATGTTCCGCATAGTGAATCGACGCGAGGCGCTCGTCCATTTTCAGCAGCTTCATTGCGACGATGCGCAGGCCTTCCTGCTCGTAGCGCTTGAGAATATCGCCGCTGTAATGTTTCGAAAAGGCATCCGGTTTAATCAGTACAAGTGTTTTTTCCATGAGATAAAGAATCTCCTTTGTTATAGTTTGTTATAGTAATTCAGCTTTATAGCGTTTGGCGACTTCCCGGTAATTCATGGCCGAAGCGTGAAGCGCTTCGATCTCATCTTCGCGGAGGCCGCGGATGATGCGCGCCGGATTCCCGTATACGAGGGAATTCGACGGGATCTTCTTATGCTGTGTAATCATCGTGCCTGCGCCAATGACGACGTTCTCTCCGATGTCCGTATAGCCGAGCAGAATGGAGCCCATGCCGACCAGCGTATGACTGCCAATCCGTTCGCAGTGCACGATGCTGTTGTGTCCGATGATGACCTCGTCGCCGATGATCGTCGGAGTATCGCCCATGACGTGAATCGTCGCGTTGTCCTGGATGTTCGAGCACTTCCCGATGCGGATGGGCTGGAAATCTCCGCGGACCACCGCGTTGAACCATACGCTGGAACCCTCTCCGATCTCCACATCGCCGACGACAACCGAAGTTGGCGCAAGAAATACATCTTCGGCGATCTTTGGCGAATGCCCTTTATATGGAAGGATGTTTGCCATATAAATTCCCCCTGCGGATAAACGTTTTTCTTCTATTATTGTTTTATTCGCGATAATCCGTGGGATTTCCTTCCTCAAAATAAGTTTTTTTCCACGCCTTGAAGCGTGCAATCCGCCGACTCAGCACCCAATCGCCGACGGCGGGACCTCGCATGCCATCCGGATGGTTATCGCCGCGGACGGCATGCAGTGCGGCTACAATTTCCGTCGCGTGTTCCAGATAATAGGGCAGACCGTGATGATCCGCGCGCACGATGGTGCGAAAACCGTCGACGGTAAGCCCCGCCGACTCGATGGAAAGCAGGAGACGCACAATCTTTCCGGGATGCTTGAGACGCCCCGCACGCATATGCTCGGTGATGACAAAGCGTGCGGCTTTCCGCCAATCCCGTGGAAGGGTCATGCGCCGATTCCACGCTTCCAGCACCGTGACGCCCTTTTCCTCGTGTCCGTAATGGTGCGGCAGCATCGAAGACGGCGTCACCCCTTTGCCGAGGTCATGCGTGAGCGCACAGAACCGCACCAGCTTGTCCCTCGAGCCCGCCGACACGGTATCGAGCACGAGCATCGTGTGCTCGAAGGCGTCTCCCTCGGGGTGAAACGCCGCGGGCTGCGTTTTCCCGATCAGCGCGTGGATTTCGGGGAACGTGACCTCCAGCAAACCCGCGCGCTGCAAAGCGCGGAAAAACACGGAAGGCCGCCTCGTCTCCAGGGCACGACTGAGTTCGCCCTGGATCCGCTCCGAAGGCTCACCGCACAGTTCATCCCGGCATTTACGCATCAGCGCATAGGTGTCTTCGGTGATGGAAAAGCCGAACTGTGCCGCCTGCCGTGCCGCGCGCAGGGCACGCACCGGGTCTTCGCAAAAATGCGCGGATACCGCACGAATCGTTTTTGCGGCGATATCGCCTTGTCCGCCATAGGGATCCCATAGCCGATGCTCCATCCTCCCCTCAGCCGGGATCAGCTCGATGGCCATAGCGTTCATCGTCGTATCGCGTCGACAGAGATCCTCAAGAAGCGTGACCTTCGGGGAGGCATCCACGGAAAATCCGGTATACCCGGGGCCGGTCTTTTTTTCGATGCGCGCAAAAGCCACCTCCGAGGAACGACCGTCGATTTCGACCAGGTACACAGGAAAAGCCTTCCCGACTTTTTTTGCTTTCGGGAAGGTTTGTTCAAAGGCCTCGGCGGCTACGCCGGACACCATATAGTCTTTGTCATGCGCCGGAACGCCCCGTATGTGATCGCGAACCCAGCCGCCGACAAGAAAGCAGCGGCCGCCCAGCTCAGCTATATCCTGTACAAAATTTGGTTCTAGCATGGGGTCACGCTTTCTCTTCGGACTTCACAACATGCGCACCCTTCGTATCGAGGTCGAGCAGCAGATAGCGCGATGTGACACCCGCGCCGCGGAATGCCTGCAGCATGGCTTCACCAACCTCCCGCGCTCTATGCCTTTCCTGGAGCACAAACGCGATCAGGCATGGGCCGGCACCGGAGAGGCTCGCACCGATGGCGCCGGCCTCCCTGGCGGCCTCGAGGACCTGCGGCATGCCGGGAATCAGCGACTCGCGGTATGGCTGATGCAGGCGGTCCTCAAAGACGTGTGTGAGATAGCGGTCACGCCCCTCGACCAATGCTGCGATCATCATGCCAACGCGCCCCGCATTGAAAACCGCGTCCCTTCGCGAGATAAGATCCGGCAGGACCTCGCGCGCTTTCTTCGTCGCGAGTGGAAAATCCGGCACGGCGACGACGAGTTTTAGCCGCAGCTTCGGCAAAAACGAAAAACACTCCGTCTCGCCGCCGTCCGCCTGGATATTGACGGTAAAGCCGCCGAAAATCGCCGGTGCAACGTTGTCGGGATGCCCCTCGATGGCCGTGGCGAACTGCAGGAGATCGCGGCGGCTGAACGGATTGCCGATCCAGACGTTCGCGGCCTTGAGGCCGGCAACGATGGCTGCCGCGCTGCTGCCGAGGCCACGGGAAACCGGGACGCGGTTGTGCATGCGCATCCACGCGCCGCGAAATTCTTTTTCACGGCCCGCCTGTTTCAACAGATACTGTGCGGAGGTCCAAACGACGTTCGTTGCGTTGCGAGGGATGCCGGATGCGCCTTCTCCCGTGATCTCGATTTCGAACACGGGATCCGGACGCAGCGCGATTTCGAGATCGTTGTATATCGTGCAGGCGAGGCCGAGGGTATCAAATCCAGGGCCGCAGTTCGCACTCGTCCCAGGCACACGAACATGAATGGTCTTTTCTTCTGCCATAGGTCCGATTTACCTCCCAGACTCGACGCGGATAATGTTGCGGATTTCATCGACGACCGGCAGTTTGCGCAGGCTCGCAATCGCGCGCTCGACCTTCGCGTGTTCGACGATATGCGTGATGGCGACGATCTCGGCGTGGTCAACGACATTGCGCCGCGTCTGCACAACCGAGTTCAGGCTGACGCCAGCGTTGCCGAATGCCGTCGCGATCTGGCCGAGTACGCCCGGCTCATCGTCGACGAGCAACCGCACGTAATAGGACGAACGCGTTCTTTCGAGCGGGCAAATCGGCTTGTCCTCGTAGCAGGTGCAGCCGACCGACGTGATCTCACCGCGCTCGATATCCCTTGTCACCGCGATGACGTCCGAGACCACCGCCGATGCCGTCGGCAGCGAGCCGGCCCCCTGCCCGTAGAACATCGCATCGCCAAGTGCGTTGCCATGCACGAAGATGGCGTTGTAGACGCCGTTCACGGACGCAAGCGGGTGCTCGCAGGATAAGAATACCGGATGGACGCGGATATCGATCCCGTCCGCGGAATCTGTCCCAACGACGAGAAGTTTCACCGTGTAGCCAAGTGTCTTTGCATAGCTGATATCCTCCGGCGTAATCTTTGTGATGCCCTCGACGGATACATCGCTGAGCTTCACGCGGGAATTGAACGCAATCGATGCGAGAATCGCCGCCTTGCGTGCAGCGTCGAGTCCCTCGACGTCCGCGGTCGGATCGGCCTCGGCATAGCCCTTATCCTGCGCTTCTTTCAGTACGGTATCGTAATCGCTGCCGCATTCCGACATTTTGGTCAGCATATAGTTGGTCGTGCCGTTCAGGATACCCAGGATTTTCGTGATGCGGTTTGCCGTCAAGCACTCCTTGAGCGGCGTGATGATCGGGATGCCGCCGCCGACCGCCGCTTCGAAGCGGAAGTTCACGTGATGCTTTGCGGCCATGTCAAAGAGCGCATGACCGTATTCTGCGACGACGTCCTTGTTCGCGGTCACGACATGCTTGCCGGCTTCGAGTGCGCGTAGCATATATTCCTTTGCAGGATGAATCCCGCCCATGACCTCGACGATGATGTGAATGTCCGGATCCTCAAGGATGTCCTCGAACCGATCGGTTTTCTCCACGCCCTCGAGTCCCGGGCGCTCCTTCTTCAGGTCGCGGACCAAAACCCGCTTCAGGACAAGAGATGCACCCACACGTTCCCGGATTTGCTGCTGGTTCATCGTGAGGACCCGGGCCACCCCTGTTCCTACGGTTCCCGAGCCGAGAAGACCGATGCAAATTTCCTTATCCATGTGCCACACCCCTTTTCTTGCTGTTAGGCCTGTCCCAAAACCTCAATGCGCTTGACACCGCTGACCATGCGGAGCTTATCAAGCAGCGCCTCCAGATCGACGGACATATGTGCCGTCTCGATCGAAACCGTTGCGTTTGCCACACCCTGCAGGGGGATGCCCTGATTGATCGTGAGGACAGAGCCGCCATCGTTTGAAATCGTGTTCAAGACGCTTGAAAGGACGCCCTTTTTATGCTCGAGCAGGAACGTCAGGGTGACGAGCTTGTCTTTGCTTGCCTCGTAGAACGGGAAGACGTAGTCCTTGTACTTATAATAAGCCGAACGGGAAAGCTCCATGCGCTCCACCGCCTCGTTGATCGTGCGCGCGTCGCCGCGTTTGAGCATCTCTTTGACGCGGATTGTCTTTTTGATAGCTTCCGGCAGAATCTCTTCCTTTACAAGGAAGTAGCTGTTTCTTTCTTTAGAATCGTCTTTTTTCATCATCTGATACCCCTCCAATGGATGTTTTATTCGTTATGAAAGCCCATTTACCGCGAAATAATAATTATCGCGGCTGTTTGTTTTTTCATACAGTATACTATACCGTATTTTTTCACGTTTGACAACCCTCGAAAGACAGATGTAAGAAAAAAGTGGTAAATTTTTCTTAAATTCGCCACTTTTCTTCCCACTATATCGAAAATGTTACACCTTATGTCTTGTCTATGCTCGTATTTGTCTGTTTTAAAACATCATTCAGCCATTTTAGCAGGACAATTACATGGTTCTCCTGCTGATTTTTTGCGCCATACACAAATGTGATATTTGACGTTTCGAGCTGAGACCTGCAGTCCGCCGCAAATTTTTGCGCGGCGGGATTGCGCTCCAGTTCCTCAAGATACGCGAGCCCGAAGGAATCAAAGTCCATTTCCCCGCGATGATATAGCTGGCGGATCTCCTTACTTGGCGTAATCTCCTTTGCCCAGCGGTCCAAATGCGCGTTCTCCTTTTTTATGCCGCGCGGCCACAGCCGGTCCACCAGGATCCGGTACCCATCGTCTGCCTCTGCTGCCTCATAGATCCGTTTCCGTCTGATCGTGTACATCTTACCGCCTCCTTCTCTATGCTAGCGCTTGCCGGCTCTGCCTGCCGTCACGAATGTTACCAGATGGGCATCTACGCTATCTTTATGCTATAATAGAATTATCTTGCAAACAAGTTCAGGTGATGACGTGAACGTAACGGATCCAATCCAATATCTAAAAGGCATCGGCCCGAAGAAGCAGAAGCTGCTGGAACGGCTCGGCATACATACCGTCTCGGATATGCTGACCCATTTCCCACGCGCATACGAAGATCAATCGGTCCTGACGCCGATCGCCCGTCTGCAGCCGGGCGAGTCCATGACGACGGCCGGCTGTGTCATGCAGGTCCAGGAGCGGCGTGCCGGACGCAATGGCCGCCTCACCATCCTCACGGTCATGCTCGGCGACGGTACGGGCTTTCTCAGCGTGACCTGGTTCAACCAAAAGTATCTAAAAAAGCAGCTAAAACCCGGCACGCGCCTCTTTGTCGCGGGCAAGGTCGAATACGCCTACGGCGGCCGCGGACAGCTTGCGATGAAAAGCCCCTCGTCGTTCCAGGTCCTCGACGAGGGAGACACGGCCGAGCAGCATACGGGCATCCTGCCGATCTATCCGGCGACGGAAAGCCTGAATCAAAAGTTTTTCCGCAAGGAGATGCAGACGCTTTTCGCGTCTCTGCCGACGCTGCCGGAGGTCATACCGAAAGACATCGAACAGCGCTACGCGCTGATGCCACGATACGAGGCCTTTCGCGCCATTCATTTTCCGGAGAACGAGCAGCAGCTGCATGACGCACGGCACCGCCTGGCGTTCGAAGAACTGTATCTGATCCAGTGCGGGCTGCTGTTGCTAAGGCGGCGGGCGCAGGAAAAGCAGCAGGGCATCCGGCATCTCATGAACGGCCACAGCATCCAGCAGCTGCTCAAGGCCCTGCCCTTTTCCCTGACACGGGATCAGCAGCGTGTATGGCAGGAAATCGTCCGCGATATGGAAAGCCCTGTACCGATGCGACGCCTCGTGCAGGGCGATGTCGGCTCGGGGAAAACGGTCATCGCGATGCTCGCCCTCGTCAAGACGGTGGAGAACGGCTATCAGGGCGCGATGATGGCACCGACGGAAATCCTCGCGAGCCAACACGCCGAGGCGTTCCAAAACGCCTTAACGCCGCTCGGCATACGCATTGGCTTCCTCTCCGGCCATCTGACGCCGAAAAAGCGTCAGGCTGTCTACGACGCCATCTCTAATCACACGCTCGATATCGTGGTCGGCACGCATGCGCTGATACAGGAAAGCGTGCATTTTGACAAACTCGGCCTCGTGGTAACGGATGAGCAGCACCGCTTCGGGATTGCGCAGCGGGCGGAACTAGAAAAAAAAGGGAAAAACGGCGTCGTGCCCGATGTGCTCGTCATGACCGCGACGCCGATCCCGCGAACGATGACCCTGACCGTTTACGGCGATCTCGACGTATCGTTGATCCGAGAGCTCCCTCCTGGACGCAAGCCGATCCGAACCTTCGTGCGACAGACGGACCGGCGTCCGCTGATCTATCAGTATGTCCACAGCCAGCTCGCCGAAGGCCGGCAGGCCTATGTCGTCTGCCCCCTGATTGAACAGAACGACGAAAGCGACTTGCCGTCCGCTGAGGAAATCTACGACGAGCTCCGCTTCGGACTGTTCCACGATATGCGCGTCGGCCTGATCCACGGCAGGATGAAAGAGGCGGAAAAAGACGCGGTCATGCAGGCGTTTTACGAGAATCAAATCCAACTGCTCGTCTCGACAACTGTCATCGAGGTTGGCGTCAACGTGCCGAACGCGAGCATCATGGTCGTCGAGCACGCGGACCGCTTCGGTCTTGCGCAGCTGCATCAGCTGCGCGGACGGATTGGACGCGGCCCGTACGCATCGTTCTGCATTCTCGTTTCTGACAGCCGCACGCAAACCGCACGGGAACGTCTGCATATCCTCGAGACCACGAGTGACGGCTTTAAGCTCGCCGAGGAAGACCTGCGGCTTCGCGGGCCGGGACAATTCTTTGGACGCATGCAGCACGGCCTGCCCGACCTGAAAATCGCGGATGTATTCAGCGACATGGATATCCTGCTGCAGGCCAGGCAGGCCGCACAGGAAACCCTTGCCAGCAGCAAAAATCTCGCGTTCGTCCTGCCGACGCTCAACCATCGGTATCCACAATTCGGACAGATTACCGAGGCATGATGCCTCCTGTACCCTTGGCTCGATCCGATGGAACGCAAAATCCAATACAAAAAAAGGTATCTAGTTTCCTAGATACCTTTTTCTTTGCGTTATTCTGGATTCGCATGGAATCAGAGCTGCGGGCCAGCAGCAACGAGCGTCTTGCCATGCTTATCGGAAGCATACTTCTTATCGAAGTTTTCGATGAACATCTTAGCAAGCTTCTTTGCGCGGATATCCCACTCGCCTTCGTCCTTGTAGTCCCAAGCGGACTTCGAAGGATCCTTGTACGTGTCTTTCGGATCGAGAACGTCCGGGTTGACACCTGGCAGCTCCGTCGGAATCTCGAGGTTGAAATACGGAATCTTCTTCGTCGGAGCCTTGTCAATAGCGCCGCTGTGGATGGCGTCGATGATGCCGCGCGTATCCTTGATGGAGATGCGCTTGCCAAAGCCGTTCCAGCCGGTGTTGACGAGGTATGCACGCGCACCGTTCGCGTTCGTGCGCTTTACGAGCTCCTGTGCGTATTTCGTCGGCGGGAGTTCGAGGAATGCCTGACCGAAGCAAGCGGAGAACGTCGGCGTCGGCTCCGTGATGCCGCGCTCCGTGCCAGCCAGCTTGGACGTGAAGCCGGACAGGAAGTAGTACTGCATCTGTTCCGGCGTCAGGATGGAAACCGGCGGCAGAACGCCGAACGCATCTGCTGCGAGGAAGATGACGCTCTTAGCCGCTGGGCCAGCGCTCTTCGTGCTGATGAAGTCCTTGACCGTGCTCTTGATATGGTCAATCGGATAGGAAACACGCGTGTTCTGCGTGATGCTTGCATCATCAAAGTCAACTTTGTTGCCGTCTTTCAGAACGACGTTCTCGAGCAGAGCGTTGCGCTTGATGGCACCAAAGATATCCGGCTCAGCCTCTGGATCGAGGTCGATAACCTTTGCGTAGCAGCCGCCCTCAAGGTTGAACACACCGTCATCATCCCAGCCGTGCTCATCATCGCCGATGAGGAGGCGTTTCGGATCCGTGGACAGCGTCGTCTTGCCCGTGCCGGAGAGGCCGAAGAAGACTGCCGTGTTCTTGCCCTGCTTATCCGTGTTCGCGGAGCAGTGCATGCAAGCGATGCCCTTCAGCGGGAGGAAGTACATCATCATCGAGAGCATGCCCTTCTTCATCTCACCGCCGTACCAGGTGTTGATGATAACCTGCTCTTTTTCCGTGAGGTTGAAGAGAACTGCCGTCTCGGAATGGAGGCCGAGCTCTTTCCAGTTCGTGACCTTCGCTTTCGAAGCGTTGTAGACAACGAAGTCCGGCTTGAAGTTTGCTTCCTCTTCCGGCGTCGGCTTGATGAACATGTTGCGTACGAAATGTGCCTGCCATGCAACTTCCATGATGAAGCGGACAGCCATACGCGTGTTCTTGTTCGCACCGCAGAACCCATCTACGACATAGAGCTTCTTGTTGGAGAGCTCTTTCTTCGCAAGATCCTTAACGGCCTTCCAAGCTTCCGGCGTAGCGCGATGGTTATCATTGTGATACGCCTCGCTGTCCCACCAAACCGTGTCGTGAGAAGTAGCATCGTCAACGATGAACTTATCCTTCGGGGAGCGGCCCGTAAAGATACCCGTCTTGACGTCGACAGCACCGAGATCGGAAACCTCGCCGACTTCATAACCAGTCAGGCCCGGTTTCGTCTCCTCTTCAAACAACTTCATGTAAGAAGGGTTGTAGACGATTTCCGTCGTGCCAGTGATTCCGTACTGACTCAGATCGATGTTTGCCATTGTACTTTCAACCTCTTTCATTGAAAATTCAGCATATCTCGTGAATCGGTTCGCATCCGCCTGCTCCCCGTCTCACAGCTATTATAATAGCTTATTCAATCATAAATGTCAAACATCTGTACGTATTTAATTGTTGGAAATTATTTATCGAAAAGTTCCCTATTCTTCAATCCTGTTTTTTCATGAATGCCCGGATCGCATCGCGCATTTCCGCGCGGCTGCAGACGCCCTTCTGACGGATTTCCTTCGAGCGCAGAGAGGATAGGCCATACGGGATGGCAAGGCCGCTGACCTCGTGCAATTTATCCTGCATCGCGAATTCGTCGAGCCCTTCCGTATCGACGCCGATTGCCTCGAGGACGCTTGCGTTGAACTTGTACGGGCTCGCCGTCGAGACAACGATAACCGGCGTCTCATCGCCCGTCTCCTCGCGGTAGGTCTCCGCCGCGTGCCAGGCGACCGCGGAATGCGTATCGAGCACGTAATGGCTGCGCTCGAATACATCGTGAATGGTCGCTTTCGTCTGTTCGTCGCTGGTCCAGCTCGCCGCGAACGTTTCGCGGATCTTTGCCAGCGTCCCGGCGTCGACGGTATAGCGGCCAGTCTTTGCGAGCTCCGCCATCCACCCCTTGACACGTGCCTTGTCCTCGGTCATATGGTAGAGCAGGCGCTCGAGGTTCGAAGAGATCAGAATATCCATGGATGGCGTGATGGTCTTGTAGAAGGCCCGGTTCCGGTCGTAGGTTCCACTCGTCAGGAAGTCGGTCAGCACGTTGTTCGCATTCGAGGCGCAGATCAGCTTGTGAATCGGAAGGCCCATGCGCTTTGCATAGTACGCCGCGAGGATATCGCCGAAATTGCCGGTCGGCACCGAGAAATTCACGGCATCGCCCATCTTGATCGTGGCCTCTTCCACAAGGTCAGCATAGGCGCTGAAATAGTAGACAATCTGCGGGACGAGCCGGCCCCAGTTGATGGAGTTGGCGGAGGAGAGCCGCACGCCCTGCGAGGCGAGCTGCGCATTAAAAGCCGCATCGGAGAAAATCGCCTTTACGCCGCTCTGCGCATCGTCAAAGTTGCCGCGGATTGCCGTCGCGTTGACATTCCCGCCCTCCTGCGTCGCCATCTGCAAATACTGGATCCGGCTGACACCGCCCTCGGGGTAAAACACGAGGATCGAGATCTGCGGGACATCGCGGAAGCCCTCGAGCGCCGCCTTGCCCGTATCGCCGGACGTCGCGACGAGGATTAGCACACGCTCCTTTGCGCCCGTCTTTTGGAGCGCCGTCCGCATGAGCTGTGGCAGCAGCTGCAAAGCCATGTCTTTGAACGCGCTCGTCGGGCCATGCCAGAGCTCGAGCACCGGGAAAGGCGCGTTTTCCGGTGCTCGGACCTCGGCGCGCTTGCATGCCGTAGCATCAAAGTTCCCGCGGTTGTACGCGCGGTCTACACAGGCATGCAATTCCTGCTCCGTGTAATCGGTCAGGAACTGCGCAAGCACCTTTTCCGCGCGTTCCTCATAGCTGAGCCCGAGCAGAGCATCCACAAAGGATATACCGAGCTGCGGAATCTCCGATGGCACGAAAAGGCCTCCATCTGCGGCAAGCCCCTCGAGAATTGCCTCTGCCGAAGTCTTTTTCTCCGCATCCCCGCGCGTACTCGAATAATACATGACAACATTCCTTTCTCTATATACAGGTTGATAAAATTCTATACAATTGTTTTTCGTCATTATACCACAGAACGTCTGCTTTGTAACTATGCAAAGCAAAAAAAGATGTCATTCTGCCTATCTTATCGCATCGTATCCCCCCTTTTTCCGCAATTTTATGGTAAAATAATCTCATATTCCCCTGTTCACGTTGACTTTTGGTGAGGTGTATTTCTTTGTTACCGATTGCTATAGCACAAATGGAGGTCATTCCGGGGCACCCGGATCGAAATGCAGCGACCATGCTCCGCATGATCGCCGATGCGAAAAAGCAGGGCGCGGGACTCATCCTCTTTCCGGAGATGGCGATTCCCGGCTACCTGCTCGGCGATACGTGGGAGCAGGAGTCCTTTATCCGCGACTGCGAGTCCTACGGACAGGACATCATCGCGGCTTCGAAAGGCATCTGCGTGATGTTCGGCAACATCGCGGCGGACTGGACAAAAAAGAACAACGACGGCCGCGTGCGCAAATACAACGCCTTTTTCACCGCACAGGACGGGAAGCTCGTACATCCGGACAGCATGCCCTACCCGTTTGTCATCAAGACCTTGATGCCAAACTACCGCGAGTTCGACGATACGCGGCATTTCTTCAGCCTGCAGAAACTGGCGCGCGAGCTCGGCACGACGCCGGCCGCCCTGCTGTCGCCGGTATCCCTGAAACTCGGGGGAAAAAACTATCAGGTCGGCTGTCTGCTCTGCGAGGACGGATGGAGCGAGGACTATGAGGTCGCGCCGCTGCAGCTACTCGAGCACGGCGAACCCATCGACTTCTACGTGAATATCTCCGCGTCGCCGTATACGCTCGGCAAAAACGACAAGCGCAACCGCGTGTTCAGTGCACAGGCAAAAGAGGCGCACGCGCCGCTCTTCTACGTCAACTGCATCGGTCTGCAGAACAACGGTAAGACCATCTACACCTTCGACGGATCGAGCACGGTCTACAATGAAAACGGGTCGGTCGTTTCGGTCGCGCCGGAATACCGGGAATCCCTGGAGATCTTCGATCTCGACAGTCTCAGCAGCCGCCCGGCCGCCGTCCAGAAGCCGGAAAAGGAAGTCGCGCACATTTATCGCGCCCTGCATTACGGCGTGCGCCGTTTCCTCGAAAACATTCATATGAAGAACGTCGTCATCGGCATTTCCGGCGGCATCGATTCTGCGGTCGCCGCTGCGCTCTACTGTCAGGTCGTCGGCCCGGAGCACCTGCTGCTCATCAATATGCCGAGCGTCTTCAACTCGGAGACGACCAAGGGCCTTTCGCAGCAGCTCGCCGAACGTCTCGGCTGCGAGTACATGATTGTTCCCATCCAGGAATCGGTCGATCATACCAGGGCGCAGCTTGAATCCTGCCCGGTCACACTGCAAAAGGACGGCACGGAAAAACACCTTTCGGTCTCGTCCTTTGTCCTGGAAAATATTCAGGCGCGCGACCGCTCGGCACGCGTGCTCGCTGGTGCGGCAGCGGCCTTCGGCGGAGGCTTTACCTGCAACGCCAACAAAGCGGAGACGACGGTCGGCTACTCAACACTTTACGGGGATCAGTCCGGTTTTCTCGCGGCGCTCGCCGACCTTTGGAAGCATCAGGTCTACGACCTCGCCCGCTATATGAACGAGGAGATCTATCACCGCGAAGTCGTGCCGCAGGGCATCATCGACATCGTGCCGTCCGCCGAACTCTCCTCCGCACAGAACGTGGACGAAGGCAAGGGCGATCCGATCAAGTACCCGTATCACGACTACCTGTTCCGCTCGTTCATCGAACGCTGGCGCAAGGCGACGCCAGAAGATCTGCTCGTCTGGTACCAGGACGGCACGGTCGAGGAACACATCGGCTGCGAAAAAGGCCTGGTCAAGAAATATTTCCCGACACCCAAGGACTTCATCGCCGATCTCGAACGCTGGTGGAATCTGTTCACCGGTATGGCCGTTGCCAAGCGTATCCAGGCCCCGCCTATCCTCGCGGTCAGCCGCCGCGCCTACGGCTTCGATCACCGTGAGGCGCAGAACGGGCCGTACTATACGAGAAAATACCGACAGCTAAAGGAAGCCCTGCTGAATCGCGAGGCTTGAAAAGCCGCCTTCCCTAGAGTGGAAGGCTTTTTTTATCGAAAAAAGCTGCCATCCGAACCCATCGTGTTCGGATAGCAGCTTTTCTTTGTTCTATGAAATCGTGGAAATCGCAGGATCAGCCTTTGCGGGCATTCTTTGCCGCGCGGCCGCGAACCGTACGGTCAAGGATCGCCTTGCGCAGGCGGATGCTCTTCGGCGTGACCTCGACGAGCTCATCGTTGTTGATGTACTCGATGGCCTGCTCGAGAGACAGGATGCGCGGCGGCGTCAGGCGGATTGCCTCATCGGAGGACGACGTACGCATGTTCGAAACGTTCTTCTTCTTGCACGGGTTGATGTCGATATCGTTCTCGCGGGAGTTCTCACCGACGATCATGCCTTCGTAGACCTGCTCGCCCGGGCTGATGAACATCGTGCCGCGGTCCTGAAGGGTATAGATGCCGTAGCCGGTCGTCTCTCCCTGTTCGAACGCGACGAGCGAGCCGCGCGTACGGCCCGGGATGTCGCCCTTATACGGCGCATAGCCGTGGAAGACATGGTTCATGATGCCATTGCCCTTCGTGCTCGTCAGCAGCTCCGAGCGGAAGCCGATCAGGCCGCGCGCCGGGATCGTGAACTCAAGACGCATGTAGCCTGCCGTCTCCGTCATATTCGTGAGCTCCGCCTTGCGTGTGCCGAGACCTTCCATGACGGCACCCATATATTCCTGCGGAACCTCGACCGTCAGGTTCTCGATCGGCTCGCAGAGCTGACCGTTGATCGTCTTGTAGACGACCTCTGGCTTACCGACCTGCAACTCATAGCCCTCGCGCCGCATTTCCTCGATAAGGATGGAGAGGTGCAGTTCGCCGCGTCCCGAAACCTTGAAGACATCCGGCGAATCGGTGTCCTCGACCTTCATCGCAACGTTCGTTTCGACTTCTTTGTAGAGGCGCTCGCGCAGATGACGCGAGGTGACAAACTCGCCCTCGCGGCCCGCGAACGGGCTCGTGTTGACGCCGAACGTCATCGAGAGCGTCGGCTCATCGATGCGGATGGCCGGCAGGGCTTCCGGCTGCTCTGCGTCTGCGACCGTGTAGCCGATGCTGACGTCGCCAAGGCCAGTCAGAGCGACGATCTCGCCCATCGACGCCTCCGGGACCTCCACGCGCTGCATGCCCTGATAGACAAAGACCTTGCCGATCTTCGCTTTGATCTCCTGATCGCCGTTGATGAGGACGACGTTCTGGTTCGTATGGACCTTGCCGCGGCTGATACGGCCGACCGCGACGCGCCCGACATAGTCATCGGCCTCGAGCGTCGTGACCATGAGCTGGAGCGGGCCATCCGGATCGCCGTGCGGAGCCGGGATCTCTTTGACGATGGTCCCCATCAGCGGCTCGAGGTTATCGTTTTCGTCCTCCATATGGTATTTCGCGATGCCATCGCGCGCCGTCGCGTAGATGACCGGGAAATCAAGCTGGTCGTCATCCGCGTCGAGCTCCATGAAGAGCTCGAGGACCTCGTCGTAGACGTCGTCAACGCGCTGGTTCGGCTTATCGATCTTGTTGATGACGACGATCGGCTTCAGATGCTGTTCGAGTGCTTTGCGCAACACGTATTTCGTCTGCGGCATCGGGCCCTCGAAGGCGTCGACGAGCAGCAGGACGCCGTCGACCATGTTCAGGACACGCTCGACCTCACCGCCGAAGTCGGCATGGCCCGGGGTATCCACGATGTTGATCTTGGTGCCGTTATACATGATGGCCGTATTTTTCGACAGGATGGTGATGCCGCGCTCACGCTCGATATCGCCGGAGTCCATGACGCGGTCCTCTACCTGCTCATTCGAGCGGAACACATGGCTCTGCTTCAGCATGGCATCGACGAGCGTCGTTTTGCCGTGGTCGACATGTGCGATAATCGCGATGTTCCGAAGCTTGTCATTGGTGATCATACTCATACTTTAAAATCTGCCTCCTATACCGATGAAAGCACATCCAACTTGTGTTTCCACAAAGAAAAATGGCTGTTCGAAGACACCCATTTTATATCGAAAATTCTTTTATAACAATACTACTATAGCCGTGCTTGCGCGGCTTGTCAATACTTTCGGTCAAAAAACGGGAAGCCTTATCGAGTCGGCCTCCCGTTTCGTTTCCCTGCTTATTCTTTATTTCTGCTTTTCGCGTTTTTCGGCCTGCGCATCGAGGATTTCCTGCGTCTGCTTTTCGGGAACTTCCTCATAGCGGAGGAACGCACGCGTAAAGGTCCCGCGTCCCTGTGTCTGTGACCGCAGTTCCGTCGCGTACGCGTAGAGCTCGGCTTCTGGAACAATAGCGTGGATGACCGTCATATCTTTGCCCTGTAACTCCGTTCCGAGGATACGCGCCCGCTTTCCGGAAAGCCGCCCGATGACGTCGCCGACGTAGTATTCTGGCGTCTGCACGTCGACAGAATCCATGGGCTCGAGCAGGGTTGGACTGGCATCGCGCACGGCCTTTTTCAGGGCGATGGCGGCCGCCGCCTTGAACGCGGCCTCCGACGAATCCACGCTGTGTGAAGAACCGTCGTAAAGATTCACGTGGATGTCCGTGACCGGGAACCCTGCGTAAATCCCCTGCTCAAGCGTTTCCTGCACGCCCTTTTCGACGGCGGGGATAAACTGCCTCGGCACCGCGCCCCCAAAGACATTTTCCGTGAACAGGATGCCGGACCCAGGCTCACGCGGCTCGACCTCGAGGAATACGTCGCCGTACTGCCCATGTCCACCGCTCTGTTTTTTGTACTTGCCCTCGGCCTTTGCCGTTTGGCGGATGGTCTCACGATAGGCGACGCGCGGTTTTACGAGTTCCAGGCCAGCATGATACTTCCTCGCGAGCTTCGAGCGCAGCATCTCGAGGTGCATTTCTCCCATTCCGGAAAGCAGTGCCTGCCCGCCGGCAGCATCCCTCCGAAGGACGAGGGTATGGTCCTCTTCCTGTTCCTTTTCGATGGCCGCAAACAGCTTGTCGTCGTCGCCCTTCTTGATCGGCACAGCTGCCATCTCCAGCATCGGTTCGGGAAATGCTAGGTTCTCGTACACGATGGGCGCGGACGGTGCCGCAAGCGTGTCGCCCGTCCCCACCGAGCCGAGCTTAGCCGTCACCACGATGTCGCCGGCGTGCGCGTGCGCGACCTGGTGCGATTCCTTGCCGCGCAGCGCCATGAGCTTGCCGATTCGCACATCGGTTCCGTCCGTCGTATTCTTTACCGTTGTATCCGGCATCAAGTCGCCAGAGTACAGGCGCAGGTATGTTTTCTTTCCACCGGACGGATCGATTTCCGTCTTGAACGCCTGCGCGGAAAAAGGATCCCCGGCCCTGCGTTCGACGAGGTCGCTGCCATCGGGTTTTGTGCCGACGGCGGCACGAGCGAGCGGGGACGGCAGGTAGGTCACGATGCAGTTCATGAGCTTTTTGATGCCGATATCCGCTTTCGCCGAGCCACAGAACACCGGGAAGATATCGCCGTGATAAATGCCCTGCAGCAGGGCCGCCGTGACCTCGTCCTCTCCGATCTCCTCGCCCGCCACATACTTTTCCAGCAAGGTCTCATCGTAATCGGCCGCCGCCTCGATCAGCGCCTGCCGGGCCTCCGCGACATCCTTTGCCAAGTATTCGGGAATATCCGTGAACGTGCAGTCCTCCGCGTCGTGGAACACGACCTTGCCGCGCATCGCGAGCAGGTCGACGACGCCCTGGAACGCAGCCTCCTGTCCGATGGGCAGCTGCACCGGCACAATACCAGGCCCAAACCGCACGCGGAGCTCGTCAACCGTCGCCTGGAAATTTACGTGCTCGCGGTCCATTTTGTTGATGAAAAAGGCGCGTGGCAGATCTGCCTCCGCAGCGAGCCGCCAAAGCTTCTCCGTCTCCACCTCCACACCGGAATGCGCCGAGATCACGAAGAGCGCCGCATCGGCGGCGGCAATGCCCTCGATCGCCTCACCGACAAAGTCCGGATACCCCGGCGTATCGAGAAGGTTCAGTTTGTTTTCGCCGAACTCACAGGCCGCGAGCTTCATTTCGACGGTCAGCTTCCGCTCCTGTTCCTCCGGCAGGACGTCGAGTCGGCTCGTTCCATCGTCGACGCTGCCCCTCCGCTTCGAGGTTCCCGTGTGATACAGGCAGGCGTCGAGGACCGTCGTTTTGCCGCAGTTCCCATGCCCGAGAAAAACCACATTGCGCAAATGATCGCTGGAATATTCTTTCATAGCATTCCCTCCTGTTTGTTCTTTCTATGTTCTATATTCGATTCGCTGACAGAAAATTCCTTCTTTCTCGCCTAGAGAAGTTTGCAGCAAAAAAGGGCTGCGGCAGGAACCCTTGTCATGGTCCCTGTCGCAACCCCATTTTTTGTGATTATAAGCCAGCTTCCTTCCGCAGGACGTCTGCCTTGTCCGTGTGCTCCCACGGCAGGTCGACATCCGTGCGGCCGAAATGCCCGTAAGCCGCCGTCTGGCGGTAAATCGGGCGGCGCAGGTCAAGCATCTTGATGATGCCGGCCGGGCGCAGGTCGAAATGTTTCTGGACGAGGTTCTCGATATCCTCCTCCGGCACCTTGTTCGTGCCAAACGTATCGACCATGACGGAAACCGGGTACGCTACGCCGATCGCGTAGGCGAGCTGGATCTCGCAGCGGTCGGCAAGACCGGCTGCGACGATGTTTTTCGCAACGTAACGGGCTGCGTAAGCGGCCGAACGGTCGACCTTTGTCGGATCCTTTCCGGAGAACGCGCCGCCGCCATGACGGGCCCAGCCGCCATACGTGTCGACGATAATCTTGCGTCCGGTCAGGCCAGAATCCCCCTGCGGGCCGCCGATGACGAACTTGCCGGTCGGGTTGACGAGAAGTCGCGTATCGTCCTTTAGAAGCTTGGACGGCACCACCGGGCGGATGACCTTCTCGATGAGGTCCTTGCGGATCTGCTCGAGGGAAATCTCCGGATCGTGCTGCGTCGAGATGACGATGGTCTCCACCGAAACCGGCTTGCCGTTCTCATAAGCGACCGTGACCTGCGTTTTCCCATCCGGGCGCAGGTACGGGAGCGTGCCGTCCTTGCGGACCTGTGCGAGACGGTACGAGAGACGATGTGCCAGTGCGATCGGCAGCGGCATGTACTCCGGCGTCTCATTCGTCGCATAACCGAACATCATGCCCTGGTCGCCGGCGCCGACTGCGTCCGCGGCATCCATCTCACCCTCGCGCGCCTCGAGGGACTGATCCACGCCCTGCGCGATATCCGGCGACTGTTCATCGAGCGATACGAGGATCCCCACCGTATCCGCGTCGAACCCGTACTCAGCCTTCGTATAGCCGACCTCGCGGATCGTCTTGCGGATGATTTTCGGAATATCGACATAGCACGACGTCGAGATCTCACCGACGACATGCACCTGCCCTGTCGTCACGAGCGTTTCACACGCCACACGCCCCTGCGGATCTTTTTCGAGAATCGCGTCGAGGATGGCGTCCGAAATCTGGTCGGCGAGCTTATCCGGATGCCCCTCCGTTACCGACTCGGACGTAAATAACATACGTTTCTTGCTCATGCATCTTACCTCCTGTTACTCCGCGCGGCCGAAAAGAAAGGGCCGCGCGCATCGTTTTTTTCCGTTGAACCGCATCTTACTTTCAGCTCGCACAGACAAAGGAAAAGGCCCTCCGAAAGGAGAGCCTTCTTTTTCTCTCATCTTTCAGGTAAAACCTGTGGAATTGGCACCGTTCAAACTACGCACGTCTGTGGTTGCCGCGACTTCATTGGGCCAGTCCCTCCGTCGCTCTAGATGATCCGTATTCAACTGTTTCTACCTTTATCATAGCGGAGAACCACGTCCCTGTCAAGTCCTTTTCCAGAAAAGACGGCAGCGGGGATTTTTGACCAGCCTGAAGCGAAATGTTATAATCGTTTTGAGAAAAAAAGAATGGAGGCCTTTCCTCATGAGTCTGGATGGCTTTTCTATGCACGCGCTGGTGCGCGAGCTAAGCCGCGCGGTTACGGGCGGCCGCATCGATAAAATCACACAGCCGAACAAACAGTCCATCATCCTGTCGATCCGGCAGCCTGGAGAAAATCACCTGCTGCAGATCTCGACCAATTCGCAGAACCCGTCGGCGCATCTGCTGACGAAGAATCTTGAGAATCCACCGGAGCCTCCGGTATTCTGCATGGTGCTGCGCAAACAGCTCGAGACCGGCCGCATCGCCGGGATCCGCCAGCATGGGCTCGACCGCCTGCTGCTCCTCGATGTCGACTCGCTTGCAGCAGGCGGCCGCATCGTCACAAAAACACTCGTGATCGAGCTCATGGGCAAATACAGCAACATCATCCTGGTGCAGGACGGCAAGATCCTCGACGCCCTGCGAAAAATTGGAGAAAACAGCAGCCGGGTCCGCACCGTCCTGCCGGGACAGGAGTACGAGCTGCCGCCCGCACAGAATGAGCAAAACGTATTCCGCGATGATCTTGATAATATCCTGGACGTCGTGCAGGCGGATCCGGAGAAACGGCTCGACAAAGCGATTCTCGGCGCCTGCCAGGGCTTTGGCCCCGTCACGGTAAAGGAAATCTGCTTTTCCGCTGGTCTCGCCCCATCCACGCGCATCCATGATTTAGAAGCGGTCGACTTCGCGTCGGTAAAAAACGCGATAAAGGAGGTTTGTGAAGTCTGCGACCGCGAGCATCCAGATCCCGTCCTCCTCGTCGACGAACACCAGAAAATTCTCGCGATGAGCTCGTTCCCGCTGCATTATTTGCCGGATGCGACCGCCCTGCATTTCGAAACGATCAGCGCCATGCTCGAGAAGGCGGACACGCTCGCCGGCTCCTACGTTCTCCCCGACAAGGATCGATTCAAAAAACTCGTCAAAAACGAAAAGAACCGCGCGCAGAACAAGCTGCAAAAGCTGGAGAAAGAAATCGAAGAAGCGGAAAACGCGGATATCTGGCGCGTGCGCGGCGACAACCTCATGACCTATCAATACCAGTTCCGCGACCGGGAGAACCCGACGATCACGGTCCCCAATATCTACAGCGCGGACGGAGAGACCATGACGATCCCGCTCGACCAGCGCTTGACGATGGTCGAGAACATGCAGGCCTGCTACAAGAAATACAACAAACTGCAGCGCGCACAGGAGCTCCTGCAGGTTCAAAAGCAGGAATGCCTCGAAAACATCCAGTATCTTGCGAGCATCGAGGCCTCCCTGCTCGCATCCTCCAGTCTTGCGGAAATCAACGAAATCCATAACGAACTGGTCGCTGGCGGCTATCTGAAGGAAAAGCCGAAGAAGAAAAACAACGACAAGCCGGCCCGCCCGTTCCATTTCCGTACGGAAAACGGTCTCGACATTCTTGTCGGCAAGAACAACTACCAGAACGATAAGCTGACGTGCAAGACCGCGCGGTATAACGATACCTGGTTCCATACGAAAAATATTCCGGGTTCTCATGTCATCCTGTGCAACGGCGGCGCGCCGCTGCACGACGAGGACGTTGACATGGCTGCAAGCCTCGCCGCCTATTTTTCCCAGGCGCGCGGCGGCTCGCAGGTACCCGTCGACTACACCGAGGTCCGCTATGTCAAGAAGCCATCCGGGGCAAAACCGGGATTCGTGATCTTCACCAATCAGAAGACACTCTATGTAACGGTGAATGAGACCGACATCCGGCGAATTCTCGCACAAGAGGAAGAAACAAAAAATTAAAAGCAGATCATGCAGAAAGGAGGGCGGCTGCCAATCAAATGGCAGCCGCCCTCCTGTTTTATCCATGCATACACTTTTAGAAGCGGAACTTCTGGAGGTTCTGCTGGAGCTCCTGCGCGAGCCGCGCGAGCGAATCGCTTGCCGAAGCGATTTCCGAAGCAGAGGCGGACTGTTCCTCCGTCGCCGCGGATACGCTTTCCATTTCCTCCGCAACCTTGTTGCCCTGCGTGTTGATATCCTCGATATTCGAAGATATCGCACCGGTATGATCGGCGACCTCCGAAATCGCTTGTGCCATCTGTGCGACTTCTTTCGAAACATCGTCGATGTAATCCTTGATCTGCTCGAACGTCTTGCGCAGCTCTTCCACCGACTGCGCCCCTTCGGCGACCGCCGAGCTGCCCTGTTTCATCGAGGCGACCGCATTGCCGGTATCGTCCTGGATGTTCTTGATCAACACCGAAATCTGCTGTGCGGATTCCTGCGATGCCTCTGCGAGCTTGCGGACCTCGTCGGCGACAACGGAAAAGCCGCGGCCCTGCTCACCGGCGCGCGCCGCCTCGATGGCGGCGTTCAACGCGAGAAGATTCGTCTGATCCGCGATCTCCGAAATCGTCTCGACAATCTGGCCGATTTCCTGCGAACGCTCGCCGAGCTTGTCGACGATGGACGCGGACTCGCCGACCGTCTTTTCGACACTGCGGATCTGATTGACCGAATTCTGGACTGCGCCGGACCCGCTGACCGCCTGATTGAACGCAGCCGTCGCGTGCTCCGCGACACGGCCCGCCTCATCCTGGAGATGCGAGACCGACTGAGAGACCTGTTCAATCGAATGCGAGCTCGTCGCCACGCCATTTTCCTGCTCGGTAACGGCCTCTGATGCCTTCTGTACCGAGTCCGCAACCTGCTGGGAAGCCTGCGCGGACTGCTGGGAACTCGCCGTCAGCTCTTCCGACGCCGCAGCAATCTGGCTGGCCGACTCGTTCGTATGCCCCATCAGCTTGCTGAGATTCTGGCGCATGGTGTCGACCATCGTCTCCATTTCGCCAAACTCATCGCGGCGGTCTCTGCGCGCCGTCGTCTCGCGGAAATCTCCCTCGCCAAGGCGCTCGCAGATTGCCATCATGGAGCGAAGCGGCTCCTGGATGGTGTTGATGAGCATCCAGCCGAGCAGGCAGAGGATCAGAAGCGTTACGAGGACCTGCACGGACATGTTGACGACCGCTGAGGATACCGCACCGGAGTTCTGCTCATTGAGGTCCTTGGCCTGCTGCGTCAGGTCCTTGCGAAGCGGCTGCATCGCGTCATCCCAGCCGATGATTTCTTTGATGGCCTGCGTATTATAAAGATTCTTGGCGGCCTGCTGATCGCCGTTGACCGAGAGATCGAGCATCTGGTTCGTGTGCCCCTTGAAAGCTGACCACTGCTCCTCGATCGTCGGCTCCTGCTCCCCGTTTACGCCGAGTGCCTTATACTTCTGCCAGGCATCCTCGTACTGATCCATGTATTCCTGAATATTCTTCTTGTTCTTGACGATCTGCGCGTGGTCTGTCAGGCTGACGTTCTCGAGAATACGCGCCTGCATGGAACGCACAATGATCGAGCAGTCGCCGAGGAGCTGTACCGCCTGCACCTGTTTGTTTGCCATCTGCTCCATCGCAGACTGGGTACTGCGCAGATACGAAATGCCTGTGAGTCCGACGGAAACCATGGAGAGTACCGATACGATAATCAGGCAGACAATCTTGTACGCAACCCGCAGATTTCGAAACCAATTCATATTCTTTCCTCCCCTAACCTTCCAAGGGCCCTGGAACTCTACTATTCTTCTCTACTCTTTTATCTTTTCCTGCTCGAGATGAAAAAAGCGTTGGCGGAACACGTTTTCCACCAACGCCTGTAGAGGGAACAACAAATCCTCCCCCTTTATTCTATCACGTAGCCGTTCCGCCGTAAAAACGCCTTTTCCTCTTCCTCAAGAGATACACGGCGAAGGAGATCCGGCCGGTACTTTGCCGTGCGGAGCAGGGACTGCTCCCGGCGCCAGGCACGAATTTTCGCATGGTCGCCCGAAAGCAGGATCTCCGGTACCTCCCGGCCCTCGAAATCCCTTGGCCGCGTATACTGTGGGAATTCCAGCAGCCCGTCATAGAACGAATCCGTCGGCGCAGAGGTCTCATCGCCGAGCACGCCCGGCAGCATGCGCGCCACCGCGTCGGCGATTACCATGGCCGGCAGCTCGCCCCCCGTCAGGACAAAATCGCCAATGGAGATGCGCTCGTCCGCGAGATCGTAGATGCGCGCATCAAAGCCTTCGTAATGCCCGCAGAGGAAGACGAGCTGCTCGTACCCCGCGAGTTCCTTCGCCTTTTCCTGCGTGAAGGTCGGCCCAGACGGATCCAGGATCAGCACGCGGCGGCTGCTTTCGTATTCGCCGGTTTTCGCGAGCAGGTCCCGCACGGCACGCGCCATCGGCGGAACCTGCAGGACCATGCCGGCGCCACCGCCAAACGGTGAATCATCCACATGCCGGTGCTTATCCATGGAGTAGTCGCGGAAATTCGTATAATGCACGGAAAGGATGCCGCGATCCATCGCACGCTTTAAGATGCTGTCGCCAAATACGCCCTGAAACATTTCCGGGAATATCGTCACCATATCCATCCGCATGGTCGTCAGTCCCATGTGTCCGGCATGGCGACGACCATGCGGCCGCCCTTGATGTCAATGCTTTTCACGACGGCTTTGAGCGCCGGAACGAGGAGCTCCGATCCATCGCAGCGCCGCACCTGATAGACGTCGTTCGAGCCCGTACGCATGACGTTCTCGACCACGCCGATTTCCTGACCGGATGGATCAAAGACATGCAAACCAACGATATCAAAGGTGTAGAAAACACCTTCCTCGAGCGGAACGGTTTCATCCCGGCCGACGGTCAGGAGTTTCCCGGTCAGATGCATGGCTTCCTCGCGCACCGGATACTCGCGGAAGCGCAGGATCACGAACTGCTTATGAAAGCGGCAGCTCTCGATATGCAGCCGTTCCTCGCCAACCATGACCTCCTTCATCCCGCGGAAGCGGTCGACGAAATCGGTCAGGGGGATGACGCGCATTTCTCCACGGATGCCGTGCGGAGCGCCAACGCGACCGATGACGACGCGGTCCTTTGGCACCGCGTTTGCTTTTTTACCCGCGGATAGCGACAATCTTGTCATCCTCCACCAGAATCTCGACGTTCATGAGTTCGCGCATATCGTCGCCGACATGGACGTCTACCTGACGCTCGAGCGTGCCCTGCACGATCTCCGCGCCGAGTGCGAGCTTCTCAAGGTTTTCCTTGCGGCTTTTCGTCTCCTGCGTGTACTGCATCCGCTTGTTGCGCTCCTCGGCATAATGCTCGCGGATGGCACCGAGCCGCTGGATATCCTGCGGCGTCGGGGTCTGCGAGTCATTTTCCTTGAGCATGCGCTGCTCCTCGATGTTGATCTGCTGGATCTCAAGCTCCGCCTGCTTGATCCCCTCATCCATATCGCTCATGAGCTTGTTCTTGAGCTTTTCCGTCAGCTTTGCCTTAATGGTAACCGGCATTTTCAATGAAATGGAATCCATCTGCTTATTTCCTCTCTGCTTTCGCAAAAAAACGGCAAACCATATGGCCTGCCGCTCTTGTCATTCAACGATCTCAACCGTGACTTTTTTGTTTTCACGGACAGCCATAGCCTTGACAACCGTACGGATTGCCTTGGCAATCCGCCCCTGCCGGCCAATCACCCTGCCCATGTCATCCTTCGCGACGCGGAGCTCGAGGACGGTCTGCCTCTCCTCCTGTCTTTCGTCAACGACGACGTCTTCCGGATGTTCCACAAGGGACTTCGCGATAACTGCAACAAGATCTTTCATGCTGAGTACCCCTTAGTTCTTCTTGCTTTCAGCGAACTTGGTCATAATGCCCTGCTTGCTGAAGAGATTTTTGACGGTATCGGTCGGCTGAGCACCCTTGTTCATCCAATCCAGAACCTTGTCCTCGTCCACGTTGACGACTGCCAGCGTCTGGGACGGGTCGTAGTTACCGAGGATCTCGATAAAACGGCCGTCACGCGGAGAGCGGGAGTCTGCAACGACGATGCGATAGAACGGATTCTTCTTCGCACCCATACGATTCAAACGAATTTTTACTGCCATGAAACTTCACCACCTTTCGATGCAAGATGTATTTCAATGCAGGAACGGCATCCGGGGAAGCCCCATATTGCCGAGAGCACCGAGGCCGCCAAGGCCTTTCTTGCCCTTCTGCATCTTTTTCATTTTTTTCATCATTTTTTTCATTTCCGCAAACTGTTTCAGGAGTTTGTTGACCTCCTGTACGCGGGTGCCTGAACCAAGCGCGATGCGCTTGCGGCGGCTGCCATTGATGATGCGGATATCCGCGCGCTCCTGCGGCGTCATCGATCGGATGATGGCCTCGATCTGCCGGACCTCCTTGCCGTCCAGGTCGATGTCCGCGCCTTCGAGCTGCTTCTTAAGTCCGCCCATCCCCGGAATCATGCCGAGAATCGACTCGAGGGAGCCGAGCTTTTTGACTTGCTGCATCTGTGCGAGGAAGTCATCGAGCGTGAATTCATCCTTACGCAGCTTCTTCGCCATCTTCTTGGCTTCTTCCTCGTCAAAGGTCTGCTGCGCTTTTTCGACGAGCGACAGGACATCGCCCATACCGAGGATGCGGGATGCCATGCGATCCGGATAAAAAGGTTCGAGCGGCTCGAGTTTCTCGCCCATGCCGACGAACTTGATAGGAACCCCCGTGACCGCCTTGATGGAAAGCGCCGCGCCGCCGCGCGCGTCACCGTCGAGCTTCGTCATGATGACGCCGTCGAGCTCCAGCGAATCGTTGAAGCTCTTTGCGACATGCACGGACTCCTGACCGGTCATTGCGTCGACGACAAGCAGGATCTCGTGCGGGTGAACCGCTGCCTTGATATCGCGAAGCTCCTGCATCAGGGCCTCGTCGATCTGGAGGCGGCCCGCCGTATCGATGATCACGACGTCGCAGGCATGGGACTGACTGTACGGGATCGCGGATTTCGCGATCGTGACCGCATCCGTCCCCGGCTCCATCGAGAACACGGGGATATCGAGCTGCGCGCCCAGGACCTGCAGCTGTTTCACCGCAGCCGGGCGGTAGATATCCGCCGCGACGAGCAGTGGCCGCTTGCCCTGCTTTTTCAAAGCAAGGCCGAGCTTACCGGCCGACGTCGTCTTGCCAGCGCCCTGCAGGCCGGTCATCAGGATGACGGTAGGAGGCTGTGCGCTCATCGCGATGCGGCTCTGCGTACCGCCCATGAGTTTTGTCAATTCTTCGTCGACAATCTTGATGACGACCTGCGCCGGTGTCAGGGTGTCGAGCACGTTCTGACCGACCGCGCGTTCCTTCACCGTCTTGACGAAGTTCTTGACGACCTTGAAATTGACATCCGCCTCGAGCAGTGCCATGCGCACCTCACGCATAGCCTGATCAACATCGTTTTCCGTGAGCTTGCCATGCCCGCGAAGCTTCTTGAATGTCTCCTGCAAGCGATCTGACAGATTCTCAAAAATCATGGGTTCACCTCCAACTTCGTCCACGGCGCAAGCAGTGTCTGGATCCTGCGGACCTTCTCCTGGTTCCGTGCGGTCTCAAGCGAAGAAACAAGCTTCGAGACCTCCTGCAGCCTCGTCCGTTCCCGCTGATAACGGGCGGCGAGTCCGAGCTTTCGCTCGTATTCCTCCATCGCCTTTTCCCCGCGATGGATGTTATCGTAGACGGCCTGCCTCGAGATGCCGAGTGCATCGCCGATCTCAGACATGGAAAAATCCTCAAAGAGCTGCATACGCAAGCATTCCTGCTGCTTATCCGTGAGAAGTGCTCCATAAAGGTCAAACAGGATCGACACATAGAGAAACTGTTCCATGTTCTCACCTGCACCTCGTATTCCTCATCTGCCCGCCGCT
Source organism: Selenomonadaceae bacterium (assembly GCA_022773425.1). Classification (GTDB taxonomy): domain Bacteria; phylum Bacillota; class Negativicutes; order Selenomonadales; family Selenomonadaceae; genus UBA2897. The sequence continues at coordinate 28,825 of JALFBM010000072.1, forward strand.
TTGCTGCCAAGGGCAACTCCTTGACAACCGACTGCTTTATTATAGCGAAAGTAAGACAGCCTGTCAAGGCTTTTTGCTTGACAGGCTGTCATTTTCTCTCGTCACGCCTGCCGGTTTTTACCCGCGCCTCGATTTTCTCCGAGATAGTGGAGAAAATCCTTGGCCGGCATCGGCTTTGCGTAGTAATACCCCTGCAGATAATCGACACCCATTTTTTTCAACGCGTCGACCATATTCTTCGTTTCCACGCCCTCGGCCGTGACCTCATAGCCAAGATCACGCAGGGAAAGGATCACGTTCTGCAGATAGGAGTCAGGCTTTTTGAAATGGTCCTGCACGATGTCCTTATCGAGCTTAACGTTGACAAAGGGGATCTGCTTGACCATGCGCGCGTTGGAATATCCGCTGCCGAAATCGTCGAGGACAAACTGGAAGCCATCCTTCTGCATCAGGCTCACCTTTTCCTTGAGCGTCGACAGGCTCTCCATCGAAGCCTCGGTGATTTCCAGATGGATAGCCGAATCCGACAGATGATAGCGCTTCTTGATATCCGAAAAATCCTCGGCGAGTGTCATGTCATGGCACTGAATCGGAGAAAGGTTGACGTTCATCCATTCGAGACTGCTTTTCCGAACATCCTCTTGCGACATAAACGCGCAGGCCTTGCGAAAAATCTGTTCGCCGAGCTGCGTGATGCTGCCATCGTGCTCTGCCATCGGGATGAATTCATCGGGGTAGATCAGCTTGCCGTCCGCACCGCGAATCCGCGCGAGTGCCTCGGCTCCGACGATCTCCCCGGAAGCTGCGCGCGCAAGCGGCTGCACGAAAATTTCGATCCCGTCGTTGAGGATCGCATGGTCGAGAGCGCGCTTGACACGCAGATGATGATGTACGTGCTTCCAATACGCCCGGTCGATATGGATATCCGGCGCGTCAACTCCGCCGGCTTCCTTGAACGCCATCGACAGACAGTTTACGATGTTCTCCATCGAACGGAGCATCCGCGGTTCCATGGAAACGCAGCCGATATTGGCAAAGATCTCGGCATTGCCCGCGCTCCAGGAGGTACGGAAGCGCTGTTTCAGCAGGTGCTGGATCTGTTCCGTATCCATCGGGTGCAGGCTCGCCAGCAGAAAGCGCCCGTTGCGCAGATAGAAGGTCGTCGCATCGCGGATGGTGGATTCAAGATACCTGCCGATCGCCGAGAGTCCGCGATCCATCTGCGTCCCCCCGTAAAGCTCCCGCGTGTCGTTGTAATTCTGAATCACAAAGCCGAACAGCCAGTAATCCTTCCGGTCAAGATATTCCCGCATGACCGCGTAAAAGGCAAGCCGGTTAAACAGAAAAGTCCGCGGCTCGATATAGCGTTCCGGATTTTGCGTGCCAAGATAAATAATCAGGACGGCGAGAAGACTGAAATAACACGAAGTCATCGAATAGGGGAATTGACTGTCGAGCAGGAATCCGATAGCTAAAATCAGGTTAAAGGCGTAAAGACGGACCTTCTGCATGGCGTCCATTTGCTTCTGGCAGATGGCGATATACCCCATAGAAAAGACGATATACGCCCAGGCCGCGCCGAAAATCCAACCAGAAAACGGCCCGGTCTGAACGCCATGGAGAGAATCGAAGCGGAAAATCCAGCCCGTCCAAGGCGTCAGAAGCGTCAAAAACAGTGCAGCGAGCAACGGGAGCATCGTGATGACGCGCCAGACAGACGGAATTTCCTGATAGGCGTAGAGCTCATCCGCGGTGTATTCGAACAGGAACCAGCTTCGGAGCAGGAACAGCAGACAGTACGCCATGTTTACACCGAGCAAAAGCCAATAGGAATACGAGGCCCCGCCCGGATTCCACGCACAGGCCGCAACCGAAACAAGGGTCAGCGCAAAATTCAGCCCAAGGGCAGTGACAAAGTCCCGGTTCTGCCTCGTCGGCAGGTAACTTTTCCCAAAGTAAAACAGAAAAAGCAAAAGCTGTACCGGGAGCGTGGCCAGCGCAAAATCGCAGTTATACGTGCTCAGCCATTGAAACATATAGACTCCTCCATGGTGTTTCTGTATTTTCCTTTAGAAATTCCCCCAAATTTCCAATATCTCAAATTTTCAATCCCCCAAAAACCAGTCCCTAGATGTCGGAATCATTTTCTCTCTTTTTGCTTTGAATTTATTTAAAATTTGGCAGATATTGGTAAAAAATTTAGTATTTGTGTTCTTTCTATGAACTTTCGTGCTGATTTATGGTTATCTATGATAATCTTTGAACGAATCTGGACGAGTTCGTGCAAAATCGAGCAAAAAAGGCGAAGGCACGATCTGTACCTTCGCCTTTTGCCCTCTTTTGTTTGGTTCTCCGGCGTCAAGCCTCGATGTGGATCTGCTTGTCGGCATTTGCTTCCTGCGCTTTATGCTCGGCAGTAAGCAATTCTTTTGCCGCCTTGAGCTGCATCTCGACCTGCTGATAGGAGGTGCCGCCAAACGAATTGCGGTTCTTTACGCAGGTCTCCGCACGGATGGCGTCGTAAACATCGTTGTCAAAGAGCGGCGACAACGCCTTGTATTCCTCCATCGTCATATCCTCGAGGTATTTGCCCTGTTCGATACATTGATGAACGGCCGTGCCGGAAACGGCATGTGCCTCGCGGAACGGCATGCCCTTCTTGACCAGGTAATCGGCAAGATCCGTGGCGTTCGAGAAATCCTCGGTCACCGCGCGTTTCATGACATCTTCATGCACCTTCATGCCGCGGATCAGCTCTGCGTAGACCGCGAGACTGAACTTCACCGTATCGATGGCATCGAAAATGCCCTCTTTGTCCTCCTGCAGGTCCTTGTTGTACGCAAGAGGCAGGCCCTTCACCGTCGCGAGCATCGCCATAAGATGGCCGATGACACGGCCCGTCTTGCCGCGGACGAGCTCGGAGACATCCGGATTCTTTTTCTGCGGCATCATCGAAGAGCCCGTGCAATGCGCGTCGTCGAGCTCGATGAAATGGAATTCGCGCGTACACCAAAGGATGGTCTCCTCGCTGAGGCGCGACAGGTGAACCATCAGGATCGAAGCCGCGGACAGGAATTCGAGGATATAGTCGCGATCGCTGACCGCATCGAGGCTGTTGTTGTAAATGCTCTCGAAGTGCAGCATCTGCTGAACCATCTGACGGTCGATGGGGAACGTTGTCCCGGCGAGTGCCCCTGCCCCGAGCGGCAGGATATCCGCACGCTGGTAAACGCCCTCGAACCTGGCAAAATCACGCGCGAGCATGGAGAAATACGCAAGCAGGTGGTGCCCGAAAAGGATCGGCTGCGCGCGCTGCAAATGCGTGTACCCGGGCATGATCACGTCCTTGTACTTTTCCGCGGCTTCGCGAAGCGCTTCCTGCAGGTTCAGGATTTCTCCCTCGACGGCAACGATTTCTTTGCGCACATACATATGCGTATCCAACGCGACCTGATCGTTGCGGCTGCGCGCCGTATGCAAGCGCCCGCCCGCCTCGCCGATGGCCTCCGTCAGGCGTTTCTCGATATTCATGTGAATATCCTCGAGGTCTACCGAGAAATCAAAGGTTCCGTCCTCGATTTCCTTCAGGATATCCTTTAGGCCCTTGACGATGGCGTCCTTGTCTTTTTCGGACAGGATACCGCATTTCGCGAGCATCGTCGCATGGGCAATCGACCCGGCGATATCCTCGTGATACATGCGTTTATCGAACGAAATGGAGGCCTGGAACTCATTGATCATCTCGTCGGTGCTCTTGGAGAACCGGCCGCCCCACATTGCTTTACTCATTTCTGATGCTTCTCCTGCATGAGCGCGCGAACCTTGAGCGGCAGGCCGAACAGATTGATGAAGCCGGTCGCGTCCGCCTGGTTGTAGACGTCATCGTGCTCGAACGTCACAAACTCCTGGCTGTAGAGCGAATACGGGCTCTTCGAGCCGGCGGAGATGATGTTGCCCTTGTAGAGCTTGAGCTTCACCGTGCCCGTCACCGTCTGCTGCGTGCTGTCGACGAAGGCTGCGAGTGCCTCGCGGAGCTGGCAGAACCACATGCCGTCGTAGACGAGCTCGCCGTAACGGACCGCGACATGCTGCTTGAAATGGAATGTCATGCGGTCGAGGCAGAGATACTCGAGCTCACGATGCGCGTAGTAGAGGATGGATCCGCCCGGATTCTCATAGACGCCGCGGGACTTCATGCCGACGAGGCGGTTTTCGCAGATATCGACGATGCCGACGCCGTTGCGCGCGCCGATTTCATTGAGCTCCGTCAGGAGCTCTACCGCGCCCATCTTCTTGCCATTGACCGCGGTCGGCACGCCCTTCTCGAAATCGACCGTCACGTATTCCGGTTTATCCGGTGCATCCTCCGGCGCCTTCGAAATCATATACATCGAGTTATCCGGCGCGTTTTCCGGCTGCTCGAGATCCGAGCCCTCATGGGAGAGATGCCAGATGTTACGGTCCATCGAATATTTCTTGCTCTCCGTCGGAATGGGAATGCCGTGATCCTTGGCATAGGCGATTTCCGCCGTGCGGGAATCCAGATCCCATTCACGCCATGGCGCGATGATATCGAGATTCGGTGCGAGCGCTTTGACCGTGAGCTCGAAGCGGACCTGGTCATTGCCCTTGCCCGTCGCACCGTGAGCGATGGCATCGCAGCCCTCTTTCTTTGCGACCTCGACGAGGCGCTTGGCAATCAGCGGACGCGCAAACGATGTGCCAAGCAGGTACTTGCCCTCGTAGACAGCATCGGCCTTGAGCGTCGGCCAAACGTAATCCGTCAGGAACTCCTCCTGTAGATTGTCGATATAGGCCTTCGATGCGCCGGATTTGATCGCCTTGGCCTTGACGGCCTCGAGGTCGTCACCCTGGCCTACATCCACGCAGCAAGCAATGACTTCACAACCGTAGTTCTCCTTGAGCCACGGGATGATGACGGACGTATCCAGCCCGCCAGAATACGCGAGTACGACTTTCTTATAGTTTTTCTTTGCCATAATCTTTCTCTCCCTTTCCTCGCTTCGAATATCGCTTCGAATATCTGTGTTTTCCCACACATAGACTGTATTCGCGCTTCAAAGGAAAAATCCTTCTTCTCCTTTCCACGCGGATGCAAGGTCCAAAATCCGGCATGGATGCGCTCAGTCCGCCATCGTCAAGGCCATGATGGCCTTCTGGGTATGCAGGCGGTTCTCCGCTTCGTCGAAAATGACGGGGGCAAAGTGCTCAAAGACGTCCTCCGTGATTTCCTCGCCGCGGTAAGCCGGCAGGCAGTGCATGACAATCGCGCGCTTGTCGGCCCCCTTCAGCAGCTCCGCGTTAACCTGATACGGTGCGAAGATCTTCTTGCGCGCCTCATGCTCGGCTTCCTGTCCCATGCTTGCCCAGGTATCCGTCACGACGATATCGGCATCCTTGACCGCTTCCTTCGGATCGGTGACGAGCGTAATCGATGCGCCGGTTTCCTTGGCATCCTCTATCGCGTTCTTCGTGACCTCCGGATCCGGTTTGTAGTCTTCCGGCGTCGCCGCGACGAAGGTCATGCCGACCTTTGCGCAGCCGTACATATAGGAGTTCGTCATGTTGTTGCCGTCGCCGACGTAAGCCATCTTCAGGCCCTTGAGGTTCTTGCCCTTATGCTCCTGGATGGTCAGCAGATCCGTCAGGACCTGGCACGGATGCAACAGGTCCGTCAGCGCGTTGATGACCGGTACATCGGCGTATTTCGCAAGCTCGACCACGCGATCATGACCGAACGTGCGGATCATGATGCCGTCGAGGTAGCGCGAGAGCACGCGCGCCGTATCCTTGATCGGCTCGCCGCGCCCGAGCTGCAGGTCCCGGTTCGACAGGAACAGCGCCTGTCCGCCGAGCTGGTACATGCCTGTCTCGAACGAAACGCGTGTACGCGTCGAGGATTTTTCAAAAATCATGCCGAGCGTCTTGCCTTCGAGGATATGGTGTTCAACGCCGGCTTTCTGCATCGCCTTCAGCTCTGCGGCAAAGGACAGGATCTCCTGTACCTCGTCGACAGAGAGCTCATGAATGGATAATAGATCTTTTCCCTTCAGCATTTCATGACCTCCTATAGAAGAAAAGCCTTGCTTCGGCTTCACCATGCATCGGATATCGTTTCCCTTGATGGGGTACCGCTTTTATGTCTTGTATTATACTACGCATAAATATGCTTGTAAAGTGTATTTTTATGCGTAATTACATTTTTTCGTTTATTTTTCCGGATGTTCCGAGGCTTCCGCGAGAAGCTCATCCAGTACGCCGAGCACGGCGTCCACCTGGTCGTTCGTCACGATGAGCGGCGGGATGAACCGGAGCACCTTGCCGACTGTACAGTTCAGGATAAAGCCTTTTTGCAGGGCCTTGTTCACGATGGCATTGCCGGGGATCGTCAGCTCCATGCCGAGGATCAGTCCCGTACCGCGCACCTCTTTTACGAGCGCCGGGTATTTTTCAGCGAGCCGGTTGAGGCCTGCCTTGAAGTATGCACCGGTCTCCTCGACGTGCTGCAGGAATTTGGGCTGCGGGACGGTATCAAGGATCACGTTGGCCGCCGCGCAGGCGAGCGGATTGCCGCCGAACGTCGTGCCGTGATCGCCGGGAGCGAAGGCGCGCGCAACCTCATCGGTAACGACAAACGCGCCGATCGGCACACCGCCCGCAAGTCCCTTCGCGAGGGTCACGATATCTGGCTTTACGCCGTATTTCTGATACGCAAAGAATTTGCCGCTGCGCCCGATGCCCGCCTGGATCTCGTCGAGAATCAGCAAGGCGTGATACTTGTCGCAGAGCTTCCGGACGCCTTCGAGATACCCGGGTGCCGGCGTGAACACCCCGCCCTCGCCCTGAATGGTCTCGAGCATGACCGCACAGGTCTTCTCGCTCATCTTCTGCTCGAGCTCGTCGAGGTCGTTGTAGTGCACGTAGTCAAAGCCGCCCGGCACCGGTCCGAGCCCTTCCTGATAATGCGGCTGCCCGGTCGCAGTCAGCGTCGCGTACGTGCGGCCGTGGAAGCTCATCCATGCCGTGAGGATCTGCACCTTCTCCGGATCCTGTGCCGTTGCCCATTTCCGCGCGATCTTGATGGCGCCCTCGTTTGCCTCTGCACCCGAGTTGCCGAAAAACGTCTTGCCGAGCCCGGACAGCTTCACAAGCTTTTCCGCAGCATCGGCCTGCGGCTGCGTGTAGTAGAGATTCGAGCAGTGCAGCATCTTGTGCGCCTGCTTTGTGATGGCGTCGACGAGACGCGGATCATCGTGTCCGAGCACGTTCACGGCGATGCCGCCGAGGAAATCGAGGTATTCCTTCCCATCGACATCCCAGACCTTTGCGCCTTTTCCGTGATCCAAAACGACCTTGTAGCGCTGGAACACCGGCACGTAGGACGCCTTGTCCTCCGCGAAAATCTTTTTATCCAAATCGCTCATGCGTGTGTAACCTCTTTTCGTATGCGGGCATTCAGCGGACGACCTGCGTGCCGATTCCCTTGGATGTGAAAATCTCGAGCAGGATGGAATGATCCAGTCTGCCGTCGATGATATGTGTCTTGCCTGCGCCGAGGTCGAGCGCCTTGAGGCAGGCCTCGACCTTCGGGATCATGCCGCCGGCAATGGTGCCGTCCTGGATATAGGCGCGCGCCTCACTCGCGTGCAGGGTGGATAGGAACGAAGACTTGTCCTGGAAATCGCGGTAGATGCCCTCGACATCGGTCAGCAGCAGCAGTTTCTCCGCCTCCATTTCACCGGCGATTTCCGCTGCGACATAGTCCGCATTGATGTTGTAGCTCTCCCCGTTTTTCCCGACGCCGATCGGCGCAATGACGGGAACATAGTCGTTCTCGAGCAGATCGTCGAGAAAGGTCGTGTTGATGCTCGTCGCCTCACCGACATAGCCGATATCGACCTTTTTCGCGTTTGCGTCCTCATCGTATACCGTCGCCAGTTTCTTTTGGGCCTGTATCAGGCCGGCATCCTTCCCGGATAAGCCGACGGCCTGGACGCCGCGCTGATTCAGAAGGTTGACGATTTCGGAGTTCACCTTGCCGTCGAGGACCATTTCCGCCACCTCGACCGTCTCCTCATCGGTCACGCGGAGGCCGGCGACAAACGCGGACTGTTTGCCGATTTTCTTCAGGAACCCCGTGATTTCCGGACCGCCGCCATGCACGATAATCGGCCGCATGCCAACGTACTTCATCAAGGCGATATCCTGCATGACCTTTTTCTTCAGCGTATCGCTGACCATCGCATTGCCGCCGTATTTGATGACAATGGTCTTGCCGTAAAAGCGCTGGATATGCGGCAGGGCATCGATCAGAACGGCCGCCTTATCCTGCGGCGCAAATTGTTTTTTTTGATCTTCCATCAGGTGTGATACTCCCCGTTAATCTTAACGTACTCATAGGAGAAGTCGCAGGTCCATACCGTTGCTTCCTCCGCACCATCGCCCATATCAATGTCGATGACGATATCATGCGCTTCCATGACGCTGCGCAGCTTTTCTTCGTCTGCCTCCGCACCGACGCCGTGCGCATAGACCGGCACGCCACCGAATTTTACCACCGTTTTCTCTGGATCCATCGGCACGCCGGCATAGCCGACCGCACAGATGACACGGCCCCAGTTCGGATCCTCGCCGAAGAACGCTGTCTTGACGAGCGGACTCTTGGCCACGCTCATCGCGATGGTCTTCGCGTCCTCAAACGATTTCGTCCCGCTGACATGCACGGTTAGGAATTTCGTCGCGCCCTCGCCGTCCGAGGCGATTTTCTTCGCGAGTTCCTCACAGATGCTTTTCAGTGTCTGCTTCAAAAGCGCGTAGTCGTCATTTTCCTCATCGATGATCGCGTTGCCGGCCTCGCCGTTCGCGAGCACGATGCACATATCGTTCGTACTCATGTCGCCGTCGATCGAAATCATGTTGAACGTGACTGGCACGACCTCAGAAAGCGCCTTCTGCAGAAGCGCTGGCGCGATGGCCAAGTCCGTCGTGATGAAGCAGAGCATCGTCGCCATATTCGGTTGAATCATGCCCGATCCCTTTGCGATAAAGCCGAAGCGGACTTCCTTGCCGCCGATGTTGACTGCCGTCGCACCGCATTTGGAGTAGGTATCCGTCGTGATAATCGCGTTGCCCGCGTCGACGCTGCCGCTTGACGAGAGCGACTTTGCCGCCTGTGCGATGCCAGCCTCCATCTTGTCCATGGGCAGGTTCACACCGATCACGCCCGTCGAAGCTACGATGACATCCTCTGCCGTGCAGCCGAGCGCTGAGGCCGCCAGGGACTGCATGGCCGCGGCGTCTTTTTCTCCCTGCTCGCCCGTGCACGCATTCGCACAGCCGGCGTTTGCGACGATCGCGTGCGCCGTGCCAGTCTTGACGACACGCTTCGACGCGTACACCGGCGCCGCCGCAACCGCGTTCTGCGTGAACGTGCCGGCTACCGCCGCTTCTTTTGGAGTATAAATCATCGCGACGTCGAGATTTCCGCTCTTTTTGATGCCGGCTTTTACGCCAGCTGCCAGAAATCCTTTCGGATAGGTGACGCCTGCCTTCTTCTGTTCTGCTGTAAACATATCGTATTTCCTCCTACAAATAATCCTTCCTATTCGCAAGGCTCAGGGATAAACCGGCGCGAAATCCAGCCCGGTCTTCTCCTCGAAGCCGCACGCGATATTAAAGTTCTGCACGGCCTGCCCTGCCGCTCCCTTGACGAGGTTGTCGATGGCCGACAGGACGATCACGCGGTGCGTGCGTTCGTCGACATGCCAGGCAAGATCACAGAAATTCGAACCGCGCACGTATTTGGTCTCCGGATAGGCATTACGGCCGAGCAGCTGGATAAAGAATTCCTTTCCATATAATTTTTCAAAGGCCGCGTCGATCTGTTCCGGCGTCACGCCGTTTGCGAGGTTCGCGTAGCAGGTCGAGAGAATGCCGCGCGACATCGGTACGAGATGCGGCGTGAAGTTGATGATCGTCTTTTCGCCAGAAAGCTTCGTGATCGCCTGCTCGATTTCCGGCGTATGGCGGTGATGGGCGACGTTGTAGGCCTTGAAATTGTCGTAGAGTTCAGGGAAATGATTGTCTTGCTTCGGTTTGCGGCCGGCTCCGGAAACGCCCGACTTCGCATCGACGATGATCGTATTCACGTCGATCAGGTGTTCTTTCGCGAGGGGGGCGAGCGCGAGAATACTCGCCGTCGTGAAGCAGCCGGCATTTCCGATAATCTTCGCATTCCTGATCTTCGCGCGGTTTAGCTCAGCCAAGCCATACACGCGCGGCGCGTCCTTATGCGTGTGCGCGACGTGGTACCATTTCTCATAAACATCGGTGTCATCAAAGCGGTAATCCGCACCGAGGTCGATGATGCGCACCGGAAGCTTCTCCAGCTTTTTCCCGACCGCCATCGCGTGACCGTGCGGCAGACCGATGAAAAGGAAATCGCTGTCTTTGCCGATTTCCTCAATATTCTTGAGGCTCTCGAGCTTCAAATCGTAGAGTCCTCGCAGATGCGGATAAAGCTCGGCAATTTTCTCACCCGTATGACTCTCCGATGTGATATGCACGACTTCTGCCTGTGGATGCTGGTACAGGATGCGCAGGAGCTCGGCCCCCGCGTATCCTGTCGCCCCGATGACACTGACCTTCATAAAGGTCCCTCCCAACTTCTTGTAACTCTGTAAATGTATTTATAATTATACAACTATGCTGTATAATTTTGCAAGCTATTTTTTCGCTGAATCTGCATTTTTATGGTATAATGGTTTCCGGTCTATCAAATAGGGAGGAAATACCATGAAAAAATCCCGCAGGCGCAAGGTATGGCGACCGATTTTCCGCTTTTGCTTTGCCCTATTCCTGCTGTTCTTTCTCGCTTTTTTCCTATCGGGCGGCATCTGGCTGTTTCATCCGCGCACCTGGCAGAACGTCGGCGACATGCTGCCGCGCCTCGAACGCCAGCTGCCCGCCATCGAGGACACGACAGACACACACACCATCGGATGGACGGACCGCCTCAGCCGCTTCCTGTTCCTGAAACGCGCCGTAAACAGCCGTATCGACCGCGAGAACTACGTACCGCTTTCTGACATTCCCGATTCCATGAAGCAGGCCGTCGTCGCCGTCGAGGACAGCCGCTTTTATTCCCATCACGGATTCGACCTGCAGGGCATTGCCCGCGCCTCCCTCGTCAACCTGCAATACGGGCAGATCGAGGAAGGCGCGAGCACGATTACCCAACAGCTTGTCAAGAACCTGTTCTTATCCAACGAGCAGTCCTTCGGCCGCAAGGCAGAGGAGCTGGCCCTCGCCCTTGATATGGAAATCAATTATTCCAAAGACGAGATTCTCGAACTCTATCTAAATACGATTTACTACGGTTCCGGCTATTATGGAATTGGCCCTGCTTCCCTTGGCTATTTCGGCAAAAAGCCAAAAGACCTGCAGCTTCCCGAATCGTCCATGCTCGCCGGACTTCCGAACGCTCCGTCCGTCTACTCGCCCTACCACGACTTCCTGATGGCAAAGAAGCGGCAGATGGTCGTTCTCGACGCGATGGTGCGAGCCGGCTATATCAGCGAATCTACAGCGGAAGACGCGAAAATCAAGCCCATCCTGCTCGCGCACTGAGACAGGAAGATAAAAAAATGCCGTTGACGACCCACACGGGATCCGTCAACGGCATGTTTTATTTCTTTTTCCCCTGTTTGTCCAGCTCTTTCTGCTGTTCCGTAACGGAACGCTCAAAATGCTTATAGAACTGCTCGCAGAGATTGGTATACGTCTCAACCGTATCCGCGTCCGAACGATTCTGGGCGATCTGATACGAATAGAGGAGCTGGTTCGTCCCTGCCTTATACACGTCAAAGAAGAACTGCGTGCGGCTGTTGTTCGCCACAGTCAGCGTCACATAGGCATCCGCATAATTCCCGACGTTCTCCTTAAACGCCTTTACGGCCTCGCGGCGACCGAGGGCCTTGAGATCCACGTTCTTGTCCTTCTGGATATCTTTTGCGATAGAATCATACGAAAGCACATAGCAACGCGCTACATGACTGGAATCGTAGAGAATCTGCGTCAGGATCTCCTTGTTCGGTGCCTTCTCATCCACCTGCATGTAAAGCGGTGCATTGATGGCAAGGCGGTGTACCGACGTAATATCCGCTCCGTCATAGGTTGTCACCTTGTCCGAGTTGGCGAAAGCAACCTGCGTACCGAGTACGACCAGGCAGGCAATCAGCAACATCTGAATGATTTTTTTCATGAACCCTTTCCTCCTGCTCTTTTCTATTTCTACTGAGGGTAGATGGATAAATATAGAGCCTTATAGAGCCTTAACCCTTTTTATTTTACACCAATTTCATGAAATCTGCCAGTATGCCCTCTGCAAATTTCAAAAGGATTTTCCATGCGGCAGGATGCGCGACAGATAGCGCCAAACAAAGAAGAACAGCGCGCACTCCAACGGATAACAAAGGATCAGCTTCGGTACGCGGGCAGCCAGGATCAGCGAAGCGCCCTTTTCATAGAACAAGACAAGCCAAACCGTATTGAGGAGCAGATGCACGAATACGGTCACGAGCAGGAACGCGGCCAAAACGAGCCAAAGATTGGGCCGCCGCCGATAAAAGAAGATGCCGTAAAGCCAGCCCGTGAAAAACGCCGAGACCGTAAAACCAGGGAAATATGCACCGGTTCCCAGCAGATTCGCCCCGAGAATATCCGCGAGCGCCGCACAGGTCCCCGCCTTGACCGGGCCAAGCCAGGCCGCGCAAAGCGCAACGGGAAGAAAACTCAAGCCGAAATGGACAAACGGAGTCTGGATGGCAAACACCCGGGCAAGCAAAACCGTCAGCGACGTAAAGACGCCGAGCAAAACGAGTTCTCTCGTGCGTTTAACCGAGAACAGACGTGCACGAACCATAGAATTTCGCATAAAAACCTCCTCGAAACGCGAAGCGTTGCCGCAGTCCCGAGGATGCTCGTTATGCAGCAGCGGGATGCAATGCCTGTACCGCGGGATTCCCCCTTCGTCCGGCTGACAACTCCCCGTTCAGCCGACACTTGACGCACAGACACTTACTCTGCTTCCTTATTCACTTCTATGACCTAACTATAGTACCGAACCATACGTTTGTCAATGCTGTCCATCTTTATGCAGGAACAGTTTTTTTACAAAATCCCTGCGTTCGGACGCGGCCACCTCACGCGCCGTCACGCGGTCACTGCCGTCGAAGAACCGATCGTGCACCCGCGCCTTTGGCAGCCATTCTTCACTGAAGATCGGCTTATCCATCACAGACATGCCGACCGTCTCGCGGATGGTCTCACGTTCCGCATCGGATGCCGCGCGGATGGCCTTTGCAAGAAGTTCCCCCGCTTTTTCCATATCGGATTCTTTCAGGGAGCGCGTCGTCGGCGACAGGCACGAAAGGCGCAGGATGCACAACGGCTCACCCTTTTCATCGAGCAGCGTCTCATCTTTTTTGGTATAAAAACCAGCCTTTGCCATGTTTTCATCGATATGTGCCGCATCGATATCCGCCGGCAGCTTGGCGATGACGAGATGGTTTTCGGTTCCGCCGCTCAGCACCTCGATGCCGTTTGCCTGCAGGGATTTTGCCAGCGCTTTTGCGTTTTGCAAGACCTGTCGGCCATAGGCGCGGTATTCGGGGCTTGCCGCCTCGTGCAGGGCGAGTGCAAGGGCCGCGAGCTTATTCTTGTGGATGGAGGCAAACCCGCTCTCAAGGACCGTCTGATCCAGAATGTCCGCGAGATTCTCCCGGCAGAGGATCACCGCTCCCTCCGGGCCGCGCAGAGAATCGTTGGTTGGAAACGTCACGACATCCGCGAACGACACCGGGGAAGCCAGCAGGCCGGCCGCTGTGAGGCCGACATTCTGCCCGAGATCCACCCAGAATCTGGCCCCCGCCGCGTGCGCGATATCCGCCATCCTTCCGTAATCCGTCTGTTTCGCGTAGTTGACCGGAGAGAAAATAACGAGCGCCGGTTTCAGCGAATCCGCCTTTTCCTGCAATTCTGCCCAGTTGACTTCCCTCGACACAAGGTCAACGCCAAAGCTCGCAAACGTATACGCATCGCCCCGCACATGCTCCTTCTTGCGGTTCCGGAAAGATAGCACCTGCCCGCCGTCCGGCAGCAGGGCACGCAAGACGGTGCGCGACGCGGCCGCGATGCCGTCGAGGCGGACGATGGCGTGGTCGCTGTGGAAAAGCGATTTCGCGCGCTCGGCCGCGATTTTCTCAAAGCCACGGTACGGCTGTTCCTTTGTGTGATAGTCCAGATAGCAGCTCGCGAGCACGCTGCCCTCAAGATACGCGGCGTACGGCGACTCCGCATTAATGGTTGGCACAAAAGACAGCATATAGCGCTGCCGCTGCAGTTCTTCCTGAAACCGGCCGAAAATCTCCGGGTCGAAATGCTCCAGTCCGCTCAGCAAGCTTTCTCTATCCATCGGTAGTCCCTCCTGTTTCCCTTTCTTCCATCCAAATCAAAGCCTACATCAAAGCGGCCATACCATGGGGATGACAACGACACAGAGAATCATGGAAAGCACCGCAAGCGGCACACCGACCTTGACATAATCCATGAAGTGGAATTTCCCCGGCCCGAGTATGAGCGTATTCGGAGGCGTCGCGACCGGCGTCGTGAACGCACAGGAGGCCGCGATGCCGATGGCCATGAGAACCGGCAGCGGCGAGACGCCGATACCAGCCGCAATCGAGATGCCGATCGGCGCGAGCAGCGCGGCCGAGGCGGTATTCGACATGAACTGTGTGAGACCGCAGGAAAGGGTGAACATCGCGACCATGATGACCGTCGGCGAAGGATCCGAACCGATGATATCGAGCACCCAGCCCGCAATCATCGCGCCGGCACCGCTCTTATCCATCGCCGAAGCGACCGGGAGCATGCCGGCAAACAGAAAAATGGTCGTCCAGTCGATGCCGTCATAGGCCTGTTTTTCCGAGACGCATCCCGTAAGCACACACGCGAGTGCCCCGATGATAGCGGACATATGCATGGGCACGTGAATGGTCTTTTCAAAGGCCATCGCAAGGACCACACAGCCGAGAATGACCGCGCAGATCAGCATCTTCTTCTTGTCCTTTGGCGCCTCGGACACGATATCGTCGATATTCTCGCGGTCGATATGATGCGGGCAGACCTTATACCCGACAAAGATCATATAGAGAATGCCGAGAATCGAAAGCGGAATGCCGATCCAGGCGAATTCGAAAAAGCCAAAGGACGGATAGCCGCTCGTCTCGAGCGTCGCGCTCATCAGAATGTTCGGCGGCGTGCCGATCATGGTGATGGTACCGCCGACGTTCGCCGCAATGGCCAGTGCCATGAGCTGCGGCGGCGCGGAGATGCGCGCGACCGCGCAGATTTGGATGACGACCGGTATCAGGCAGGCAACCGTCGCCGTATTCGACGAAATCGACGAAAGCATCACGGTGATCACCATCAGCGCGAGCATGAGCTTGCGCTCATCGCTTCCCGCGCGCCGTACCACAGCAATACCGATTTTCTGCGCGAGTCCCGTCTGGAACATCGCGGCGCCGACGACGAACATGCCGGCAAAAAGCACCACGGTCGAATTCGACAGTCCCGCGAATACCTGCGCCGGCGTCAATACGCCGAGCAGCCCGAGCGCGATTGCCGCCCCCATCGCGGTGACGGCGAGCGGAATAATCTCTGTCGCGAAGAAGAAACTCGCTACAGCTAGAACAAGCAAGGTCAATACGGCTGGATCCATCTGCTCACACCTCAAATCATCTTGTTTGTACCTAATTTATCGATTCTATTTCATTTTGTTTGAATTGATTACTATTATACAGGATTTAGATGGTTTCCGCAATGCAAAGAATCGAAATATCCAGCCGCTGCCCTGCCACTTTTCCTGTCAGGCTTTGCCCGCGCGAATCTTCCGGCGCAGGGTGATCGTGAATTTCGTCCCCTTGCCCGGTGCACTGTCGATGTGAATGCTGCCCTTATGCAATTCGACGATTTCCTGCGCAATCGCAAGTCCGAGCCCATTGCCGCCCATCTCACGGGAGCGGGCCTTGTCGACGCGGTAGAATCGGTCAAAGATGCGTTTCTGGTCCTCCGGCGCAATACCGATGCCGTCGTCCTGCACGGAAAAACGGACGTGATCCTTATCCCCCGCGAGCCGCACGACGACGTGACCGCCCTCCGGCGTATATTTCACGGCATTGTCGACAAAGATCAGCACGAGCTGACGGATTTTCTGCTCATCGGCATGAATCTCGGTTTTCGGCAGGTCGCCGGCCGCAATCGTGACGTTTTTCTGCCCGGCGAGCGGACTCATGACGCGCACAGTCTGCTCAATAACCCCCGCAAGGTCGAACTTCGTCGGTCGCAGCTTCAGCGCCTTGTTGTCGCTGCGCGCGACGACGAGCAGTTCGGAGACGAGCTTGGTCATTTTCTTGACCTCATCGCGCACGTCGTCGATGACCTGTTTCAGGAACGGCGATTGGATGGATGGATCCTGTGCGAGCAGATCCGCCGATGCCATGACGACGGCGAGAGGCGTCCGCAGCTCATGCGAAGCGTCCGCCGCGAACTGACGCTGCTTCTCATAGGCCTCCTTGAGCGGCTGCATGGTTTTCCCGGATAGGATATGGCCGATGCACATCGCGAAAATCAAGGCGATCACGCTGATGAACGAAAGCGCATACGTGGATTTCGAAAGGCCGCGGTACATCGCCGTGACATCCTTGCCGACGTAAACCGTCTGCACCATCGCGCCGTTTGCGTCAAACACGCGGCGCGCGGTCATCATGATTTTCGCTCCTTTGACGCCGCCCTCGCCCTTCTGTGTGTAGACGGACACCTCGCCTTCGCTGGCATCCCAGTCCGCCAGTACATCGAGGATAAACGGCTCGATATGAAACGACGCGCGGCTGAAATTCACCAGCCGCCCGTCGTCGTCAAATACATAATAAAAGAGTTGATCGTTGTTGCTCTTGCTGAAATCCATCGAATCGTCAAGCGCCGCGCCAGGGTGCCGGTTCAGATAATCCTGTCCCTCGGCAACAGCCGTCGCCATATTCATGAGCTCGCGCGCCTGTTCGGACGTGATGGACCATTCCATCGTCTCATGCACGACAAAAATCAACACGAACAACACCATCGCCATAGCGGCGGAATAAATCATCGTCATGCGCAGGCGGCTGCGCCCAAAGAGGTTTTCCCCTCCAGCCTTCATTTTCCGGCCTCCAGCTTATACCCAACACCGCGGACCGTCTTGATGGTCGTTCCACCATCCTTGAGGTCGAGCTTCTTGCGGAGAATCTTCATATACGAGTCGATGTTGTTTGAGCTGACATCCGACTCGAGGCCCCAGATCCGGTCGAGGATGATGTCGCGCGGCACCACGATGCCGATGTTCTGCGCGAGCAGATCAAAAATCTGAAACTCACGCGGCGAAAGCTGAATGACCTCATCCCCGCGTTTTAGGACCTTTGAGGTGCGGTTCAGCGTAAACTCACCGACCTTCACGACCTCCTGCTGGATTTTCTGCGTGGAGCGGCGACCGAGTGCGCGCAAACGCGCAAGCAGCTCCGCGAATTCGAACGGCTTGACGAGATAGTCGTCCGCACCGGCATCCAGTCCCGTCACCCGGTCTTCCACCGAGTCGCGTGCTGTGAGCATCAGGATGGCCTTGGAATACCCCTTCTTCCGCAGCGCGCTGCACGCATCCACGCCGGACATGCCCGGCATCATCCAGTCGAGAATCAGGATATCGTAGTCCGTATATTCTGCATATTCCACGATATCCGAGCCATTTGTCACCCATTCTACCTGTATTTCATTCTGCTCAAGCATGTACTTGATGAGATTTCCGAGCCGCTTATCGTCTTCCGCCAACAAAACGCGCATCCCGCGTCCCTCCTATTTTGCTTCGATCCTTCTGCCAAAAGACAGACACTTCTTTCTTCTCAACATTATAGAACAAAAGAAAGCGGCCGACAAGATATACAAAACGGGGAAAAACCTCTATAATAGGGAGTGAAAAACAAAGAGCGGGCCATCCGGCCGGTTCATTGCCATGATAAAGAAAGGATTGCACAACAACATGGAAACTTCCACTAAGATTCAACAGATTGCATTTTCGGATTACGACGGCACGCTGGTGCGGGACGGTCAGGTCGATGCGGATACGCTCGCGGCGATTGATTCCTGGCGCGCCAAAGGCAACGCCTTCGGCATCGCGACGGGACGCGGCTTCGCGGCAATCCAGCCGGAGCTCGAACGCCTGCATATCCCCGTCGATTATCTGGTCTGCGCGAATGGTTCGGCCGTCTACCGTGCCGACGGCGCGCTACTGCAGTGCACCGAGATCCCAGAGGAAGATTTCCAGACACTCTGCGATTCCAAGTTCCTGCGGGATTATCAGGACGGCATTTTGTTCTTTACGCGTCATCACGCTTACTGCTACCGCAATGCGCAGCAGCTCCCGCCGAACCTTTTCGAAAAGTTGAACTCGTTTGACGAGGTGAAAGAGCTGCACCATGTCATGCAGGTCGGCACGCGTTACGCGTCGCAGCAGGAGGCGCACGACGCCTTCACCGCCCTCGATGCGGCTTACCCGCAGGTCTTTACGGGCAACGTCAACCGCTGCTACCTCGATATGAACGCCTGGGGTATGTCCAAGGATATCGGCATCATGCAGCTCGTCGAGTTCCTGCACATCGACGTAAAGAAAGTCCACGCCATCGGCGATGACTGCAACGACCTGCCGATGATCCAACGGTTCCATGGATGCTGCGTCGATAGCGCGGCGGAAGACATCCAAAAGGCGTCCATCAACGTGTTCCCGACGGTCGGGAAAATGCTCCGCCACTACCAGGAGTGAGGAAAGCCTATGCAGACACTCGTCTATCTGCCAGACTGGCTGCCCACGCTTTCTCCTGTGCCGCAGCATCTGCTTGTCTACCACGTACACGATATGTACGAGGTATCCGCGCCGCTTCGTGAGCCGGGTATTCCCAGACTCGCTGTGCCGCCCGAGGGTACGGTGCACTTCATCCCGCACCCGATGGATGACGAGGTGCTGCACCCGCACCTCACAGCGGCGCAGACCACCGGGCCGGAATTTTCGTTTATTCTCGATCTGCAGCGTGCGGGAGCCATCCTGCTCCGCAAAGGCAAACGCCCCATCGCGCAGCGCCTCATCCTGCTCGGTCTCTTCCTCGAGGATGCCGCAGACTATATCGCAACAGAGCGAGGATATCAGATTGGCAAACTCATGCAGGACTATGCCTCGCCGCGTTTTACCGCGCGCTTTGACGAAGCTCTGTCCAGTCTATCCTTCTCTCCCGTGGCCTATCTCGAGATTCTCGGCGGCCTGCTGCAAAAACTGGCAGACAGCGGCTTGCTGGAAAGCGAATCCGGCGGCATTTCCTATGTCCACCTCATTTCGCAGCTCTTCGGCCTCGACGGCAGCAAGGATGCCACCGCACAGGAGCGTACCTACCGCGACGCGAAACGCGCGATGGAGGCCAACGTCGAAAACCTTTGGCCGGAGCTGCTCCCGAACCTCCTGCGCTATGTCTATTTCTGCCGATTTTATCCCTGCTCGGTTCCGGGCGGCATCACGCATAACTACTGGGTCTTCGTCCTGTACTACAAGCTGTTTGAGCTAAGTCTGCTCGCCCTGTCCCTTGCCAGGCGCGAGCGGCTCAAGCTCGAGGACGTCTACGCGCTGATGCAGCATCTCTCACGGCGCCGCGATGCCAGCGGCGGACGATACACGGCCGTGATCGAGCAATACATACGAGCAAGGGAAGAAGATTCTCTCGCGCTGTTTTCCGCCCTTTACGACTGGAAACAGTAAAAAGGATTCCCGCAAAAGTCCATCGGGCTTATGCGGGAATCCTTTTTCGTTTGCTTTTTCCTCTTTCTGTGATCCAGCGTTGTTTACCCTTTTCCTATTCTTCCGCCCTGTTCTTCGCGTTTAACCGCTTATGTTTTTTAGACGAGGACGGTCCCGGTCTCATCCTCCCGCTGCGCACCGAGAACAAGGTACCGTACCCCGTCCCGGCAAAACACATAGGGATCGCGATAATGTCCGGTGTACCCCGGCGTTTTCGTCTTCTTTTCCCTATCGATATCCCTGTGAGTATGGTATCCGTTCTATATTTGAACCTTAACAAAGGGACTGTGGCTTGTCAAGATTCAAAAAACAACGAAAAAGCGTTTGAGACCAGACGAACTGGAATCAAACGCTTTTACGACGTCATGCTTTTCTGTTTTTTCCCGCATGCAGCAAAGCCTTATGCGAGAGGTTGATCCGTCCCTTGTTGTCGATTTCGACGACCTTGACCTCCAGCGGATCGCCAACCTTCACGACGTCCTCAACGGTCGCCACGCGGTGATCGGCAAGCTCGGAGATGTGGCAAAGTCCTTCTTTATTCGGAAGGATCTGCACGAACGCACCGAACTTCATGAGGCGCGTGACAGTGCCCGTGTAGACTTCGCCGACTTTGACGTCGCGGACGATGTCCTCGATCATCTGTTTCGCCTTTGCCATGCTTGCCGCATCGTTCGAAAGCACATAGATGGTGCCATCTTCATGGATATCGATTTCGACCCCCGTCGCATCGATGATCCCCTTGACGACCTTGCCGCCGGTGCCGATAACGTCGCGGATCTTGTCGACGTCAATGGTGATGGTCTCAACGCGCGGTGCGTACGGGCTGAGTTCCGCCGCCGGCCTGTCGATGCACGCGAGCATCTTTCCGAGAATGAACGCGCGCCCCCTTTTGGCCTGCTCGAGTGCGCTCGCGAGGATTTCGCGCGTGATGCCGGCGATCTTGATATCCATTTGGATGGCCGTGACACCCTTTTCCGTCCCCGCGACCTTGAAGTCCATATCGCCGAGCGCGTCCTCCATGCCCTGAATATCCGTCAGGATCGTGTAATCCTCACCGTCCTTGACGAGGCCCATCGCAATGCCGGAAACCGGTGCCTTGATCGGCACGCCCGCATTCATCAGCGAAAGCGTCGAACCGCAGACCGATGCCATGGAGCTTGAGCCGTTCGACTCAAGGACCTCGGAAACGAGACGGATGGTATAGGGGAACGCCTCCTCCGACGGAATAACCGGCAGCAGCGCGCGTTCCGCCAGTGCCCCATGGCCGATTTCCCGGCGCCCCGGACTCCGCATCGGCTTCGCCTCGCCGACCGAATAGCCGGGGAAATTGTAGTGATGGATATAGCGCTTCTTCCATTCCGGTGCAAGACCGTCGATCACCTGCTCATCCGAGAGCGGCCCGAGCGTCGTGACCGTCAGCACCTGCGTCTGACCGCGCGTGAAGAGCCCCGAGCCATGCGTCCGCGGCAGCAGGCCGACTTCGCAGGTAATCGGGCGCACCTCGTCGAGCGCACGCCCATCCGGCCGGATCTTTTCTTTCGTGATCATGCGCCGGACAATGGTTTTCTCGATGTCGTGCAGCGCAATCCCGATTTCCTGTTCCCGCTCCTCTCTTTCGTCCTCCGGGCAGTCCGCGAGGAAATGCGCGACGGTATCAACCCGGATGGCCTCGATATGCGCGTCGCGGTCAAGCTTATCCGCATTGCGCGTCGCTGCATCCAGCCGGTCTCCCGCATAACGGGCAATCGCCTGACGGAGTTCCGGGGAAACCGTGAACAGACATGGCTCTGCCTTTTCTTTGCCGCAGACCGTCTGAATCCGCTGCTCGAACGCTACGATGCGCTGGATTTCCTTATGGCCGAACAAAATCGCATCGAGGACGACCTCCTCCGGCAGTTCCTCTGCGCCGGCCTCGACCATCATGACCGCATCCTTCGAGCCAGCGA
Organism: Selenomonadaceae bacterium; assembly: GCA_022773425.1. GTDB lineage: Bacteria > Bacillota > Negativicutes > Selenomonadales > Selenomonadaceae > UBA2897. The sequence goes on from JALFBM010000072.1 coordinate 50,716, forward strand.
CCGTCAGATTCAGCGTCGATTTTGCGCGCTGCTCCGCGGTCGGGTTGATGACAAAGGCACCGTCCACGCGGCCGACGCGCACGCCGGCGATCGGCCCATCGAACGGGATGTCCGATACCGTTAGCGCCGCCGACGCGCCGATCATGCCGGCCAGCTCCGGCTCGTTGTCCGGATCCACGGAAAGCACCGTCGCGACGATCTGCACATCGTTGCGGTATCCCTTGGGAAAGAGTGGGCGGATCGGGCGGTCGATCAGGCGCGCACGCAGGACCGCATCGCTTGACGGCCTGCCCTCACGCTTGATGAAGCCCCCTGGAATCTTCCCGGCCGCGTACATCTTTTCCTCATAATCGACCGTCAGAGGAAAGAAATCAACGCCCTCGCGCGGCTTTTTCGACGCCGTTGCCGTGACGAGCACCACCGTATCTCCATAACGCACGAGCACCGCGCCATTGGCCTGTTTCGCCATCTTTCCCTGTTCGATGACGAGGCTTCGTCCGCCGAGTTCCATTTCAAAGCTATGCATACCTCTGCCTCCGTATTCTTTCCGATTCTCAATTGAACATATAATATATTCTACAGTAACCACAGAATCCCTCTAAAAACTTTTGGCAGCATGGCAGAACGAGGACAGGAACACAAAAAAGGCGCTGTGACAAAACCATATAGTCCTGCTTGACTCGCAGGAAGGTAGCCGAATGGTCTGGTCATAGCTGTTCCGTCCGCCTTCCTAACCGCAACTATCTGCCTCGCTCTTTCGCAGAGCGTCTTCTCCTGCGAGGTTTCGGCGGCTGAGATTCATCGTGTCAGACAGGATCTGCTCGCCTTGACAGAAGGTAGTGTCAAGATTCTTTCGCAAATGCATTTCATCCGCCAGTAAATTTTTTATAAAATTGAATTGGCGATATATATTT
>JALFBM010000084.1 GCA_022773425.1 Selenomonadaceae bacterium
GTGCACTCGAAGAAAAAACAGGATATCGGAGAGACGCTCCGGAAAATCGTGCCGGAGGATCTCCACCGCGCCGGTCTCATCCCCGAACTGATCGGGCGCCTGCCGGTCGTCGTGACGCTGGACGCCCTGACGGAGGAGGCCCTGGTCAAGATTCTGACCGAACCAAAGAATGCACTCGTCAAGCAGTATCAGAAGCTGCTCGAGATGGACGGCGTTTCGCTGACCTTCGATGATGAGGCACTGCACGCCATCGCCAAGAAGGCGCTTGCGCGCAAGACGGGGGCCCGCGGCCTCCGCGCCATCATCGAAGATATCATGCGCGATGTCATGTATGAGGTGCCGTCGGAGGAAACGGTGACGGCCTGCCGCGTGACGGAAGATGTCGTCCGTGCAGGCAAGCAGCCGGTACTCACCTATGGGAAACGGACGGAAAAAATCAAAGAAGCATCAGCCTGATCGGGCTTTTCATGCAATCCGCAAGGCGCTGCCCACGCAGCGCCTTGTCTTTGTCCTAGGCAAATAAAAAGGAGGGCTTGGATGGAGAAGGAGCGAAAGACCCTGCCGCTGCTCCCTATGCGCGGCGTCGTGGTATTTCCTTATATGATGATTCACATCGACGTCGGACGCAAGCGTTCGATGGAGGCACTGGAGGCCGCGATGGCCGAGGACCGTGAGGTCGTTCTTGTCGCTCAGAGAGATGAGGAGATGGAGAACCCGGCGCCGGAAGATCTCTATGAAATCGGCACGGTCGCGGAGGTCAACCAGCTGATTCGCCTGCCGGGCGACTCGGTGCGCGTACTCGTCGAGGGGAAGAAGCGCGCGCGCGTCTGCGCTTTCCGCAAAGGGGAAACGTACGATGAGGCCGATGTCGAGGCCTACGAAGACGAGATTGACAAGAGCATGGAGCGCGAGGCGCTCACGCGCGCGGTCGTCGATAAGTTCGAAGAATGGGTTCGCCTTTCGAAAAAGATTCCGCCAGAGGCCATTGTATCCGTTGCGATCATCGAGGATGGTGGCCGACTTGCCGATCTGATCGCCAGTCATTTGAACCTCAAGACCAAAACGCGCCAGGAGATCCTGGAAGCGATTGACGTGCAGGATAGACTGGAACTGCTGTTCCGCGTGCTCGAACGTGAGATCGAGATTCTGCAGATCGAGGCGCAGATCGGCAAGCAGGTCAAAAAGCAGATGGACAAGATTCAGCGCGATTACTACCTGCGCGAACGCATGAAGGCCATCCGCAAGGAACTCGGTACCAGCGACGGTTTCAGCGACGATATTGAGGCGTATGAGCATCGTCTCGAAAGCGGAAACTATCCGGAAGACGTGGAAAAAACCATACGGAAGGAACTGCATCGACTCGAAGGCATGTCCAATATGAACCAAGAGGCTTCCGTGATCCGTACGTACGTCGACTGGCTGCTCGACCTGCCCTGGAATCATTCGACGGAGGACAATCTTGACCTTGACGAGGCAAAGAAGGTTCTTGACCACGACCATTACGGTCTCGAGAAAGTCAAGGACCGGATTCTAGATTATCTCGCCGTTCATATCCTCGCGAAAGACAAGAGCGCGCCAATCCTCTGCCTGGTCGGTCCGCCCGGCGTCGGCAAGACCTCGCTCGCGGCTTCTATCGCGCGGGCGACGGGGCGGAAATTTGTCCGCGCCTCACTCGGAGGGATCCGCGATGAGGCGGAGATCCGCGGTCACCGCCGCACCTATGTCGGTGCGATGCCGGGG
>JALFBM010000070.1 GCA_022773425.1 Selenomonadaceae bacterium
TCGGATGACTCGAGAATGTCGAGCAGGTCATCCGTGATCTGAAATGCCATGCCGATGTCATGCCCGTAGACCGCAAGCTGATCGATCTCCTCCTGTTCCATCCCGCCGGCATCCGCGCCGACCAGGCAACAGGTCTCGAGAAAGTCCGCCGTCTTTTTCTGGATGCGGTCATAGTAGTCCTGCTCATCGCGGACTGCCTGGTAGACCTTGTAATCCTGCAGAATTTCCCCAACGGAAAGGTTTGCGACGAGATTGGCCATGGCATGGTAGACCTTTGCGTCGTAGCCTTTCTCCGCAACGAGAGCAAAGGCCCGCGCGAAAATATAATCGCCGGAAAGAATGGCGACTTGATTGCCCCATTTCGCATTGGCTGTCGCTGCGCCGCGCCGCGTGTCCGCCTGATCAATCACATCGTCGTGAACGAGCGATGCCGTATGGATGAGCTCGAGGGACTCCGCGAGCGGCAAGGTATATTCCAGGGAAAAATCCGGTCCGCCGTGCGCCGTGAGCAGGCAGAGTGCTGGACGGATGCGCTTTCCGCCGGCACACACGAGATGCGTTCCGACCTCTGTGATGAGGTCCACCGATGAGGTCACATCGCGGACGAGATTCTCCTCCAATGTGGCCAAATCGCTTTTTATCACCTCAAACATGGCGTTTGACAAATGAATCACCTACAACATTGCAATGAATAAATTTCATCTATTACACATAGACTTTATTATATGCTATTTTCTCATGGAATACAAGGGAATTCTTCCTCTAAGAAATGCAACGGGGATTAACGACGTCCATGCCAGGAATACGGTTTTATCGCACGCGGGCTGCCAAGAATTTCGGAAAGGATCACAGCCTTCCGCGCCTGTCTGGCACTCAAGGTCACGCGCTTTTTTCGCTTGGCCTGCGTCCCAGGAATCTTTGCCTGGCGCAGGTATACCGCTTCCTCCTGCGCGCGGATCATGGCTTCCTCCGCCGCCCGCTCTGCCGCATAGGTCATTGCCCTTGTCTTGTCGGCGAGCTCTGCGTTTGCGGTCTCTGCCTTCTCCTGCAGGATGGTCCCGGATTCACGGTAGACGCCCTGCGCATCGATGGTCGCCGGCGTCTTCGGCGCCGGTGCATTCCGTAGTGTCGGTACCTCGAAGCCAAGGCCGCGCTTTCCCGGCTTCTCCGCTTTTTCCCTCTGCGCCGACCCGCTTTCCTGGCGTTTTGGCATGCCCCACGGCTCCGGCATCGGCGGCGGCAGCTGGCCGTGGCCCCACGGCTCGATTTTCATTGGCTTGCGCCTGGGGGCGGTATCGGAAGGTGTCGTTCCTATCTGCGGCCTGCCCTTCTTCGGCACTGGTTTTTTCTTGTTGTCCGCTCGATCGAGCAGGAAGCCGAGCGCCGCAAGGATCAGGATAATCCATATCGAATCCATGCAGCCACCTCCTTATTTCTGCGGCGGCATCGGCGGCACGATATCGTCGTCCGCATCCGCATCGCTGATGGCCTTGCGCATATCGGTATCGGCCTGGATGTTCCTGAGGTTGTAGTAGTCCATGACACCGAGGTTGCCGCTGCGCAAAGCGTCCGCCATCGCGTGCGGGACCTCCGACTGCGCCTCGACGACCTTGGCCTGCATTTCCTGCGTGTAGGCCTTCATCTCCTGCTCGCGCGCCACGGCCATCGCACGGCGCTCTTCGGCCTTCGCCTGCGCAATGCGCTTGTCGGCCTCGGCCTGATCGGTCTGGAGCTGTGCGCCGATGTTGCGGCCAACGTCGCCGTCCGCAATATCGATGGAGAGAATTTCGAATGCCGTGCCGGCGTCAAGTCCCTTGCCGAGCACGGTCTTTGAGATATCGTCCGGATTTGCGAGGACATCATTGTGGCTCTCAGACGAGCCGACCGTCGTGACAATGCCCTCGCCGACACGCGCGATAATCGTCGGTTCACCGGCGCCGCCAACGAGGCGATCGATGTTCGCGCGCACGGTCACACGGGCCTTGATCTTCAGCTCGATGCCGTTTTTCGCAACCGCAGAGACAATCGGCGTCTCAATGACCTTCGGATTGACGCTCATCTGCACGGCTTCGAGCACATCGCGGCCCGCGAGGTCGATGGCCGCCGAACGCTCGAACGACAGTGGAATCTGTGCGCGGTGCGCAGCGATCAGCGCGTCGACGACCTTGTCGACGTTGCCGCCCGCGAGGTAGTGCGCCTCGAGCTGGTTGACCTGCACGTTGAGCCCGGCCTTATTCGCCTTGATCAGCGGCAGGACGATCTTTGCTGGCGGCACGCGGCGCATGCGCATGCCGATCAGCGTGATGATGCTGACGTGTACATCGGCGGCAAGTGCCGAGATCCAAAGCCCGAGCGGCACGAAATGCAAGAACACCATGACGACGGCGATGAGAATAACGAGGAAAAACGCGGTGCTGATAAGCGCTCCCATAAAAAAACCTCCTAAAAACCATGTTGGAAATGAACTCTTAATGTCCAGGCATCCATAACGCTCAGCGACTGTCCTTTCGCGTCTCTTCCTCACCGGCACGGCGCACGACGACGCGCGAACCGTTGACGGATACGACGCGGACGCTCTCTCCCTTGGGGAGGAACGCGCCCTCGGATACGACATCGACAGGTTTTCCGTCGATGAGGACGCTTCCAGACGGACGGAGCTCCGTCTGCACAACGCCCACTTTTCCGACGAGCTCCGGATGCTCCTCCGCGCTCACGAAGCCGCGCTTTGACGTCGACTGATCGTGTAAGACGACCTTATGCCACAGGTGACTCGAGGGCAACTTCTTCACGATGACGGCGAACACCGCGATGGCGAGCACAAACGCCGCGGCCATCGCCGTGATCGCGTGGACGTCCCCGCCGAGCGCGAGCACGACGCTGTAGAGCATCGCCGCGACACCAGCTCCAGCGAGCAGACCGATGGTTGGCAGCAGCATCTCGACGATCACGCAGAGGATACCGACGAAGAACATCGCGATGGTGTAGAGATCGACCATGCCCCGGACATACTGGCTGCCCCAGAAGATGCCGGCGGCCACGAGCCCGAGCAGAATGCCCGCGCCCATGCCGCCGGTCTTGATCTCGACCATGACGGCGAGAAACATGATGGCGAGCAGCAGGGTCTGCACGACCGGCATCGTTACAACATCCATATTCTTCCCTCCCCGCATAAAACATTCTCTGTTTCTTTATTCGCGATTTCTCCTGAAAATCCCTGCACCGCCTCCGATAAAAAAAAGGCGCCTTCGCGCCTTTTTTCGTTAAGAAACTCGTGTTTCCTTTGGTTTACAACTTGAATACCAGCAGGGCATCCTGCATCTTCTGCGCCTGCTCGGAAAGCGAGCTGCTGGCCTTCGCGACTTCCTGCGCCGACGCCGTACGCTCAGCGACCGTGGTGCTGACATCCTTCATGTCCGACGCAATCTGCCGGCTGTTCCGGTCGAGCACCTGAATCGATGCCGTGATTTTTTCCGTATCGTCCGAAACCCCGTTGACCGAGGCGGTCATCTCCTGCATATCCCTCGAGATATGCGCGATGAGCTGCGTGATCTCGCCGAACGTCTCCTGCAGTTTCTCGACGGTCTCCGCGCCGCGGACGACCTTGGACGAGCCATCCTGCATGGACTGCACAGCGGCCCCGGTATCCTTTTGGATATCCGCGATGAGTTCGGCGATGCGGCTCGCCGCTTCCTGCGACGCCTCGGCGAGCTTGCGCACCTCGTCCGCGACGACGGAGAAGCCGCGTCCCTGTTCACCGGCACGGGCCGCCTCGATGGCAGCGTTGAGTGCGAGCAGGTTCGTCTGCTCCGCGATGTCCGTGATGGTGTCGACGATCTGCCCGATTTCCTGCGAGCGGCTGCCGAGCTTATCGACGATGCCGGCCGATTCGCGCACGGTGCTCTCGACGGCGCGGATTTCCTTTACGGCGCCGGCGACGGCCGTACGGCCGCCCTCCGCTCGATCCGAAGCCTTCCGCGAACTCTCCGTGACCTTCGCCATATCGCTCTGAATCTTATGCACGGAGTCCGCGACCTCCACGGCGGATTTCGTGCTGTGGTCGACGGAAGACTGCTGCTCCGCAACGGCGCCGGTCGTATTTGCGACCATACCCGAGACTTTGTCCGCCATCTGTGCAGCTTGTTCCGAACTCGCGTTGAGCTCCTCGGAAGCCGCCGCAAGCTGCTCCGTCGTGTCGTTAAACGTCCCGATGAGTCGCGACAGATTCTCGCGGATTTTCCCGAGTGCACGCCACATTGTGCCGAACTCGTCACCGCGCTGCGGGAGCTCCATGGTCCTGCGGAAATCGCCGTTCTGGAAGCGCTCGCAGACGGAAACCATCCGCCCGATCTGCCCGCTGATCTCGCGGATGATCGACACAGCCGCGAGCACGAGGACGACGAACGCGGCAAGCGACACGATGAGCATGAAGCGCCTAGAGGTGTCGGACGCCGCGCGGTTTGCCGCGTCGATCTGCTCCGTCCGCTCATTAGCGAAAGTCTGCAGATCCGTCAGGTTGTTCTTCAACGCGTTGAGCTTTTTGATGCCGTCCCCCGCGTAGAGGTGGCTTGCCGCTGCGATATCGCCGTCGATCGTATACTGGATGACGCGCTCTGCGACATCGTGATACGCCTTCCACGAGGTTTCCGTCTCCGCGATCTTATCCTGAAGTTCCGCGTCGTCCTTAACCAGCTCTTTATAATGCTTCCAGCCGTCCTCAAAATCCGCCGTAAACTTCGTGTCGAGGTCGTTTTTCATCTTCTGATGCCGCGACGCGTCCGGCGTCGCGATGGCCTCGAGCATAGCGGACTGAATCTTGCGCATATTGAGATGTCCGCTCTCAAGATCCGCCTTTGCCGGAATCTGTACGTCGTCCAGCGCGCTCAGATTCTCCTGACTTTGCTGCAAGGCGTGAAAGCCATTGAAAGACACCACCGCAAGCCCCAGTGCGGCGACCAAAACAAGGCACAGGATTTTATAGGCCACGCGGATGTTGCTTAACCACTTCATCGTTTCCCCTCCTAAAGATATCCTCAACGAATCCAATGCATTCTGTTTATTCTTGTTTTCATAGATTATATTACAATATCTCCCCTAAAAATCCGGTTAAATCCCAAAATAATCTAAATATTGCTATGGAAAATCTAAAATAATCTAAAAAAAACACCTGTCAACCAACTGGTTCACAGGTGTTTTAACATACCTTACCGGAACTTGCGTTTACGGGCTGCCTCAGATTTTTTCTTACGGCGAACGCTCGGCTTTTCATAATGCTCACGTTTTCTCACTTCAGCGAGTGTACCAGCTTTCTGGGACATACGCTTGAAGCGGCGGAGAGCGCTGTCAATCGACTCATTCTTGCCGACCTTGATTTCGTTTGCCATCTATGTTCCCCCCCCTCCACGAATTGGGAGTTTGTGTTTCAGAATCACACCATACGATTATAACGCAGAGCTATCCACCTGTCAATATAATTTTCTGGATTAGCCGGGAGGCCACTGCATGGACCTGCCGCCCAAGAGGTGGAAATGCAGATGCTTGACCGTCTGGCCGCCTTCCTCGCCCGTGTTCGCCACGACGCGGAAGCCTTTCGCATCAACGCCCAGCGTTTTCGCAAGCTGCGGAATCACGTCGACAAAGATATGCGCGACGAGCGCGCGATCCTCGTCCGACAGCGCCAGAACGCTCTCGATATGCTTCTTCGGGATCACGAGCACATGCACGGGGGCCTGCGGCTCAAGATCTTTGAACGCCGTGACCTGCTCATCCTCATAGACGAGATTCGACGGGATCTCCTTTGCGGCAATCTTACAAAATACACAATCTGCCATCAAAAACACCTCCTTCGCCGGACTAGTTTCGCTGGAGCAGCCCAGATGGAGTTGCCCCTGACTTTTATTTTATTCGCGATTCAGCGGGAAATACCTTCCCGAATACGCCATCTTTATAAAGTTTTTCGATTTTTACCGGGTAAATCTCACCGTGCGCAACGGCATCGTCCGTATAAACACGGATATAGTTGTCGGTCAGGCCGTCGGTAATCCCGTTTTTCGTCGTCTCAAACAGCACGCGCATCGTCTGGCCGAGAAAACGCGCCTCGAATTCGCGCGTCTTGCGCGCGGCGAGCGCCTGCATACGGTGCACGCGATCCTTCTTGATCGCTGGCGGCACCTGGTCCCGGCGTTTTGCCGCCGGCGTCCCCTCGCGCATCGAATACGGGAACACGTGCATGCGCGAGAAATTCATCGTTGCAACGAAGGCGAGACTCTGCTCGAAAAGCTCCTCCGTTTCGCCCGGAAAACCGACGATGATATCCGTCGACACCGCGATGCCCGGCACTTCGCGCTCGACGTTTTGAATCAGCCGCCCGAATTCCGCCGTGTCGTAGTGCCGGTTCATATCGCGCAGGACCGCATCGGATCCCGCCTGCAGCGGCAAATGCAAATGCGCACAGAAGCGCTCATCTTCGCGGATCAGCGCGAAAAGGCGTGGGGAAAGCTCGAGGGACTCGAGCGAGCCGAGCCGCAGGCGCTTCAATCCGTCCACGGACAGCACCGCCTCACAGGCGTCCGCGAGGTCGATATCCTCCGCAAGGTCACGCCCGTAGGCGCCGAGGTGGATCCCCGTCAGCACGATCTCCCGATAGCCCGCGCGCACGAGCTTTTCGGCCTCGCGGCGCACGCTTTCCGGGTGCCGGGACTTCACCGGCCCGCGCGCATACGGGATGATGCAGTACGAACAAAAGTTCTCACAGCCGTCCTCAATTTTCAGAAACGCACGCGTGCGCTTCGGGTTGTCGTAGAGCGGGATATCCTCAAAGGCGCGCACCTGCATGATGTTCTCGATATCGCTGACCACGCCTTTCTCACGCATGGCTTTTTCCACGTAGTCGACGATATGCGCGCGCTCATTCGTGCCAAGCACGACGCTGACGCCCTCCATCGCCCGGATCTCCTCCGGCTTTACCTGCGCGTAGCAGCCACAGACCGCGACGATGGCCTCCGGGTTCTCGCGAACCGCCCGGCGGATCATCTGCCGACTTTTGCGGTCGGAAAGGCTCGTGACGGAGCAAGTATTGATGACGTAGACATCCGCCTTGCTCTCAAACGGCACGGTTTGGTAACCGCTGCGCTTGAACAGGCCTTCCATCGTCTCCGTTTCGAACTGATTGACTTTACAGCCGAGCGTCATGAATGCTGCGGTTTTCAATTACAAATCTCCTTTTTCATACTGCACGATGCTCATCGCCGTAATCGCGGCGGTCTCCGCGCGCAGGATCCGCGGGCCGAGCGTCACGCTCTTTCCGCCTTCCGCCTCGACGCGTTCCGCCTCTGCGAGGGAAAAGCCGCCTTCCGGCCCGGTCAGCAGGTCAAAATGTTCGATGCCGTCCGGCAGTGCGCGCAGGGTCTCCTTGATCGTGTGCGCGGTCTCATTCTCATAACAGAACAGCAGGGCGGCGTTCTCCCGGTTCCGATGCGCGAGCCAGTCCGCGAGCTGCCTCACAGGCTGTACGGTGATGAGCCGTGTCCTGCCGCACTGCTTCGCCGCCTCATCGGCGATTTTCTGCCAGCGCTTCTGCTTGGCCGCCGCCTTCCTGCTGTCGTAGCGGACGACGACATGCTGGCTTTCGAGCGGCTGCACCTCCGTGACGCCGAGTTCGACCGCCTTTTGGATCATCAGCTCCATCTTGTCGCCCTTCGGCAGACAGGCGGCGAGCGTCATCTCAATCGGCGGCTCTGTATCCGCCTCGACGCGCTCCACGAGGGCGAGCGTCACCGAATCCGCGGTAAACGCCGCACAGCGCATGCGCCCGACCGCGCCGCAATCGTCGACGAGCGTGACCACATCGCCGGGCTTTGCACGCATCGCGTAGAGCAGATGATGCGCGTCATCGCCCTTGATGGTCACCGTATCGCTGAGTTTCCCTTGGTAAAACAGTCTTCTCATCGTGCGATTTCCCCGCTCTGGCCGATGAGCAAAGCCACCCAGCCGTCCCTCGTGCGCCGCTTCTCGACGGCGAAATCGTGCTGTCTTGCCGCGCGGACGACATCGTCCTCGCGCGTGTCGATGATGCCGGACGCGAGCAGGCGCCCGCCCGGCGCGAGATGTTCCTCGAGCTCGTCAAACAGCGGGATGATGATGTCCGCGATGATGTTCGCGAGCACGAGGTCCGCTTTTCCGTCGAACTGCCGGAGTTTATCGCTCGTGCCGGTTTCGATAACGTCCTGCACGCCGTTTGTCGCCGCGTTCTCCGCCGCGACTTTCGCGGCCAGCGCATCGTAATCCTTCGCGACGATGGGGGCGGCGCCGCGCTTCGCCGCCGCGATCGCGAGCACACCGGAGCCCGTGCCGACGTCGAACACCGTCATGCCTGGCTTCACGAGCGATTCCACCGCCTCGAGGCACATCGCAGTCGTCGGGTGCGTACCCGTGCCGAACGCCGCACCAGGGTCCAGGCGCAGCACGATGTCGTCCGGCTTCGCCGCATAGTCCTCCCAGGACGGCTGAATGACGAAATGCTTTCCGACGCGCTGCGTGTGGAAATACCGTTTCCAGTTGTCGGCCCAATCCTCATCCTGCACTGGCTTCACCGAGAGCTCGCAGGCACCGCCGAGCCCGTCGATGCGCTCGATTTCGCGCACGCGCGCCTGCACCTTCTCGTACTGCCCGGCAAACGAATCGTCCGCTGGGAAATACGCCCTCACCGTCACGCGGTCCGTATGCGGGCGTTCCTGCTCAACATTCTTGAAATCCCAGAGCCCTGCTTCGATGGCGTCGTTCCAAATTTCCGGATCCTCCATCGACACGCCGTTCGTGCCGAGATCCTTGAAACACTCCGCCATGACATCTGCCGCTGCGTGCGACGCACGCACGCTGACCTCCATCCATTTCACGCTGCTCGACTCCTTTCGCTATCCTGCTATTATACCGATTCCCCGGGAAAATGACAAGATACCGAGACACGAAAAAGCCTTGATACAAGCACCCAAAATACCCGTATCAAGGCTTTTAACCCCTTTTCGGCTCCCCCAAACATCCATGGGTCGTCACTTGACGACCATGACCGGGATCGGCGACTCCTCAACCACCTTCTGGCTGACGCTGCCGATCAACGCGCCTTTGAACAGACCGAGCCCGCGGCTGCCCATGATGATCATGTCGCTGCCCTCCTGATTCGCGACGCGCAGGATTGCCTTCGGAATGCTGCCGGTCTCCACATGCTTTGCCGCACGCATATCGTCGGGGAGTTTCTCCCAGATGCGGTCAAAGACGATATGGCTCGGAATATCCTTGTTGATATTGCTCGCCACATAGACGAAATCGAGATCCGCCTTGCATTTCTCCGCGAAGAAAATCGCCTCATCCACAGCCTTGCAGCCGTTCACCGAACCATCTACGGGGACCAGAATCTTATTAATCTTGCCCATGATATAACCCCCTTGTATCGTTTCGAAGCATATCCTCTATTTTTATTTCTTTCTACGTAGTATTATTTCGCGAAAGAAGGGAAAATTCCTCTTTTTTCGGAAAAGTTTTGCCGATTTTCGAAAAAAAAGAATGGTCTCAGTCATTCACAGGGCATGTTTTCTTGTCGAAATACTTCTGGATGATTTCGACCGCGCAGTAATCGCCGCACATGGAGCAGGCCTTTTCACCGGCTGGATTGCGATCTCCACGACGCTTGCGCGCGAGATCCGGATCGATGGCCAGCGCAAGCTGCTTCTCCCAGTCAAGCTGCTTGCGCGCCTTTGCCATCGCCAGATCCCATTCCTTTGCGCCTGGTACGCCGCGCACGAGGTCGGCGGCATGCGCCGCGATACGCGACGTGATAACGCCGTCGTGTACATCCTGCAGCGTTGGCAGGCAGAGGTGTTCCGCCGGCGTCACATAGCAGAGGAAATCCGCGCCGGATACCGCGGCGAGCGTGCCGCCAATGGCCGCCGTAATATGGTCGTAACCCGGTGCGATATCCGTGACGAGCGGGCCGAGCACGTAAAACGGCGCGTTGCGGCACAGGCGTTTCTCGAGCTTCATGTTCGCCGCGATCTGGTCGTAGGGCACGTGGCCCGGGCCCTCGACCATGACCTGTACACCGCGTTTCCAGGCGCGGTCGACGAGCTCGCCGAGCGTGATGAGTTCCGTGAGCTGCGCGCGGTCCGTCGCGTCCGCCGTGCAGCCGGGGCGCATGCCGTCGCCGAGACTGATCGTCACATCGTATTTCGCGCAGATGTCCAGGATCTCGTCGTAATGCGTGTAGAGCGGGTTCTCCATCTCATTGTGGAGCATCCATCCCGTGATGAACGAGCCGCCGCGGCTCACGACATCCATGACGCGGCCCTGGCGGCGCATCGCCTCGATGGCCCGGCGCGTGACGCCGCAGTGCAGTGTCATGAAATCCGCACCGTCCTTTGCCTGTTCCTCGATGGTCTGAAGGATATCCTCATCCGTCATCTCAATGACGGCCCCGTGCTCGCGGATCGCGCGCACCGTGGCCTGATAGAGCGGCACCGTGCCGACCATGATGGGCGAGTGCCCGATGATGCGCTTGCGCGACACATCGATGTTATCCCCCGTCGAAAGATCCATGACCGCGTTCGCGCCGCATTTCACGGCCTCGTCGAGTTTCTTGAGCTCCGGCTCGATGTCTGGATACGTGCTCGACGTGCCGATGTTCGCGTTGACCTTGACGCGCAGTCCCTCACCGACGCCTTCCGGTTTCAGCGCTGCGTGATTGACATTGGCCGGAATGGCGATGCTGCCTCTCGCCACGCGCTCCCGGATAAGCTCCGGTGCGATATGCTCCGCCTCTGCCACCATCTTCATCGCGTCCGTGAGTTTCCCCTCACGGGCTGCCTGCATCTGCGTTGCCAATCGTATTCCTCCCTTTTTGAAACACAAAAAACGCTCGCCGGTGGTAACCCCCAGGCGAGCGCAATCTCATCGATCGCACTTCCCTACGCAGGTATTACCCAGACAGGTTCCAAGGGTCGGCCCGCAGGCCTCTCAGCTTTCGCTCCCCTAGTGCATTCTCTGCTTCTATTTTAATACGCCGCGAATAAAATGCAAGCAAAAAAAAGGGCTTGACAAAGAAAAATCCATCGGGTATACTATTTCTTGTGTTTACGGGATGTGGCACAGTTTGGTAGCGCGCTTCGTTCGGGACGAAGAGGCCGCAGGTTCGAATCCTGTCATCCCGACCATCTGAAACGATAAGCCAGCGACATCGCTGGCTTTTTCTATATTTCTGCATGTTTGAGGTGTACGATGTCAAGACAAACCAAACGCGCCGCTCTGGTGTTCGCCAATCTGTTTGGGATAGCGCTGTTTCTGAGCTGGGCCCTTCCCGCCCATCATGGATTCTGGTTCGCCATCGACCGGGATATCTTTTTTGCATGGAACGAGCTCCTGCCGCAAAGCCGCGCCTTTCTCTACTTCGTTGCGTTCACGAACCTGCGCCCTTTTGATCTCGTGGCCTTCCTGTTCATGCTCGCGATTTTCGCGCATTCCTACCGGAAACTTGACCACCAGGGGCGCCGCTGGATGCTCTGCATGGGCGCGGCGATGCTCATCTCCGCGCTGATTGCCAAGCAGGTTGCCAATCTCATTGACGGAAACGGACGTGCTTCGGCGTCGAAGTATTTTCTTGAAAACGGGTATCCCGTCTTTCGCGCCTCGCTGCTCTCCGGCTGGCCCTGCAAGGACATCGCGAGCAGCTCATTTCCCGGTGACCACGGCATGTTCCTGCTGATCTTCGTGAGCTTTTCGCTGCGTTATCTCGGCAGGCGGTCGTTTCTCGCGAGTCTCGCCGTATTCCTCGTGTTCTCGCTGCCGCGCATCATGAGCGGCGCGCACTGGTTCACCGATATCGCGGTCGGCTCGCTCTCCGTCGCCTGCGTCATCATGAGCTGGATGCTGCTGACGCCGGCTTCAGACAAGCTCATCGGCTGGCTGGATCGCGTCTTTCCAGACTGCCTCGATCGCCGGATTTCCTCCTAAATCCACCAGAAAAACCCCAAAAAGGCTGATGCTCCGATTGCATCAGCCTTTTTCGATTGCCGATCATTCCGCCGTGAAGCGGTCCGGCTTCTCCTCGGTCAGCCCATAGCGGTACAGGATGGCCTGAAGGATGCGCTCCGCCGCATGCCCGTCGCCGTACGGGTTCACGGACTCCGCCATGCGGTGATACTCCGCGTCGTCTACGAGAAGGCGCCTTGCCTCCTCGTAAACGCGCTCGCGGTTCGTGCCGATCAGCTTGACCGTACCGGCCTCAACGGCCTCCGGCCGCTCCGTCGTGTCGCGCAGGACGAGCACCGGCTTGCCGAGCGCCGGGGCCTCCTCCTGCACACCGCCGGAATCCGTCAGGATCAGATGCGCGCGGTGCATGAGGTTCGCGAACGGCTCGTAGTCGAGCGGATCGATCAGATGCACCTTCTCGAGGCCGCCGAGCTCCTCGTTGACAACCTCGCGGACCTTCGGGTTTTTGTGGACCGGGAACACGACTTCCACATCGTCGAATTCCTCCGTGAGCTGGCGCAGTGCCTTGTAGACGTGGCGCATCGGCTCGCCGAGATTCTCGCGACGGTGCGTCGTGACGAGGATGATGCGCTTGCCCGTGAAGTCAACGCCCTGCAGCGTCTCGTCCTCAAAATCAAAGGAATCCTGCACCGTGTGATGCAGCGCATCGATGACGGTGTTGCCCGTCACGAAAATCTGATCTGCCGGGATGTGCTCCTGCAACAGGTTCTTCTCCGACGTGTCGGTCGGCGCGAAATGGAGGTCCGCGATGCGGCCCGTCAGCTGGCGGTTCATCTCCTCCGGGAACGGCGAATATTTGTTGTACGTGCGGAGTCCCGCTTCGACATGGCCGACCGGAACCTGATGATAGTACGAGGCCAGAGCACCGGCGAACGTCGTCGTCGTGTCGCCGTGGACGAGCACGAGATCCGGCTTTTCTACCGTCAGGACCTTGTCGAGCCCGTGCATAGCCTTCGTCGTGATGTCGAAAAGGGTCTGCCCCGCTGCCATGATATTCAGATCGTAGTCCGGCTTGATCTGAAAGAGATGCAATACCTGGTCGAGCATCTCGCGGTGCTGTGCCGTCACAGCGACCACCGGTATGATAGATTCCGGATGCTTCTTGAGCTCGAGTACGACCGGAGCCATTTTGATAGCCTCCGGCCGCGTGCCGAACACCGTCATGACCTTGATTTTCTTTGCCATGAGAAAAATCCTCCCTAACTCTCCAACGCAAAACGCTCCATCGCGTTTATCCGCGGCTGGCCGGACTCTGTCCGTCAGGCGGTTCTTTCAATTTAAAAATGCCGAGCTTCGCCGCACCGAACAGGACAGCCGCCACGACGACGCAGAAGATGATGATCGCAATTTGCGTGCTGACCTCGGTGAGCGTGACCGCAGACAGGCCGAGGACCGCGCTGATCGTATACATCAGCAGCACCGCCTGGCGCTGCGTGAAGCCGAGATCGAGCAGGCGGTGATGCAGATGCCCTTTATCCGGTTTGAAAATGGGCACGCCGCCGCGGTAACGGCGGACAATCGCAAACGAGGTGTCGAGGATCGGCAGGCCGAGCGCGAGGATCGGCACGATCAGCGCGATGGTCGCCGCAGACTTCACCGCGCCGATGACCGATACGCCCGCGAGGATGAAGCCGAGAAACATGCTTCCCGAATCCCCCATAAAAATCCGCGCCGGGTTGAAGTTGTAGTACAGGAACCCGATGGCCGCACCCGCAAGGCATGCCGTAATCACAGCGATGAATAAAATATCCTGCTGCAGCGCAACGACACAGATCGTAACGGCGGCGATGGCAGATACGCCCGCCGCGAGGCCGTCAAGCCCGTCGATCAGGTTCACGGTATTCGTGATGCCGACGATCCAGAACAGCGTCGCCGGGATGGCGAGCCACTCGAGATAGATATAGTCGCCGAACGGATCCGTCACGAAATCGACGCGCACGCCGAAGCCGAGGACGAGTACGCAGGCCGCGACAATCTGTCCGGCGAGCTTGACCTTTGCCGGCAGATTCGTGTAGTCGTCAATCACACCGATCAAAACGATCAGCGTCCCGCTGACCATCAATCCGACGAGCTCGAACTCCTGGTCTCCCGGAATCTCCGTAAAGAAGGACACGACGAGCATCCCGGCCATGAACGCGAGCCAGATGCCGATACCGCCGATACGCGGGATCGGCTTCTTGTGCACTTTACGCGCGTTCGGCTTATCCAATGCCCCGGTTTTCGCTGCAAACCAAATAACGCCTGGCGTCACGAGCAGGGCCACACCAGCCGCGACGAGAAACGCCAACAGATAATCTGGCATAAACAAGCTGCACCCCTTAATCTTTTCTATCCTAAGTCAATCTTACACAACAGATTTATTGTACTATGGAACCTGCCCGAAAGCAAGGCATAGCGCACAATTCACGCCGGCGGTCTTCCCCGACAGCGCGTTCAGTCCTGAATCTCGGCTGGTGCACAGCTCACGATGCTGCCGTCCGACTCATAGTAAACGACCTTCGCGAGCTTCGCATTGCGCAGCATGCGGCGGCAGAGCAGGCAGGGTTTCCCGGAGGCCAGCGTCCCGTCTGCGTTGAAGCCGACGATGTAGATGGTCGCCCCCTCCATCTTCACGGGATCCGCATTGATGATGGCATTCTGCTCCGCGTGCACGGCGACGCAGAGCTCGTAGTTCTGCCCCTTTGGCACATGCAGCCGCTCGCGCTCGCAGATTCCCGTGTCGATGCAGTTCGCCTCGCCGCGCGGCGCGCCGTTATAGCCCGTCGAGATGATGATCTTGTCTTTGACGATGATAGCGCCATAGCGGCGGCGCAGGCAGGTTGCCCGCCGCCCGACCGCCTTGGCGATGTCGAGAAAGTATTCCGTCCAGTCCGGACGCATCTGTTTTTTCGTTTCCATGATTTCTCCTATAGTTCCGTCCCGGCTTAGACACGCGGCCCGAGTTTTTCCGGCACGCGCGGCAGATCCGCGGCCAGTCTCCCCTGTGACTGGATCCATCGCCTGCCCAAAATGACCGCTGCGTAGTCGTCGACGGGAACCGGGGGCGTCTGCAGGCCGAGCGGCAGCAGCCGCTTCAGGCCCTTGGGCGGATGATCCGCCCAATAGTAGTCCCGCGCCAGCTCCGTCGTACGGTATTCGTCGATGGTCGTTACGGCGAGATCCGGGAACTGCGCCGCAAGGCGCTCTCCAGCCTGCCGGCTCGTCGTGCCGTTGCCCTTGATCAGCGTCGAAAACGCGTACGCCGCGCGCGTCATCGAGATGGCCCGCTCGAGCGCTTTCGTCTCGATGACCTTCTGCCAGAGCGTATGCCCGTCTCCGGCAAGCACGGCAAGCCCGCATTTTTCCCTGCCTGGATCCAATGCCGCGATGTTCAAGCGTTCTCCCCCCTGTGCCCGTTTTGCTGTTATTATACAACATCTGAGAAGAAAGGAAAAGCGGGAACCTGCGTCCCCGCTTTTCCTCTGCCTCCCTTTCCGCCGTCATTGTCCTTCCGGGAGCTTTTCGATCTTGAAGTACAAGCGCAGCGGCCCCATCGCGTCGGTATTGTCCTTCGCATAGGCCGACAGAACGACATTACCGCTGATCGCGCCCATCCGGCTCACGACATCGTAGAACTGTGTGCCGTCCATGACGCCGACGCTCCCGCTGATCGGGTCCGGCAGGATGCCGCGCATCTGCGCTTCCATATTGACCTCGCGCAGAAAATCCATGACATTGGTCTCCGCCTGCGTCGTACCGCCCGTCATGGTGTAGCGCCGCGCGATGATGAACTCATCCTTTTGGTAGATGACGCTGTTCTTATAGAGCTGCAGGGACGCGCGCACGTCCTCGCCGCGAATCAGGTTGCCGGCCGCCGTCACGCGCACGATCATATCGTACGGACTCTTCGCGATCGTCTCGATGGCCGCCTGATACTCCGGCTGATACACCCAGATGGTCTGATCCGAAGCGTCCTTGCCGAGCCGCACGGAGACGTTGCGCGTCGCCATCGTCATCAGCGATTCAAGATCCTTTTCCACCGCTTCCTTCGGGCGGTTGCCGCGGATGACGCCGCTCGAGATGATTTCGCCGGCGCGGTATACGATATCGCCCTCGCGCATCGCGAGGAGGCCGTTGCGCAGCACGCCGTTGCGTTCTTCGAGCGTCGTATTGTCCTTGACGAGCCCCTGATTATCCTTCTTGAGTTTCGCGTTGCCGCGCGTCAGTTCGTCATTCGTTGCGCCAAGACTGTGATTTTCTGCAAGCAGCGAGCCGTTCTCCGCCGAAAGGGAGCCATTCTCCGCCGCGAGTGCATCGTTCTGCCCGCTCAGCGCGGCATTGGCCAGTGCGAGAATGCGGTTTCCCTCCTGCAGGCGCGCGGACTCCGCCTCGAGGTCTTCCTGCTGGGTCTGCAGCTTATCGACTTCGTTCTTCGTCTGGGCGAGTTCCGCGTCCTTTTCGGCCTGCTCCTGCTGGGCCTGGTCGAGCCGGTCCGTCGCTTCGTCGAGCTGCCGCTGCGTCGTCGTCATGCGCTGGTGCAGCTTCTCCATGCCAAAAAGCGCCGTGCGCACGTTCTCCGAAGCCGCCGCCATGACGCCAAACGTCAGCGTCGTGATGCAGATGCCCGTAAAAATCGTAATGACGATGGAGGTATGTCTTGGCCGGAGGCCAAAGATCGAGAGACGCTTTTTCCCGATTTTCGATCCGAGCCGGTCGCCGATAAAGGCAATGGCCCCACCGGTTATGATGAGTACCAGAATGAGAAAAACACCGTACATGGCCCGGCCTCCTTTCTATGAATGCTATGGTTCCAGCCGATTACCTGGACGCCTTGCGGATCAGGTATGCGCCCGCAATCAGACCGACGATGTTCGGGATCCACACCGCGAGCAGCGGCGCGATGGCCCCGCTCCGCGCGAGCGCGTTGCCCATCGTCATCAGGGCGTAGTAGAAGAAGATGATGATGACGCTCATCGCAAAGCCGGCCGACGAGGAATTGCGCGTCGGCTGCAGGCCGAGCGGCACGCCGATCAGCGCGAAAATCAGACTTGCCATCGGAACGGATACGCGCTGATAGAGCTCCGCCTCGAGCTTGCTCGTGTTGACGTACTGCGTCTTCATGATGTTGATCTCCGCGCGGAGCTCCTTCATCGTGAGCTCCTCCGGCTTCTTCTGCTCGCGCAGGATGCGCTTCGGGTTCGCCTGTACCGGCAGGTTCTGTTCCTTGAAACGCACCGTATGTTCGCTCTGATTCTCATCCTCCGCGATATCGTAGATCATGCCATCGTGCATCGTCCAAACGCTGCCGTTCCAATCCGCATAGGAGGCATTCTCCACATGGCGGACCTTGCCGGCGTCGTCAAAATCCTGCATCGTGACGTTCTGCAGAGTCTGCGAGTCCGCATCGTAGCGGCGCGCGTAGACGAGGCGCTGCATGTTCCCGTCTTTGATCTCCTTCAGGATCACGTGCTCCTGCGACTTCATGCCCGTATTGCCCTCAATCTCATAGTAGAGCACGCGGCTGTAGGCCGTATTCGCCCACGGCACGACATATTCATTGAAGGCGATGGCGCCGATGCTGACCACCAGGCCGAGGAAGAGCGCCGGCATCGCGATGCGCCGGAAGCTGATGCCGCACGACTTCATCGCCGTGATCTCCGACGAACCGGAAAGGCGCCCGAAGGTCATGAGGCTCGCGAGCAGCATAGACATCGGGAACGTCCAGATGATGACGTTCGGCAGGCCGAGCACGAAAATCTTCGCGACGGACTGGAGCGACGCGCCGTAATCGGTGATGTATTTCGCGATCTTGAACAGCGTGCCCGAACCGATGAATACCGCGGAAAATGCGGCAATGCCGAACAGGAAGGTCTTCAGGACTTCCCGAAAGATGTATCGGTCTAAAATTCGGATATGCATCCAGCTGCCTCCCGTCAGAGCTTGAAATGGTCGCCGAGGTAGAACTTTCGGGCAATCGGGCTTTCCGCAATCGTCTGACTGTCTCCCTCGAGCAGGATTTTCCCGCTGTTTAGAATATAGGCGCGGTCGACGATGGACAGTGTCTCACGCACATTGTGGTCGGTGATCAGGATCCCCATACCGCGTTTCTTCAGATAGCGGATGATGTCCTGGATATCCGCGACGGCAAGCGGATCGACGCCGGCAAACGGCTCATCGAGCAGGATGAACTCCGGCTCGAGCGCCAGGCATCGCGCAATCTCGACGCGACGGCGCTCGCCGCCGGAAAGCTCTGTGCCCTTCCGCTCCTCGACATGACCGATGTGGAATTCCTCGAGCAGACCCTCGTACTTCGCCTTCTGCTCGGCCTTCGAGAGCTTCGTCGTCTCGAGGATGGCCATGATGTTTTCCTTCACGGTGAGCTTGCGGAAAATCGATGCCTCCTGCGTCAGGTAGCTGATACCAAGCGAAGCGCGCCGGTACATAGGCTGGTTCGTGATATCGACCTCCGACAGGAACACCTTGCCGTCCGTCGGCTCCTCGAGCCCGACGATCATGTAGAAGGTCGTTGTCTTGCCGGCGCCGTTCGGGCCGAGCAGCCCGACGATCTCCCCTCGTTCCACACGCAGGGAGACGTGGTCGACGACCGTGCGCTTCTTAAACGTCTTGACCAGATTCTTTGCCTCGATATACAACGCCGCATCCTCCATCTATCCGCTGATAGCTCTATTGTACCCTAGCCTGCCCATCCGATGCAAGATAAATCGTCAGGCGGTTGCTGTGCATCGTGTTGTTGCCCTGATACGCCCAGGCATTCCCGGTCAGGACGGCCTTTCCCGTACCGGCGCCGTAGTAGTCGAACTGATCGCCGCCGGCCTCGATATCGCGCGGCGGGCTCACGATATGCGCATTGCCCGTGCCGACGTAATGGCTTTCACCGAGCCATCCCTGCAGCTGGTCCGCGGTAAACGTCCCCTCCGCGCTCGAGATCGTCCCGCCAGATGGCATGCTGACATACTGCTTCGATGGGAAATACTCCACCTGGCTTGCCGAAAACGACTGATCGCCCCGGCTACCGCTCACCTCTCCAGACGCGATGTAGTGATCGCTGCCGTCAACGGTGAGGGTGCTGCAGGTCATCCGCATGTCACCGCGCTCGGCGATGACGTGTCCCGTGACCGTGCCCTGACCGGTTTTCGTATTGTAAGCTGCATTTTGGCCGGCAACACGGCTTGTTCCCTGCTTCATCAGAACGTTGCCGCTCGCCGTGATCTGCCCGGAATTCATATCGTATTCGACCGTATCCGCGTCGAGCTCCGCCGGGCCATCGGCCGCGAAGGTCACGCCCGTCATGAGTGCCGCGAGAACGCCAACCGTCAAAAGCGCCCGTTTTGCAATCGGTTTCACTGCCTGCTTTTTCATCGCTTTTCTGTCTCCTTACCCCTTCGTGATATGCGCGTGCCCGATCAGACGGATCTTCTCGATGCCGTCATCGCTCTCGAGCTTGTCGCCCGTCGCCTGCATATCGCCTTTTACGATGTAAACATGATCGTCGATCTCGATTTTCTTGAAGCCATTGCTGCTCGAGATGCTACCGCCGCTCGCCTGCATGTCGTCTTTCGCGACATAGGCGTTGCCCTTGGCCGTCAGCGTCTCATCGTCCGCGGTCCAGAGCAGCTGGTCGCTTTTCAGCGCCGCGCCGTCGCTCGTCGTGATGGCGATGCCGCCCTCGATCGTGACGTTCTTCGTCTGCGCGTCGTAGGACGCCTTCTGCGCGGTGACATCCACCACGCGGCCATCGTCCTCATAGAAATGTCCCGTGATCCCGGTCATGCTCGCGTTCTTCGTGTCCATATCCATCTCGATATGGTCGGCGGTGAGCTCCCAGATCTTCCGCCCGTTTTTCTCCTCGCTGATCGTATTGCCGTCATAGCTCATGACATGCGAGGGATCCGTGTCCTGCTGTGCCGGCGGCGCACCCGGCACCGAACGGACCGCCCAGACGACGAGCGCGAGGAACAACGCGATGCCGATGCCGGTCAGGATCTTGCCCTTTCTGCTCATCGCCCCGCCTCCTCTTCGGCCTGTACGGTGTGGTGCTTGCCCTTTTTCTGCTCCTCCGGCTTCGTGTTCCAGCGTTTCTGGAACCAGAGCCACTGCGTCGGGTTCTCGCGGACGATCTCCTCGACAATCTTCGTCATGCGCGCCGTGAAGTCAAACAGATCCTTATCCGTATCGCCGGTGTCCTCGTAGCGCATGATGTCCTTGATCACGACCTTGTGCCTGCCATTCGGCTGCCGCAGGATGAACGCCGGCACGACCGGGCTGCTAAACTTCCGCGAAAAAACGGCCGGGCCCATCGGCGTCGAAGCCGTCTTGCCGAGGAACGGCAGGAACGCGCCGCCTGGCCCCGCGTCCTGATCGGCGAGGAAGCCGAGGATCTTGCCCTTCTTGAGTGCGCGCGCCGCGGCGAGCAGCTCGCTCGTCCCGCGCGAGAAAATCTCGACGTGGATCGTATCGCGCAGCGCGTTCAGCACCTCGGTGAACTGCATGTTCGGCTGCGGCTTCGCGATGGCCGTCACCGGCAGCCCGTTCAGCGTGAACGCCGCCGAAAGCCATTCCCAAGTACCGATATGGCCGGTCAGGATAACGACGCCCTTTTTCTCAGCGAGGGCTTTTTTCAGGATTTCCAGATGGTCGATCTCGATGTACTGGCGGAAATTCCTCTCGTTCAGATGCGGCATATAGAGGATTTCGAGCACGTTCCGCGCGAGGTTCACAAAGGACTCGCGAACCGTGTGGCGTGCCTCGGCCTCCGTCATGTGCAGAGCCTCCATCATCTGCCGCACCGCGCGTTCGCGTTCCTTCTTCACGAACAGATAATAAAGGTTGCCGAGGACCCTGCCGATGCCCATGAGCAGGCGGTACGGTGTCCGGCATACCACCCAGCTCAGCGCCATTAGCGACTTATAGATCATGACAACGCTCTCCTCCCCTGTTGTTTCTCATCTTGTATCGTCTGTTCGTCATTGTTTCAGCCCGCCAGGCTGCGCGCCGCCGATATCGCAGAACCCCTCGATAAGGGATTCCCATTTCCCCTGTGCCTTCAGGATGAAGGCCAGGATCTCCCGCACGGCGCCGCGGCCGCCCGGATACTTTGAAACCACTGCAGCCCGCGCCCGGACCTCGGGCACGGCGTCGCATGGCGCTGCGGGAAATCCGACCTGCAGCATGAGCGGCAGGTCGATGAGATCATCGCCGATATAGGCGATCTCGTGATCCTGACAGCCCGTCCGCTCTTTGAGCTCCCGATAGGCGGCACGCTTATCGGGATTGCCCTGAAAGACCTCCGAGATATGGAGTTCCCGGGCGCGGTAAGCGACCTGTGCCGACTCCCGGCCCGTTATGACAGCGGTCTTCATTCCCGCGCGGTGCGCGAGCGTGATGCCGAGCCCGTCGCGGCAGAAAAACGGCTTGTAGAGCTCGCCGGCCGGCCCGATGTAGATGCCGCCGTCGGTCAGTACCCCGTCGACGTCAAAGATCACGAGCCGGATTTGCTTCGCGCGTTCGATAGCCTGTGTCGATCGTTCCATGTCAACACTCCCATCAACGATGGATCTTTTCCCGGACAATCGCATGGATGGCCAGCGCGTCCTTCAGCAGATCCTCGAGCTTGTCGAGATAGACCATGTTCGGCCCGTCGGAAAGCGCCTCCTCGGGGTTATCGTGCACCTCGAGGAACAGCGCGTCGACGCCGACGCCGACCGCCGCGCGCACGAGGTACTCCACGTACTCGCGGTTGCCCGCCGTCGTCGTCCCGCCGTTGCCGGCCCCCGGCAGCTGTACGGAATGCGTGCCGTCGAATACGACCGGGTAGCCGAAGTTCCGCATGATCGGCAGGGAGCGCATATCGACGACAAGGTTGTGGTAACCGAACGACGCCCCGCGCTCCGTCAGCATCATCTGGCTGCAGCCGCTCTCGTGAAGCTTGTCGACGACATTGCGCATATCATCCGGTGCGAGGAACTGTCCCTTTTTCACATTGACGACGCGGCCCGTCTGTGCGGCCGCGTGCAGCAGGTCGGTCTGGCGGCAGAGGAACGCCGGGATCTGCAGGATGTCGGCGACCTTTGCCGCCTTTTCCGCCTGCCATGGCTCATGGATATCCGTCACGATCGGCACCTGCAGCTCGTCCTTTATCGTCTGCAGCATCTCGAGCCCCTTTTCGATGCCAGGCCCGCGGAAGCTGTGATAGGACGAGCGGTTGGCCTTGTCGAAAGATGCCTTGAATACGTACGGGATTCCGAGCCTGCCGCAGATTTCCTTGATGGTACGTCCGATGTAGAGGCTGCGCTCGAGGCTCTCGAGCACGCATGGACCGGCGAGAAGCGCGAGCGGTTCCCCGCCGCCGATCTCGAAATGACCTACCTTGACCTTATTCATGATTCTGCCACCTTTCCTCTGCCTTAGTGAAGCTGCTTTTCATAGATTGCGCGGACTTTTTCGAGGTCTTCCTCGGTATCGACGCCGACGAATTTCGATGAGGTCTCAACGACCTTGATGCGGTATCCGTTCTCGAGCGCGCGGAGCTGCTCGAGACTCTCCGCATGCTCGAGCGGCGTCTCCGGCATCTTCGCGTACTGCAGCAGGAAATCCCGCCGGTACGCATAGATGCCGATATGCTTGTAGACCGGTGTGCCGTCATGCCGCGGATACGGCAGGAGCGAGCGCGAAAAGTAAAGCGCGTACCCGTCCTGGTCCGTAACGACCTTGACGTTGTTCGGGTTCTTCTGCTCCGCCGCATCGGAGATCTCGGTCTTGACGGTCGCCATCTGCAGGTCGCTGTCCTGCTCGAAGCAGACCGCGAGCTGGTCGATGAGCCCCGGATCGATCAGCGGTTCATCGCCCTGCACATTGACGATGAGATCCGCGTCAGGCCGCGAGGCTACGACCTCTGCAAGGCGATCGGTGCCGGTCGGATGGTCCGCGCGCGTCATTTGCGCCTTGCCGCCATGCGCGAGAACCGCATCGTAGATGCGCTGGTCGTCGGTTGCGACGAGCGTCTCCGATACGCGCTTCGCCTTGCTCGCGCGCTCATAGACGCGGACGACCATCGGCTTTCCCGCGATATCTTTCAGCGGTTTTCCCGGAAGCCGGGTCGACGCGTAGCGCGCCGGAATCACACATAAAACCTTCATATCCGTCGTTTCCTTTCTTCTCGGATGAGCTGCCAGAACATCAGCGGGCCTGCCGGGGCTGTCTTGTTCCAAGTCTCTTCGCCAGGCGATGTTTCAACTGACCGAGCAGCATATCCCTGCCATCCTTGAACGTGACCTCCACGCAGATGACGAAAATCGGGATATTCCGTCTGGCCATGATGACCTCCGCCGGGATCTTTACCGCGTCCTTCTCCGTGATCACGATGGCCTCGGCCCCGAGGTTTTCGGCCTGCTCGAGGATGTCCTGCATCTCGTGCACCGTGTAGTCGTGATGATCCGGGTAGCGAAGGCTCTCGATGATGACCGTGCCGAGATCCGACAGCGTCTGCTCGAACGAGGCCGGGTTCCCGATGGCGGATACCGCCATGATGCGGTGTCCGCGGATTTTCGAGACATCCTCGCCCTCTCCGCTGATATCGACATGCCAATCCTCGAGGGGTACAAAATTTTTAGGCTGGTGGACAGACTCGACCACACTCGCGCGCGGATTGTAGCGGTGAATCGTATCGCGAATGTAGGAGCAGGCCCCTTCCGCGGCCTGATCCACTTTCGTCAGCAGGCAGACATCAGCGCGGCTGATATGCGAGATCGGCTCGCGCAGGGTGCCGCGCGGCAGGATATACCCGTTGCCGAACACGTTGACCGCGTCGACGAGCAGGATATCGAGGTCGCGGTGCAGCTGCCAATGCTGGTAGCCATCGTCGAGGATGGCCACCTCTGCGCCGAAATGCTCGATGGCATAGCGTCCCGTCTTCGCGCGCTCCGCGCCGATCAGCACCGGCACCTGCGGCAGATGCTTCGCGAGCATGAACGCCTCATCGCCGGCTTCCTTCGCATCCATATAGAGCTTCCGGCCATCGGATACAATGCCGACGTCGCCATGCCATTTTGCGCGGTAGCCGCGGTTCAGGATGACGACCTTATAGCCCATATCACGGATATCCTTCGCGAGCCGCTGCGCGGTCGGCGTCTTGCCAGTCCCGCCGACCGTGACGTTACCGAGCGAGATGACGAAGCAGTCCAGCTTTTCCTTTTTCAGGACGCCGAGGTGGTAGCCGGCGAGCTTCAGATTGACGAGGCTTGCGTAAATCAGCGAGAACACATAGAGCACGCCCATCAGCAGGTGCATGCCGACACCGTGTACCTCCTTGCTGTGCACCAGGTCGATGAAATAGGTCTGCAGGTTCGCGATTTTCTGCGTTGAGCGCACGCGGCGCGTCTCCTCGTCGCTTTCATAGGCGTCGAGCATCTTGCGCAGGAGCACCGCCGATTTCCGCGAGGCGCCCTTGTTCTCGTTCACGATGGCGAGCGTCTCTTTTTCCATGCGGCGGCGTTCGTCCGGTTCATCAAACAGCCGGACGACCTCGCGCGTGAGCTCGCGGCCGTTGTTGACGGTAAGGCAGGCATTGCGGTTCTTGAACAGTGCGTGCGTGTCCTTGAAGTTGAACATATAGTGGCCGACGATAATGGCCTTGCCATGGGCCGCCGGCTCCAGGATATTGTGCCCGCCGTGCGGGACCAGACTGCCGCCGACGTAGATGACGTCGCCGATGCTGTAGACCTTGCCGAGCTCGCCGATCGTATCGAGGATGATGATATCCTCGTTTTCCGGCGCGCGCTTCTGCAGCTCCGTGCGGCAGGCGACGGTAAACCCGGCCTTGCGGCAGAGATGTACGACCTCCTGGGTGCGCAGAAGCTCGCGCGGCGCGATGACAAGCCGCGCGTGCGGGTGCTTTTTTCGGACCGCGGAGAACGCGGCGAGCACGAATTCCTCCTCGCCGCGGTGCGTAGAGCCCGCGAGGAAAATCCCGTCGTTCTGCTCGAGCCCCATTTCACGGATGATCTGCTGCTTCTCCTCCGGGCTGACATCCGTATAGGTCTGATCGAATTTGGTATTGCCCGTGACCGTCACGAGCTTCGGTTCCGCGCCGAGCCGCATGATATAGTCGGCGTCAATCGAGGACTGCATCGCAAACAATTTGACCGTCCCGATCATATCGCTCAGGATGCTGTGCAGATGCTTGTACTGCTTGACCGAGCGGTCACTGATGCGCCCGTTGACCATCATGACCGGGATGCGCAGCGCACGCGCCGTCTTCAGGAAGTTTGGCCAGAGCTCGGTCTCGACCGGCAGGAACACGCGCGGGTGGATGCGCCGCAGCACGTGCCCGGCCAGCCATGGCAGATCGAGCGGGAAATAGATGATGGCGTCGGCGTCTTTTATGATGCGCCGCGCCATCTCGTAGCCGCTCGTCGTCACGACGGAAACGAGAATCGGACTCCGCGGAAATTCCCGGCGGAATTCCTTGATCAGCGGACTCGTCGCGACGATTTCGCCGACAGACGCCGCGTGAACCCAGATGCAGTCCCGTTTTTCCACCTTTTCCAGCGCGTGCTCAGGGAAGAAGCCGAGGCTCTGCCGGATGCGTTCGACAAAGCCTTTCTCCCGCACGGAGCGCACCATGAAGACAGGGATGATCAGGATCACGACGAGGATTGCCGCAAAATTATACAGAAATTGCATTTCCATCCTCCTCGCCGGTCAAAGCCGTTTTCTTAAACTGGATATGGTAAAGTGTGCTGTAGAGCCCGCCCTTTGCCAGAAGCTCCTCATGCGTCCCGTGCTCCTGGATGCGCCCGTGGTCGATGACGTAGATCTGATCCGCGTCGAAAATCGTCGACAGACGGTGCGCGATCACGAACGACGTGCGGCCGACCATCAGTTGGTCCAGCGCCGCCTGCACGATTTTCTCGCTTTCCGTATCGAGTGCGGACGTCGCCTCGTCGAGGATCAGGATGCGCGGGTTCTTCAGGATGGCGCGCGCGATCGACATGCGCTGCCGCTGGCCGCCCGAAAGGTTCATGCCGCGCTCGCCGACCTTCGTATCGTAGCCGTTCGGCAGGGCGCGGATGAAGTCGTCCGCATTGGCCGCCTTCGCCGCGGCGACGACCTCCTCATCCGTCGCGTCGAGCCGCCCGTAGCGGATATTCTCTCGCACCGTCGTCGAGAACAGCATGGTCTCCTGCGGCACGATACCGATCTGCTCGCGCAGGGATTTCAGCGTCACATCGCGGATATCGTGCCCGTCGATGCGGATGGCGCCGGCCGTCACATCATAAAAGCGCGGGATCAGGTTCGCGATCGTCGATTTCCCGGCGCCGCTCGGCCCGACGAAGGCAATCATCTGACCCGGCTTCACGTCGAACGTGACATCCGTGAGCGCCGGAACGCCCTTTTTGTACGCGAACGACACGTGATCCAGCGAGACATTGCCCTCGACTGGCGGCAAATCCTCTGCGTCCTTCTTATCGCGGATGGTCTCCGGCAGATCGATGACCGCAAACACACGGTCGACCGCCGCCATCGCGCGCTGGAGACTTCCGTAGACGCGGGAGAGGCGCTTGACCGGGTTCGCGAGGTTCACGGCGTAGGTCAAAAACGCGATCAGCGAACCGGCCGTCAACGCGCCGTTGATCACCTCGTAGCCGCCGAACCACAGGATCACCGCGACGGAAACCGCCGCGAGAAATTCCACGGAAGGAGTCAGCAGAGACGTCAGCTGCACATTCTTCATGGCCGCCTGGAAATTCAGTTCGTTCTGCTTGCAGAAGCGGTCGATCTCGTAGTCCTGCCGCGCAAACGATTTGACCTCGCGGATCGCCGAGATGCTCTCCTGCAGCAGGGACGTGATATCCGCCATGCGCTCCTGGATGACGGTGCCGTTCCGCTTGATCTTGCGGCCGAAAATCTTCATGGCCTGCCCGACGAGCGGAATGATGATGAGCGTCAGGATGGAAAGTTTCCAGTCCAGCACGAGCATCATGACGAGCGAACCGATCAGGATCGACCCTTCGGTTACCATTTCAATCAGGTTGTCGACGAGCGCAGACTGGATGGCCGCGACATCGTTCGTGATAAAGCTCATCGTCTCACCGGTCTGGTGCTTGTCGAAATAGGCAATCGGCATGCGCTGGAATTTCCGGAACATGACCTCGCGCACATCGATGATGACCTTCTGTCCGATAAACGAAACCAGATAGGACTGCCCATAGTAGAACAGGCCGCGCAGGATGAACACGACGATGATGCCGAGGCAGATCACGTTCAGCATCGCCATGTCCTTGTTCGTCAGTACCTTATCGACCATGTCCTTGATGATCCACGGCAGATAGAGGTTCGCGGCGGCCGCCGCGATGATGCAGATGATGGCGAAGCCGAGCTGTTTCAGATAAGGGCGGATGTATTGGAGCAGCCGCTTGTAGTTCTTCATGAATTTCCTCCGTCCGGCGCCTCCGCGCCCCTATGTTGAAAGCGGCGTGCCGTCGCGAGTATCTTCTCCGCGACGCGCGCCGATGCCCCGGGTTTTCCGAGTTTTTCACAGGCCTGCTTGAGTTTCGCACAGGTGATCTCCCGCTGCTTCTCCCCGCGGAAAAGCTTCAAGGTCTCCGCGGCGATGCGGCCCGGCTCGACCTCATCCTGCAAGAGTTCCGGCTGGAATGGCTCATCGAGCAGGATATTCGGCAGGCTGAAACTCTTCACGTGAACGAGCAGCCGTCCAACCGCGTAGGATAGCTTCGACAGGCGGTAGAGCACGACGCACGGGAGCCCCATCAGTGCGGCTTCCATGACGACGGTCCCGGACGTCGCGATGGCAACGTCTGCGATGCCCATCAGCGCGTAGCGGTACTTTTCCGCAAGCGTCACAGAGACGCCTGCCGACTGCACCATCGCCTGAATGCGCGCACGGTCCACACCCTCCGCGAGCGGCAGAAAAAACCGCGTATCCGGCCGCTCCACGAGGATTTTCTTTGCCGCGCCGAGCATGGCCGGCAGCAGCAGCTCGATTTCCTGCCTGCGGCTGCCCGGCAGCAGCAGGCAGACAGGCTCCTGCGGCGCGACATGGAAAAACTTCCTTGCCTTCGGCAGCGGGATCTCCGCGCGGACGGTATCGACGAGCGGGTTCCCGACAAACGATATCTTCGCCCCGGCCGCCTCATAGACGGGCAGCTCATGCGGGAAAATGGCGACAAACGCATCGGCAAGCTTCGCGCATTGTTTTGCGCGGCCCTTGCGCCAGGCCCAGGCCG
>JALFBM010000066.1 GCA_022773425.1 Selenomonadaceae bacterium
GTATAGCCGGTCTTGACGCCATTCGCCCCACGATAGAGCCATAGCATCTGATTTTCATTGCGCAGATGTTTGGTCTCATCCTTGACCCAGGGATACTCGATTTCCTTCGTCGAGACGATCTCCTCGAAATGCGGCACCTCGCGGTAGCCGTAGCTCGCAATCAGCGCGAGGTCATAGGCCGTCGTGTAATGGTTCTCGTCCGGCAGGCCGCTCGAATTCACAAACGAGGTATCCTCCGCACCGATCTCCTTCGCCTTCTCCGTCATCTTCTTGGCGAACGCATCGACCGATCCAGCGATATGCTCCGCCACGGCAATCGTCGCATCATTGCCTGAGCGCATCATCATGCCCGTCAAAAGCTCGCCCATCGGGATTTCGTCGCCATCCTGTAGCCAGAGCGTCGAGCCCTCCGCGCCAGCAGCATG
Organism: Selenomonadaceae bacterium; assembly: GCA_022773425.1. GTDB lineage: Bacteria > Bacillota > Negativicutes > Selenomonadales > Selenomonadaceae > UBA2897. The sequence continues at coordinate 426 of JALFBM010000066.1, forward strand.
CGGGCCGATGTGTACGATCTCGTCCGGGCTGCTGTTCTCGAGCGCGAGAATCAAGGTCATGATCTTCGTCGTACTCGCTGGGAAACGCCGCGCTTTCATATCGCGCGCGTAGAGCACGCGCCCCGTCCCCGCGTCCATCACAACAGCAGAGCGCGCGGACAGTTCCGGGATCTCGTCGTCCGGCGATACATAGAGCCCCGGGATATCCGGCCTGGCGATCGGGTGATAGCCAAAGACCGCCCCAGAGGGCGGTTTGCCCTCCAGGTCCTCAACTTGTGCCGAACCATTTCCATCCCAGGCTTCGGCCGGCACCAGATCTCCCCCGTACGGCGACGGAAGAACGATTGACGCGCCAAAAGCCGCAGCCAAGGCAGTGCCTTTCAATCCGCGGAAAAAATAACGTCTACCTTTTCTATTCAACGTAACAATAACTCCTCTAACCCATAGTATCTTCAGTTTATCATGGAAGCAGGCCAAATGCAATCAAAAAGAGCGGGGGCTCCGCAGGAAAACCCTGTGGAGCCCCCGCCCCTTTATCCAGCAATGCCAGCGGATTTATTCTTTGCCGGCGAGCTTTTTATAGGTGTTGTAGCGCATTTCTGCGTCGCGCTGCGTCTTCTCGAACAATGCCTCGGCAGCCTCCGGGAAGGAACGGGACAGGCTGATGTAGCGCGTCTCGCCCATGAGGAAGTCGTGGAACTTCGAGAAGTCCGGCTCCTTCGAGTCGAGGCTGAACGGATTCTTGTCCGTGCCGACGAGCTGCGGGTTGTAGCGGTAGTTCGCCCAGTAGCCGCACTCGACCGCGAGCTTGCCCTCGAGCTGGGAGCAGCCCATGCCCTTGCGGATGCCGTGGTTGATGCACGGGCTGTAGCCGATGATCAAGGACGGCCCCGGATAGGCCTCGGCCTCCGTGATGGCCTTCATGAGCTGGTTGTGATCCGCGCCCATATCGACCTGTGCGACGTAGACGTAGCCATAGGACATCGCCATGCGGCCGAGGTCCTTTTTCTTGGTCTTCTTGCCGGACGCTGCGAACTGCGCGATCGCTGCCGCCGGCGTAGCCTTCGATGCCTGGCCGCCAGTGTTCGAGTAGACCTCCGTATCAAAGACGAATACGTTGACGTCCTCGCCGGAAGCGAGCACGTGATCGAGTCCGCCGTAGCCGATATCGTAGGCCCAGCCGTCGCCGCCGAAGATCCACTGGGAACGCTTGACAAAGTAGTCCTTCTCCTCGTAGATCTTGTTGAGGAGCTCGTCGCTGCCCTTCTCGGCTTCGAGGAGCGCCGCGAGCTTATCCGCGCGTTCACGCGTGCCCGCGCCTTCCTCGACGTGTTCGCTCCAGTCCTTCAGCGCGGCCTGCAGCTCTGCCGAGCCCTTGCCTGCCTCGACGGCAGCGTCGACATCGGCCTGCAGACGGTTGCGGACGGCTTTCGTACCGAGCACCATGCCGAGACCGAACTCCGCGTTGTCCTCGAACAGGGAGTTTGCCCATGCCGGGCCGTGCCCCTGCGCGTTCTTGACGTACGGCATGGCCGGCGCCGATGCGCCCCAGATGGAGGAGCAGCCCGTCGCGTTCGCGACCATCATGCGATCGCCGAACAGCTGCGTGATGAGCTTCGCGTACGGCGTCTCGCCGCAGCCGGCGCACGCGCCGGAGAATTCGAACAGCGGTTTCTCGAACTGCGAGCCGATGACCGTCGTCTTCTTCATCATGGTCTTTTTCTGCGTGACTTTCTTCGTGTCCACGCCGAAATCGAACCAGCTCTGCTCCGCGCGGTGCTGGTCATCCAGCGGCTCCATGGTGAGCGCCTGCTTCGGGCAGACCTGCGCGCAGTTGCCACAGCCAAGGCAGTCGAGCGTCGACGTCGCGATCGTGAAATGCAAGCCCTTGTACTGACGCGGCTCGAAATGCGGGAAGCCCTCCGGCGCACTCGCGAGCTCTTCGTCGGTCGTCAGGACCGGGCGGATCGCCGCGTGCGGGCAGACGAACGAGCACTGATTGCAGGCAATGCATTTCTCGGCATCCCAGACCGGGACCTTGATGGCCGTGCCGCGCTTCTCGTACTGCGTGCCGCCGAGCGGGAACGTGCCGTCCTCCATGCCCTTGAAGTCGCCGACCGTCAGCTTGTCACCCTCCTGGCGGTTCATGACCTGCTGGATCTTTTCGATAAAGGCCGGCACCTCTTTTTTCGCCTGCGGCGCATCCTGCGCATCCTTCCAGTCAGCTGGAACCGCGACTTTGTGCAGCGCCTGAATGCCCTGGTCGATGGCGCCGTGGTTCATGTCGACGACCTTCTGACCCTTGCGGCCATAAGCCGTGACCACTGCGTCCTTCAGATACTTCACGGCCTCATCGATCGGGATGATGTTCGTGAGCTTGAAGAACGCGGACTGCATAACCATGTTGAAGCGGCCGCCGAGACCGAGGTCTGCCGCGATCTTCACGGCGTTGACCGTGTAGAACTGAATCTCGTTCTGCGCGATATAACGCTTCATCGAAGCCGGCAGATGCTCGGAAAGCTCTGCGTCGTCCCAGACCGTATTGAGCAGGAACGTGCCACCCTTCTTGAGCCCGGCGAGCAGGTCGTAGTTGTTTACATAGGACTGCTGCGAGCAGCTGATGAAATCCGCCTGGTTGATCAGGTACGGACTCGTGATCGGGTCCTTGCCGAAGCGCAGATGGCTCATCGTGATGCCGCCCGACTTCTTCGAGTCATAGGCGAAATACGCCTGTGCGTACATATCCGTGTTGTCGCCGATGATCTTGATGGCGCTCTTGTTCGCACCGACCGTACCATCGGAGCCCATGCCCCAGAACTTGCAGGCAGTCGTCCCGGCCGGCGTCAGGTTGACGTCGCCGTGAATCGGCGTGAGGCTCGTATCCGTGACATTGTCCTCGATACCAATCGTGAAACCGTCTCTCGGCGCGTCTTTCTTGAGCTCTTCATAAACGGCGAAGATCTGATCCGGCGTCGTGTCCTTGCCGCCGAGGCCGTAACGGCCGCCGACGATCACCGGTTTGCGGTCAAAGCTGTAGTACGCCGCGCGCACATCGAGGTAGAGCGGCTCGCCGAGCGCGCCCGGCTCCTTCGTGCGGTCAAGCACCGCGACTTTCTTTACCGTCGTCGGGAGCTGCTTCAAGAAATGCTCGACGGAGAACGGACGATAGAGATGAACGTTCAGCACGCCGACCTTTTCGCCGTTCGCGTTGAGGTAGCCTGCGACCTCCTGCGCCGTCTGGCAGAAGGAACCCATCGCGATGATCACGCGGTCCGCATCTTTCGCGCCGTAGTAGTCGAACAGATGATGCTCGCGGCCCGTGATCTTCGCAAGATCCGCCATCGCATCCTCCACGAGCTGCGGAATCGCCGCATAATACGGATTGACCGCCTCGCGCTCCTGGAAGTAGATATCCGGGTTCTGCGCCGTGCCGCGGATGACCGGATGATCCGGGTTCAGCGCGCGGCGGCGGAATGCCTTGACGGCATCCCAGTCGAGGATCTTGCCGAGGTCTTCGTAATCGATCGTCTCGATTTTCTGGATTTCATGCGACGTGCGGAAACCGTCGAAGAAATTGATAAACGGCACGCGCCCCTTGATGGCAACGAGATGCGCGACCGCAGAGAGATCCATGACCTCCTGCACACTCGCCTCAGCGAGCATCGCGCAGCCCGTCTGGCGCGCCGCCATGACGTCCTGATGGTCGCCGAAGATATTCAGGCTCGAAGCCGCGAGCGCGCGCGCCGAAACGTGGAATACGCCCGGAAGGAGCTCGCCGGCGACCTTGTAGAGGTTCGGAATCATCAGCAGGAAGCCCTGTGATGCCGTGTAGGTCGTCGTCAGCGCGCCGGCCTGCAGAGAACCGTGAACCGCACCTGCAGCGCCGCCCTCGGACTCCATTTCGATGACGCGGACCGTCTGGCCGAAAAGGTTCTTCCGGCCATGCGCCGCGAATTCATCGACATGCTCCGCCATCGGCGACGACGGCGTAATCGGATAGATCGCAGCCACATCCGTAAAGGCATAGGAGACGTAGGCGGCAGCTGTGTTGCCGTCCATGGTTTTCATCTTTTTGCTCATGTGGTAATTGCTCCCCTCTTGGATTTAACATTATTCTGCCTAGGGCAGGAATCCTTACACAACTTATTGGAACACGGTGGGCGGCCAACCTGCCGTCCCGTGCGTTCTTTTTTCATTATACACCGCGAAAGAATGCTTGTAAACACTATGGAAAGGCCTTATCGCATCAAAACGAAACCGATTTACAAATCCGACGCCGTTTGGGCATAAGTCTCGCTTATACAACGATACGATTCTGTCTATTAGACAAACGGTTTTTCGCAAAAGTCATGCCTTACACCTGCCAGGACAAGGACAAGGCAGCGCCGCCCGGTTCGATTCCCGTAGGGCAGCGCTGCCTTGTTTATTGCAGGTATAATTTTTCTTTATGGAAAGGCTTACGAAAAATTTTTCCTTATTTTTATATTAGTATTGAATATTTTTTTACTCTGTTTTCTCTGTTGGCGCATTCTCGCGGCTGTGCCGGTAGCCATACAGGAAGTAGATGGCGAGGCCGATGGCGCTCCAGATCCAGAAGCGCTCCCAGGTCACGGACGACAGATAGTACATGATGTAGCCGCAGCTCAGAACGGCGAGCACGCCGATGACCTGGATGGCCGGGCAGCGGAAGGGACGGCGGACGTCCGGGTACTTGCTGCGCATGAGCACCGCGCCGATGGACGCGACGATAAAGGCGAACAGCGTGCCGACCGAGCACATCTCGGCGACGACGTTGATCGGCGTAAAGCCGGAAATCAGCGCGACCGCCACGCCGACGACCAGCGTGATGCGGTGCGGCGTCGCGAAGCGCGGGTTGATCTTGCATACCGAACGCGGGATCAGACCATCGCGCGACATCGCGAAAAACGCGCGCGTCTGCGCGTACATCATATTGAGCAGGACTGTCGTGAGTCCGGCAATCGCGCCCGTACCGACGATGGCGGAGCCAAAGCGGTAGCCGAGCTCGCGCAGAGTAAAGGCGACCGGCTCCGCGTTGTCGAGCTCCGTATAGGGCACATTGCCCGTCATAACCGCCGTCACCGCGACGTAAAGCAAAGTGCAGATCAGCAGCGAGCCGATGATGCCGATCGGCATGTCGCGCTCCGGTTTCTTGGTCTCCTCTGCCGCCGTGGAGATCGCGTCAAAGCCCAGGTAGCCGAAGATGATAACTGCGGCGCCGGCGGACACACCGGAAAAGCCGTACGGCATGAACGGTTCCCAATTCGTCACGTCGACGGACGGCGCAGCGAGGAACAAAAAGATGAAAATAGCCAGCAGCTTGACCGCGACGAGCACGCGGTTCACCATCGTGCTCTCATGCACGCCGCGAATCAGCAGGCCCGTCAGGAAAAGCGTGATCAGGATGGCTGGCAGATTCATAATGCCGCCGTCGGCCGGCACCTTGGTCCAGGCGTCGGAAATCGCAAAGCCGGCGGACTTCAACAGGCCCATGACATAGGCCGACCAACCGCCCGCGACCGCGCTCGCGCCGACCGTATACTCGAGCACGAGGTTCCAGCCGACCAGCCACGCGAGCACTTCGCCAAGGGACGCGTAGGCATAGGCGTAGGAACTGCCCGCAACCGGCATCGTCGAGGCGAGCTCCGAGTAAAGCATCGCGACAAAGCCACAGGCGACGCTCGCGAGTACGAAGGAAAGCATCAGGGCAGGGCCTGCGTACTTTGCCGCAGCGACGCCCGGCAGGACAAAAATACCGGTCCCGACAATAATGCCGACGCCGAGGAAAATGACGTCCAACGGGCCCATTTCTTTTTTCAGATGTGTCTTTGAAGCATCCATCATATATTCCTGAATGCTCTTTGTGCGGAAGATTCTCACCGCGCACCAACTCCTACTCTTTCATCTCTTCTATACCAATCGATACAGAGCTTTAAACAAAGCCATGCAAAGATTACAACATGACATCATTATAGCACAAACCCGTCCTCTGCAAAAGGATATTCTCTATTTTCCTAGAAGAATCCGAAAGAAGCCGAAGGAACGCGCGTCATTGCTGGATCCGCGCCTGCATGGCCCGGCGCACGACGGATTCGGGTACGTCATTCCGGCATACAGCGTGGCCGATGCGGTCGAGCAGCACCCAGTTGACCTTGCCGCCGATGGTCTTCTTATCATGGAAGATATCCGCGTACATCGCATCGACCGTGCATCCCTCCGCATGGAGCGGCAGGTGCATCGCCTCGATGAGCCGCTCGATGCGTTGGGCGTCCGCCTCCTGCAGCAGGCCCATCTGCACGCTGATATCCGCGGCGCCCGCCATGCCGATGGCGACGGCCTCGCCGTGATTGTAGCGGATATAGCCCGTCTCCTTCTCGATCGCGTGCCCCATCGTATGACCGAAGTTCAGGATGCGGCGGAGCCCCGCCTCTTTTTCATCCTGGCTGACAACGGCCGCCTTGATCTCACACGACCGCGCGATCATGTGCCGCGTCGGCTCGCATGCGAGGCGCAGCACCTCCTCCGCATGCTGCACAAGAAAGTCAAAGAACGCCGCATCGTAAATCATCCCGTACTTGACGATTTCCCCGAGTCCGGTATAAATCTCCCGTTTCGGCAGGCTATCGAGCATCGAGAGGTCCATGAACACCGCATCCGGCTGGTAGAAGGACCCGATCAGGTTCTTGCCGAGCGCATGGTTGACCGCGACCTTGCCGCCGACGCTGGAATCGACCATGGCGAGCAGGCTCGTCGGCAGCTGCACAAATGGCACGCCGCGCATATAGGTTGCTGCGACAAAGCCGGTGAGATCGCCGACCACGCCGCCGCCGAGCGCGAAGATCGGCGATTTCCGGTCGAGCCCGAGCTCGATGCAGCGCGTGTAGAGCTTTTCGGCCTCCGCGAGATTTTTCGTATGCTCGCCGGCCGGGACTTCATAAAGGCTGACCTCGAGCCCGGCTTGCCGCAGGACCGAACGAACGCTTGCGCCGTAAAGCGGTCCGACATGGCTGTCCGTCACGAGCAGAGCCTTTTTCGAATACGACTTCGCGCGCAAAACGGAGAGGATCGATTCGTTCAGATCCTTTCCAATATAAATGGTATAACTTTCCGGCCCGAGTTCCACGGGGACCTTTCGCATCGCTTCATCCATGTAAAGCACCTCGACGTTTCAACTGCTGCACGATGGTATCGACTACCTGCAGGGGAGACATTTCCGCGGTATTCACGGAAAAATCGGCCACGGTATAGAGATCCTTGCGCGCCTCGAGCAGGTTCTCCACGGCCTGCCGACGGTCTCCCTGATCCTCTTTGTCCAGCACGGGACGCTCCCCCTCGCGCGCCGTACGCGCGAGGATCGTATCGACATCGGCTTTCAGGCAGACAATCGCGCCGCTCCTATGGAGCGCGTCCATATTCGAGGCGTCCTTGACCGTGCCGCCGCCGGTCGCAATGACCGTATTGCGCCGCTCGGCGTTCTCGAGCACGGCCTCGTGCTCCATCGCGCGGAACGCCGCCTCGCCCTGCTCGCGGAAAATCGATGGGATGGAGCGTCCCTCCTTCTCTTCGATATATTGATCCAGATCGACGAAGGAAAAGCCGAGCCGCGTCGCGAGCATTTTGCCGACGCTCGTCTTTCCCGTCCCCATGAAACCGATCAGAACGACATTACGCATGCGGCCCCTCCTTCCACTCGCGCGCGATCCGCGCGCGGTAAGCCCGCACGGCCTCGCGCAGATCCGCCATCGCGTCGGCGCCGAACTTCTCGCAGAATGCCTGCGCGAGCACAAAAGCGGTCATCGCCTCGCCGACAACCGACGCCGCCGAGACCGCACAGGTATCGCTGCGTTCCTTGCAGGCGAGCACGGGCTCATGCGTGGCAATATCTACGGAGTGCAGGGGCTGCATCAGCGTCGGGATCGGCTTCATCGCGGCGCGAACGACGATCTCCTCGCCGTTCGACATACCGCCCTCGAGGCCGCCCGCCCGGTTCGTCCGGCGCTGCGGCAACCCGTTCTCCCCGACAAAGACCTCATCGTGGATCTGGCTGCCCGGAAGATGGGCGACCGCAAAGCCTGCGCCGATTTCGACGCCTTTGATGGCCTGAATCGACATCATGGCGCCGGCAAGCCGCGCGTCAAGGCGCCGATCCCACTGGATATGACTGCCGAGCCCGGGCGGCAGGCCGCGCGCCAGGACTTCGAACGTGCCGCCAAGCGTATCCCCGGCTGCCTTCGCCTCGTCGATGCGCGCCTTCATGCGCTGCTCCGCGTCCGGGTCATAGCAGTTGAGCTCTGAGCCGATATCCTGTCCGATTTTCGCGCGGTCAATCTTTGCGGCATCGACCTGGACGCCGCCGATCTCCGTGACCTCGGAGACCACCTCAACGCCGAGCGCGTGCAGGAACGCCTTGCATACCGCACCGACCGCGACGCGCATGGTGGTCTCCCGCGCACTCGAACGCTCGAGGATATCGCGGACATCCCTGCGGTCATATTTCCACACGCCGGTCAGATCCGCGTGGCCGGGCCGTGACGCCGTGACCTTCTCTCCCGCCGGTTCCCCGAATGCCGCCATGCGGGCACCCCAGTTTGCAAAATCCCGGTTGACGACCTGCAGGGTAATCGGCCCGCCGAGCGTCTCGCCGAAGCGCACGCCCGAGACGACCTGCACCTTGTCTTTCTCAATCTTCATGCGGCCGCCGCGGCCATACCCTTCCTGCCGCCGCGCGAGGTCGCGGTTTATCGCCGCCTCGTCCAGCTTCAGTCCGGCCGGCAGCCCTTCCAGAATGGCGGTGAGGCACGGGCCGTGCGACTCCCCCGCCGTCATAAAACGCAGCATGGTCATAGCTTTCACTCCATCGTTTACTACTTTTGGTATAAACTATAGTTTATGCTATCCCAACTGATAAATCAAGTCCTCTCGAAATGTTCATTCATCATTTTCTGTCCTCGCATCCTGTCCATCCCCCGTCTCTGGCATGGCGTAGAGGAACACCCGCATCGATACGAGCAGCGCGCCGTCCTTTGCCTGCACCCTCGTCTGGTCAAAGGAAAGGAACCGGCCCTGCTCTTCGATGTCGCGCAGGAAATCGAGCAGCGAAAAATAATCCGTCTGCCCCTCGATCTCCAGCGGCATTTTCCAAAGGCCGTCCGCCTGCTCCTTCTTTCCCGGCAGGACCTTCGTCAGACGGATGCCATGTGACAGGGCAGCCCGCTGGATCTCCGTCAGGTATTCCGCGTAGGACAGATGATCCGGCAGGGCCGTGTCCACGGCTTTCTGCTTATCGCGTAGCTGCGTGTCATAGGCCTTCACATCCAGATGCGCGTTTTTGTAGTTTTCGATCCGCACGATCTTTTCCTGCCGGCTCTGCCTTTTGGCGATGGCTTCCGCCTGCATACCCGTCAGCGGGCGATGGACGAAAAAGAACCAAAGCAGCGCGAGCAGGACATTCAGCAGAGCAAAGACGAGCCATATCCGCCTTCCCCCGCCGCTGCGGCCAAAGATCCTTTCGCTAATCCTTTGCATCGCGCGTCTCCTCCCCTCCCATCGATAAACGAAAGTGCACGGTAAAGCCGCCTTCCTGTCCGGCTAGGGCTGACTGCTCGAGGACGGGTTTCTGCCGAAAAAAAGCATCATCCCGTTCCAGTCCCTGCAGAAAGGCGGCGAGCGCGTCGTAGCTCGCGGCCTGGCCCTCCACGATGAGCCCCTGCCTCTTGCTGAGGCACAGGCTGTCGAGTGCGACGCCGTCCGGAAGGATCGCACCGAAATGGACGAGCACGCTGTACCACGGTAGCGTCCCCTCGGAAAGCTTCGCGATCTTCTGCTGCTTCACCTGGATCTGCGTCCGGATGCGCTCGCGGATCTCCATCTCCCTGGACTCCTGTCGATACGACGCAAGCTTTTGCTCCTCCATCGACGCGCGCGTCGAAAGCGCCACGGTGCGGTATAGGTCAAAGCCCGTCAGAAACGTCAGCACAAGCAGCGTGATCAGCGTAACGGCTGCCCCGATCCGGCGGCCATTCCACCGCTCTTTTTCCGGCCGCCTGCCGATAAACAGGCCGTCTAAATAAGAGGCCCCCTCCGGCTTTTCCAGCACCAAATAAGGGGCGGGAAGATCCGCCTGCAAAAAGGCGCGCCGGCAGGCCTCGGTCAGCGAGCGGGGAAGGGCGGCGAGCCAGCAGAGCCTTTCCTTTGGCACTCCCCCTCCCTCGGCCGCAGCGGGCTGAGGGGCTCCTTCCTGGTCCGCGGATGCGTCATCGGCGCGCCAGAGGCTGCCCGTTTCATAGTCCTCCATCACCTCGCCTTCCTCGGCCAGGCAATGCGCGAGCTCCCAGTAGCAGGCCTCCCGCAATTCCTCCGTCGGCATCGCGGGCAGCCGCACCTCATAGCTATGTGCAAGCGTTTCGGGGATGAGCAGATACAGATCCTCGCTGCCGCTGCCCCGCTTTTCGAGATACCGCGCCACATGCTCAGCGAGCTCCGAAAAGAACGGGATTGGATCCTCCGCCAGCTGCTGCGCAGGCTGCCAGCTGACCCGATCTTCCCCTTTTGGCGTGCGAAAACAGAGAGCCCCCTCCTCCCACGCAACGCCGACGCTTGCTCTGCATGCGTGAAAAAAGGCCGGCATCTTCCGCAGCCGTCTAAGGCAGCCTTCCACAATAGACATAGTGCCCCTCCTTGTTCTCCCAAAGCGTTTTCGCGAGCCGCCGCTGACGGGTTTGCGCGCGCATCATCGGAAGCAGCGAATCCGCGGTTCCCGTCAGGACGATATAGCCATCCTTTTCTTTCCCGTAGACGCGGATCCGCACCGTCCGGCCGCTTTCCTCGCGGTTCTCCTCGTGCAGCAGCAGACTTTCCTCCCCGGATAAAGCGGCATGCTCCTCCAGCTTTATGGGGATATCGGAGTCAGAAGACATCTGGTGTCCGATCCGCAGCAGCGTATCCTGCACGAAGATCTGCAGCTGCGTTTCCTGCTGATATGCCAGATTGGTATTTCCCTCCCTGGCAGCCACACAAATTAGGGCGCTCCCCAAGAGCAGGATGACAGCCGCCAGGAAGCAGGCAAACACACTCAAGAATCCTGACTCCTCCGCGAGCCCTTTGTTTGGTTTCATTCTCGTCCCTCCTGAGTGATCATCGTCGTCAGACGATACCGGTGCTGACTGACCATGCTGCGCCCAATCAGCACCACGCGATAGCAACGCGGGCGGAGTTCCTCGCAAAAGAACCGATCGACGGTAATCCTCGCGAATACGTGATCGCCCGTCAGCGGATTCGATGCGCGGTCCCGCACGAGCTTTACCGTACCCGTAGGATAGTCATACCGCCGCCCATACTCCAGGATTTCTCCCGGCCTTCCGTTTTCCGTCCACGACCTCAGCGTGAGCAGGCTGTTCCCCTTGGACGAATAAATTTTGACGCTCTGCGCCGTCTCCATATCCTCCACGACGCGCTGCATGGCGGTGCTTAGTTCCTCATGCAGCTCGATATCGGATAAAATCCGCACATACGAACGGAGTCCCCAGAGCCCCGCGGTAAGAAAGGCAGTAAGGAGCATGGCCGCCAGAGGTATCGCGAGCAGCGTCTCAAGCAGGACAAATCCGCTTTCATGTCCTTTGCTCCACCTTTTTTGCATGCTCTACGCGCCCCCAAAAGCTCATTTCACCCTCTGCTGCGCCTCCATCCCAGCGCACCGTGATCTTTACGGGATAGAACGCCTCCTCCGGATCTTGCGGCCCGATCTCCGTCAGCAGCGCAAACCGGCAGAAGCCCTCCGGCCCCGCTTCACCGGCTGCCTCCTGCAGATCCTCTTCCCGGCCGAGCCAGGGGACCTCTCCCGGTCCGATTTCCCCCTCAGCACCGCGCGCACGCAGAGCTTCCATCTGTCCACGCGCGAGAAAAACAGCCCTTGCGCGGCAGCTTTCCGCGACATCATAGCGTACGGCCTGCGGGTAAAATTGGAGGGCCAGGATCAGCAGCATCAGGGATATCCCCGCAAGCACGGTCTCCAGCAGCAAAAAGCCGCGTTCCTCCCATCTAGGAACCATCGCTTTTCTCTCCTCTCACACGGCATCGGCCATCGATGGTGATCACGACATAACGCGCCTCTCTCTGCCCGTCGGCATAGGACAGGCGAAGGGTCGCCGGTGCCGCCGAACCGTTGGCCATGAACCCTATCTTGTTGCTCGCGCGGCTCACACAGGATACGGAAACGCCTCTCGCGCATCGGTGGGTAAGGACAGTCCTTTCTGCCGCGTCAGGCAGCACAGGGCTGCCATATTCCAGCCGGTAATAACTGTCCCGCAGGTGCAGATACGGCTTGCTCGGCACCTTTCCCCCTTCGTCGATACCGGGGAACGAGCGGCGGTCTGTATCGCGGGAAACGGCTCTCAGGTACCGGATATTTGCGAGGAGGATTTCCGCTTCCCGCTCCAGCACCATTTCCCGCCAGGCGTGCTGCAGAAAAGGTGCCGACACCGAAAAAAGGCCCGAGACCAGCAATACGACGAGCAGGACTTCCAGAAACGCCCCGCCCCGCGTATCCCGCCGAAATGGCTTCATAGCGCTCATCCTCCTCCCCAAAGAAACCACGCCTCCATCGTCGGCGCATCCAGATATACGAGCCACGCGCTCACAAAGAGAAACGGCCCGAACGCCAGCGAACTCTTCCACCCGCCCCGATGCAGGAGCAGGATCCCAGCCGCAGCGATGCCGCCAAAGAGGAACGCCAAAAACAGCATCAGCAGCGTCCCCTCCCCGCCGAGCCAAAGGCCGAGCGCCGCGCCGAGCTTCACATCACCGCCGCCCATGCCGCCGCTGACTGCACGCAAAAGCCAAAGCAGGCCGCCGCCAACGAGAAAACCACACCCGGCATCCCAAAGCCCCATGCCGCGAAGCGGAGCGAGTAAGACGGCGCTGCATCCCAGCGCCAGGACGAGACGGTTCGGCAGGATGCCCTGCCGGATATCCATGGCGCTCAGCCAGATGCCGAGCAGCGCAAGAGGCGCGCCAAGCGCGAGCTCCCGCAGCGCCGCGCTCATCGGCTGAAATCTCCGGCCGCGTGCCCTTCGCATTGCGCGCGGATTTCGCTGGTGGCATCGCCGGAGCCATTCTTGACGGCCGCGATTTGGTACGCCTCCGTCTTGACGTCCAGGATAGAATGATCCCGCAGCATACATTCGCCTTTCGGCGGCTTCACGTTCGCAGCGTCCGAAAGATAACCGGAAAGGTCGCTTACCTTTTCCGGATTCTGCCCGTTATCGGTCTGATACATGACGATGGCAGCGTCCAGCGTCGTGAGATCTGCCGCGATGCGCGCGGAACGCGAGCTCGCCATGATCTGCGAAACCTTCGGCACCGCCATACCCGCGAGCAGCGCCACGATGCAGCAGACGATCAGCAATTCAAGCAGAGAGAACCCTTTTTGATCCAGCGTGTGCATACGATAACCTCCTATACAAGAAAAGCAAGAAAAAAGAAATACAATCCTCCGCCTATATCGGATTTATTGTATTTCTTCTACGTATCTCTGTATTTTCCTTCTACTCTGAAAGGAAATTTGTAATTTTATTTTGTTATAACGTCTATCCATGAAAGACAGATTAGCCTATTTTATTCCCAAGATATTGCCGTCATTGCATCGAGCATCGGCAGAGCAACCGACAGCACGATCAGCAGAACCAAGGAACCGACCACGAGGATCGCGGCAGGCTGTGCGAGCGCCTCGATGCGCTTCGCCTGATTTCGCGCGGTCACAAAGCAGAGCTCCGCCGCCTCCCGGAGCATTTCCGGCAGGGCGCCGACCTTCTCACCGGCCCGCATGAGCGCGAGCACAACCTGCGGCGTCACCGCGAGGAGCGGCGGCTGCCAGTCCAGACCGCCTGCGGCGAGCGCTTCCGCCTCGCGCAATTTCTTCTGGATCCAATGATTGTCCGGGATATCCGCCAGCTGCCCGAGCGCCCGGTCCAGACGTATCCCGCTCTCGAGCAGCATGCCGAACGCCCCGTTTAACTCCGCCCATGCCGCATAGCGTTGAAAAGGACCGAATACGGGAAGCGCGAGCAGAAAGCGGTCTGCCTGCAACCGCACCGCTTCCTTCTGAAGGAGCAAGGCTCCCGCAGACAGCAGGCCAACGAGCAGGCAGAAAAAGGATAGGCCATGCGCACCAAGCGTCCTCGAACACCAAAGCAGCAGCCTGGTCGGCAGCGGGAGCTCGGTGTGCAGGGAAAGCAACAGGCTCTCAAAGGAAGGCAAGACGAAAAAGCACAAAAAAAGCAGCATCAGCGCGCAGCAGACAAGCAGTACGACGGGATACAGCATCACGGATTTCAGCGCCTCCCGCGACTTGTGCCGTGCGGAAAGCTGCCTGGCGAGCCGCGAAAAGATCGTGTCGAGCGAGCCGCTGCTTTCCCCCGCGCGCACGAGCGCCACGCATTCCCTGGGAAAAAGCTGCGGGAAGGCGCGCATTGCCTCGGCAAGGCTTGCTCCTCCCTCAACGGATGCGCACAGGCGCCGGACGCAGGTCTCCTTTTCCCCCGCCGCCCCGACAATCCGCAGCGCCTCATGCACGGACATACCGCCAGATAGCAGGACGGCCATCTGCTCGGCAAAAAGCGCCGTCCAAGCCAGATTCCCCCTTCTCGTAAAAAGTGCCGCTTGCCGACGGAAAGACTGGAGCTGCTTTTGCAGGGGCACTTCTCCGCGCACCGGACGCAAGGTACAGACAAAGAGGCCCCGATCGCGCAGTCTGCGCGCCGCCGCCTCCCTGGAATCGGCTTCCAGCCTCCCCTGCTTCGCCTCACCGCTCCGACTGCGCACCGTATAGCGAAATTCCATTCTACATACCCTCCCGCACGCTCACGACATCTGGCCGGTCTGGCCATCCAAAAATGCCGCCAAAGTAACCGGACGGATTTTCCCCTGACGGGCAAGCTCCTGCGCGGCCCGTTCGCGCGTCCGCATGACCGGCGAACGCAGCATCGCGGACGGAATCTGCGCGTATTTCCCCTGTCGGATCAGGCTCCGCACCGCGGGATCCACGAGCAGCACCTCAAAAAGACATACCCTGCCTCCCGTCCGCGCGGGCAGCAGCCACTGCGCAAAGACACCGCTGAGTACCTCGGAGAGCTCCGCGCGAACGGCATCGCGTTCCCCGAGCGGGAACATCCCCTCGATCCGCAGGGGCGCTGAAGCGGCGTCCCTGGTATGCAGGGTCCCGAGCACCAGCGCGCCGGAAGCCGCGGCCGCCATCGCCGTCCGCATGGTTTCCGCATCCCGGATCTCCCCGACGAGGATCACATCCGGCATCTCGCGAAGCCCGGCGCGCAGCCCTTCGGCAAAGGACGAAAAATCCTGCCCGAGCTCCCGCTGACTGATGAAGCATTGATCCGGCTGCAGCACATATTCCACCGGATCCTCCAAGGTCAGGATATGGCGCGCCGCGCGGTGATTCACCGCGTCAAGAAACGCGGCGAGCGTGGTCGTTTTCCCCGAACCCGTGCGCCCCGTCACGAGCAGCAGCCCATGGCCCGCATCGAGAAAATCCGTCAGAGCCCGCGGCGCACCGATTTCCGTGAGCGTCGGGATCCTTGCCGGCAGCAGGCGCAGGGCAAAGGCGAGCCGCCCCTGCTGTCGATACGCGTTGCCGCGGAACCGCCTCTTTTGATACCCCCAGGAAAAATCCAGCTGCTTTCGCCTTTTCAGGATGTCCCTCTGCCCTTCGGAAAGCACGGCTTCTGCAAACCGCCGCATTTCCCTTTCTTCGGGTATCTCGTCCTGGAGGGCCAGCCTGCCGTCCACGCGCATCCCCGCGCGCTGGCCGGCGCACAGGTGCAGATCCGAAGCCCCGCACCGTATGGCCCGCTCGACCATGTGAAAAACCTCCATGGCACGCACCTCTTTCCACTTGGAATCCACATTTCTCCCTGTTAATTCTACATCGTGCACAAAAGTCCTTCTTCATAGGCAAAAAAAAGAAGCTGCTGAACGAACCAAGTTTTGTTCGTCCAGCAGCTCCGGATCCATCTTCCTGTTTGGAACGGCTTTATTTTTGAATAGATGCCTCGTCGATCTGCCTGCCGTCCGGCAAAAAGCAACGAACGGTCAGCGCGTGTGGATCCGCATCAAGCGTAAGGTAGTTATCCGTTTCCGGCTGCGGTGCGACATAAGTATCGAGGGCATGGTCCACCCAAAGGCCGGGATAGCGGACATTTCCCGCTACGCCGGTCAAGAGGTAGAGCGGCCCGTTCTCACTGCGCTGAAAATTCTGGATATGCCCGCGGTTGCGGTAGGTATGCAGATGCGCCGAAAGCACAAGGTCCACCCCCGCCGCATCAAAGAGCGGCATCCAGGCCTTCCCTTCATCGGAAAATCCCTCCGCACGTTCCGGGCGGTTATGGATGCGGTATTGCAGCGGATCCTTGTGCATGAGCACGACCTTCCACGGCTTGTCGGTGCTGCGCACATCCTCGCGAAACCATGCCTGCTGGCGTGAGAGCAGCTCTGGATGCGCCTCCTTCTCCTCTTCCTGTTGCGTGTCGAGCACAGTAAAGTGCACGGGACCGTAATCAAACGAATAATAGCGGCGATCGTCCTCGGCATTGCCGTTCTCCGGCACCGCGAAATAGCGCAGGTATGCGACGGGCTCCCGGACCTTCCACTGCTGATTGTAGGTTTCGTGATTGCCCATGAGCGGCGCGACGGGGATCCTGTCCAGGATGCCGTTTACGGCGTCGAACCAGTCCCGCCACTGGCCGTGATCCTCTCCGTTGTCCACGAGATCGCCCATGTTCACGAAAAACGAGGCATCCGGATTGCGTTCTGCCGCGTTCTGCGCGAGCTGCTTCCAATCGGTATAATCGTTGGACTGCGAATCCGGGAAAATCAGCGCCCGGAAAGCGCCGCCATCATCGGTCGTGAGCGTATGCCATCCGCCGGACGCACCGTCTGCCGACACGCGGTATTTCTGCGTCGTGCCGCCGGCCAGTCCCGTGACCTGTGCCGTGTACAGATACGCGGATACGCCGTCATCGGTAAAGAGCTCTTCCTTTGCCGGAAAAGTCTTGCCATCGGCTTTTCCGCCAGAAAGCTGCACGGCCGGCGACGAAAGCCGGACCGGCGACTGCCACATCATCGTCCGCGACGCGGCATTGTCCCTAGCCACAACCTGCCGCAGCGCCTGCACCTTCTCGCCGCCAAGAACCGCTTCCGCTTTTTCGCGCAGACCGGGCAGAATCCGCCCGCGCGAAAAAGCCCAGCCTCCGCCGCCAAGCAAAGCCGCTCCGGCGCAAAGCGTCAAGAACTGACGCCTGGAAATCTTCTTCATAGGCATATCTCCTTATTGGTTACCATGTTCCCTGTCGATTTTGCCTGCATTGGTCTTTTCTACCGCCATTGCAAAAATTCCTGCATCTGATACAATAAAGGCGAACCGATAAAAACAAAACAAACAAATTTCTTTTCGAGGTGACCGAGGATGAAACTAGCAATTTTTGGTATTGGCGGTACGGGCGGCGTAATTGGCGGCTATCTCGCAAACGCAGGCAATGACGTGGCGTTTCTCGCGCGCGGCGAGCATCTGACGGCCATGCAGGAAAACGGCCTGACGATCCATACGAAGCACCGCGGCGATATCCATGTCGAGCCGTGCAAGGCCATGCACGCCGAGGACTATGCAGAGACCCCGGACGTGCTCTTTGTCTGTGTCAAATACTACGGCATAGACGCCGCCATTGCGCTCGCGCAGCGCGTCGCGGGGCCGGATACGCTCGTCATCCCGATTCTCAACGTGTTCGGGACGGGCGCCGTCATGCAGGAAAAGCTTCCCGGCAAGACCGTGCTCGATGGCTGCATCTACGTCTTTGCCAAGCGCAGCGCCCCCGGCGTCATCGAACAGCCACAGGAAATCCTGCGCGTGTTCTACGGCTTCCGTCCGGAGCAGGACGACCGGCTCGCGCCCAAAGCCGCAAAGCTCGAGAAAATCCTGCGCGCGGCGGACATTCACGCCCATTTCACCGAGGACATCCAGCGCGATGCCCTGACGAAATTCTCCTTTGTCTCGCCGATGGGAGCCGCCGGCCTGTATTATGGTGTGACAAGCGATGCGTTCCAAAAGGACGGCGAAGTGCGCGAAACCTTCGTTGGCCTGATCCGCGAGGTCGAGGCGCTCGGCCATGCCATGGGCGTCACCTTTGACCGCGATCTCGTCGCTGCCGACCTGAAGCTCATGGATGGATTCGCGCCAGGCCTCACGACCTCCATGCAGCGCGACGTCGCAGGCGGCGGGCCGTCCGAGTTCTCTGGCCTCGTCTCACGCATCGTCGTGCTTGGGAAAAAGTACCACGTGCCGACGCCGCTCTACCAAAGGATTCATGACTGGGGCAAGGCGCGCGGCCTGGTTTAAGACAGAGGGACCGGCTGCTCATTCCCGCAGAGAGGTTACCCACGCGGCAACCTTTCCATCGTCGAGACGGCCCGTAAAGCACGTGCCATCCTGCCAGCTGCCTCTGTCCCCGGCCATTTCATTGAGGAGCTGGCCGCTGTTGCCGAGTGGTGAGCTCGCTGCCGTTGCAAACGTCACGACAGTCTTGCCCGTGAAGTCGTTGGCCTTGACAAAAGCATCGACCGGCCAGGCCGCTATGCCCCACCAGATCGGATAGCCGATGAAAACCGTATCATATGCATCCCAGTTGTCGGGCACCGCCTTCTGGAGCTGGATCTTCTCGCGCAGCGAAGCGTCGTCGTGCTCGCGGCTCACGCGGCTGCTCGTGTCATTGTAGTCGAGGTCTGCCTCTGTGTAGTCCGGCGAGGGGACGAGCTTCATGATGTCAGCCTGCCGCTCCTTCGCAATGACCTTGGCCACACGCTCCGTGCGGCCCGTGGCTGAATAGTAGACGACGAGCGTCTTGCGGCCTGCAGCCGCTGCCGTACCCGATGAGGAAGACGCTGCCGTGCCGGTGGCCGCACTGCTGCCAGCCTGTCCGCCCGAGGACTCCCCCGTCAGCGAAGACAGGCCGCATCCTCCGAGCACCAGCGTCATCATACTCAAGCCACTGATTCTCAAAAACTCTCTGCGATTCATTTCGATCGCACTCCTTTCCAAAGCGATAAAAGCCAGCCAATCTCGGCAAACAACAGGAAAATGCCAGCCTGCGTCAGCGCATAGCCCGCACCATTATATGAAAGTGCCGGCGTCATGAAGATATGTGCGCCCTGCAGGTGCTCGACGAGCCGATCTTGATGGGCTGCATAGACACCGGCTGCCCCTAGCAGCATACCGAGCCCCAATAGGAGCATCCTTGCAGGCAATGGCCGCGCGGTGATGCCTGCTGCGTGCAGCCATTTCTGCCACCAGGCCTTCAAGTGCAGACCGAGATGGAGTCCCGCCAGCACGAGGAAGTAACGAGCCGCCGTGCTGTGCAGTTGATAGAGCGAAGGGTTGCCGCGCAGCGAAAATGGTACAATATCGGCAAACAGCTCGCTCGAGATCAGACAGCCGCTGATGACCGTCACCAGACAGGCCGCGGCGAGCAAAAGATTCAGCAAAAGCCTGAGCACGCGCGGCCTACGCCACTGCCCGCGGCTCAAAGAGGAGACATAACGCCGGTTGATCGC
>JALFBM010000008.1 GCA_022773425.1 Selenomonadaceae bacterium
GTCGAGCACCTGGAAGAGGTCGCTGAGGGCCTTGGCGAAGTGCTGCGGGCGGTAGTCGTCGAGGTAGTCGTGGAACATGTTGCGCCGACCGAAGATGCCGGCGTCCTCGGCGTAGAGGCAGAAGACGAGGCGCACGCAGAGCTTGTTGAGGTACTCGGTCGCCTGGGCTTCGCTGAGCTGCGGCGCGCCGAGGTAGAGGGGCTGGAGCGCGGTGTAGAGGCGGCCGACGAGCTCGCCCGCGCTCTTGCTGATCTCCATTTCCTTCGTGATGTGGCTGTCCTTCACGTCGACCATGAACTGGAGGCGGTAGGCCTCGTCCGCGAGGTCAGCGAGCTCGATGAGCTGCGGCGCGTCGTTGGGATGCTCCATATCGAATACCTGGAACTGGCGGAAGTTGCAGGTGACGATCCAGCGCGGGCGCTCGGAGTACGGGAGTGCCGCCGCGTAGCGCTTTGCCTGCTCGGCTGGCTTGAGGAGGGTGCCGTCGCTCTGCCGGATGGGCTTTTCCAGATCCACGCCGCGCCCCTTCTGCTCGATCATCGTGTGCGTCGCGGGGATCATGACATCGATAAAGCTCGTGTGGCTGAGTTGTACGCGCGTTTCAAAGCGCACGAAGCTCGCGGGATCCGCAACGCCGTATACTTTTTGCAAAAGCTCGATCCAGAACCGCTGGCTGTCCTGCTTCTCGTCGCCTTTCCCCTGCCATTTTGCGGCGAATGCCGCCGCTGCGCTTTTTTGTCGATCCATCGCTTTTCGTTCCTTTCTCTTTTTGTGTTCTGTGTCCATTGTAGCGCAGCGGGAGGGGGCGGCGCAAGGCGCGGATTTTTCCTACCGATGTTGCACCGTGCATTTTCTTGCCAGCGCCGTTTCCTTCGGCGGATCCTTGCGTTCGAGAGGCGTGACGTTCATGGAAGGAATGCATCTTCCTCTGCACGTTCGAGCGGAATTCCCGTATTGACGCAGAACATCCGATTTGGTATAATAAAATAAAATCAAATAGGTGTCTTGGGGCTGACGGATTCGTGGAGATTACCACATGTACCAAGGCGCTGTAACGGCCGACCGTCTGGGCAGAGAGTGTTTGCCCAGGCGGTTTTTTTGTTTGGGCGGACCTCTCTTTCGTATGCTTTGCAAAAAGCAGAAAGGATGATTTTCATGCGGAATCGTTGGCTCATCGCCCTGTCGGCGGTCGGAATCCATCTTTCGATCGGCAGCGTCTACGCCTGGAGCGTCTTGACGCGCCCTATCATGGAGCAGCTCGGCTTCTCGCTTTCCCAGACGACCTGGGCGTTCTCGCTCGCCATCTTGTTCCTCGGCTTCTCGGCCGGCTTTCTCGGCAAATACGTCGAGAAATACGGCCCGCGCCGCAGCGGTCTCGTCTCGATGTGTTTCTTCGGCGCCGGCATGTTCGGGACGGCGCTTGCCCTGCATCTCGGCAGTCTGCCGCTGTTGTATCTGTTCTACGGCTGCATCGGCGGCATCGGACTCGGCGTCGGCTACATCACGCCGGTCTCGACGCTGGTGAAGTATTTTCCCGACCATCGCGGCTTTGCGACAGGGCTCGCGATCATGGGCTTCGGCTTTGCGGCACTGCTCGCAGGGCCCGTCATGCAGGCGCTGACCGTGCGCTTCGGGCTGGTCGGGAACTTCCTGATTCTCGGCACGGTCTACATGGTCATGATCGGCGCGTCGTCGCTCTATTTAAAAGCACCGGAGACGCAGACAGAACGGGAGGGCAGCGCGGTCACGCACCTTGCGCACGGCATGACGGCAGCCGAGGCCATGCACACCTGGCAGTTCGGTGCGCTCTGGTGGATTTTTTTCATCAACATCACCTGCGGGATCGGGCTGCTTGCGGTCGCTTCGCCGATGGCGCAGGAGGTCGTCGGTATGGATGCGGCGCGCGCAGCCTCCATGGTCGGCATCATCGGCCTGTTAAACGGCGGCGGGCGCATCGCCTGGTCGACGCTCTCGGACTATCTCGGCCGCGGCGTGACGTATCTGCTGTTTTTTGCACTCGAGACCGGTGCGTTTGCGCTGCTCGCGGATACGCGGGACGCCTTGGCGTTCCAGGCACTCGTCTTTTTGATCATCAGCTGCTACGGCGGCGGCTTCTCGTGCATGCCGGCCTACCTCTCGGATCTTTTCGGCACGCGCGAGCTCTCCGCCATCCACGGCCGCATTTTGACGGCATGGGGCGTCGCGGGCGTCGTCGGGCCGACGCTCATCTCGCTGCTGCGCGAGCGCACGCAGGGCTATACGGCCATCCTGCTGCTTTTTGCCGCGCTGTTCGTCCTGAACTTCCTCATCGCCGCCGTGCTCAAAATGCACGCGGTGGTTGAGAAGGAGCCGGTGGCAGAGGCTCAGTGAAGGGGCAGCAGAGCTGCATTGACAGGAGCGCGGACCGCGTGGTAGGATAAACTTGTTTCTTTTGAAGCAAAGAGAGGGAGGGTTTTTCTTGACAGCAATGCTGGAACGGGTTTTTCACCTGCAGGAAAAGCATACGACTGTGCGCACGGAACTCGTCGCGGGGATGACGACGTTCATCGCGCTCGCGTATATCCTGTTTGTCAACCCGAATATCTTGAGTGAGGCGGGCATCCCGAAGGAGGCGGCCATCGCCGCGACCATCTGGATCGCGGCGCTGACGTCGCTGGCGATGGGCGTCGTCGCGAACTATCCGGTCGCGCTGGCGCCCGGCATGGGGCTCAATGCGTTCTTCGCGTACTACGTCTGCGGGACGCTCGGCTTGCCTTGGCAGGTCGCGCTCGGCGCGGTGTTCTTCTCCGGTGTGTTCTTCCTGATCCTGACGATCGGCGGCATCCGGCAGGCCATCATCAACGCCGTGCCGCACCCGCTGAAAATCGCGATCGGCGTCGGCATCGGCATGTTCATCGCGTTCATCGGTCTGAAGGGCACGGGGCTCATCGTGCCGGACAAGGCGACGTTCATCGCGCTCGGCTCGGTCACGAAGCCGACCACGCTGCTCGCCTGCATCGACCTGCTGTTTACGGCCATTTTGATGGCGCGCAACGTGCAGGGCGCCATCCTGATCGGCATCGTCGTCACGACGATCGTCTCG
Source organism: Selenomonadaceae bacterium (assembly GCA_022773425.1). GTDB lineage: Bacteria > Bacillota > Negativicutes > Selenomonadales > Selenomonadaceae > UBA2897. The sequence continues at coordinate 3,083 of JALFBM010000008.1, forward strand.
ATGTGCGCAGGCCTTTCGCCGGTACCGCACGGCTTCGATGATATCGTCTCCCTGTCGTTCCCGAGCATGGCCGGCACGTTCGGACAGCTCGACCTCGCGGGGGCCTGGAACTACGGGATTTTCTCGATCATTTTCACGTTCACGATCGTCGAGCTGTTCGATAACATGGGCACGCTGATCGGCCTGACCGCGCGTGCGAACCTCGTGCGCAAGGACGGCACGATCGAGAACCTCGACCGCGCGCTGACGACGGACGCCGTCGGCACGATCCTGTCCTCGATTTACGGCACGTCGACGGTCACGAGCTATGTCGAGAGCGCCGCTGGCGTTGCGGCGGGCGGCAAGACGGGCCTGACGGCCGTGACGGTCGCCGTGTTCTTCCTGCTCGCGCTGTTTTTCGCGCCCATCATCGGCCTTGTGCCGGGCTTTGCGACCGCGCCGGCCCTCGTGCTCGTCGGCGCGCTGATGATGGCCGATGTCGGCAAGATCAACTTCCGCGATTTTACGGAGGGCATGCCGGCGTTCCTGACCATCATCATGATGCCGATGACCGGCTCTATCGCGAATGGCTTTGCGTTCGGTTTTGTGAGCTACACGTTCCTCAAGACGCTCGCTGGCAAAGGCCGCGAGGTTTCGTGGATTCTCTGGGTCGTCACGGTCGCGTTCCTGATCAACCTTGCGATGCGTTCGTAACCTATTTACCCCATACACAGGAGAAATGATTTGAAAAAACTTTTCAGTTTAGGTCTTATCCTGCTGCTTCTGCTCGCATTGACGGGCTGCGGCGGGCAGAGCGCGCAGCATGCGAAGGGATCGCACGATGGCAAGTTCCGCATCGTGACCTCGTTCTATCCGATGTACCTCGACGTCATCAATATCACGAAAGGCGTCGACGGCGTCGAGGTCGTGAACATGACGAAGCCACAGACGGGCTGCCTGCACGACTACCAGCTCACGACCGAGGACATGAAGACCCTGGAGACGGCGGATGCGTTCGTCGTGAACGGCGGCGGCATGGAGACGTTCCTCGACAAGGCCGCGGCGCAGAACAAGAACATGAAGATCATCAACGCGTCGGATTCGGAGGATATCGAGTTCCTAAAAGACGGCGGCGAGGACAATCCGCATGTCTGGCTCAGCGTGACGTACGCCATCGCGCAGGTCAAGGCCATCACGAGGCAGCTCGTGGAGGCTGATCCAGCACACGCGGACGCCTACAAGAAAAACGCGCTCGACTACGTCCTGAAGCTCGAGAAGCTCCGCGACGACATGCACGCGGCGATTGATCCGCTGCCGCATAAGGACATCGTGACGTTCCACGAGGCGTTCCCGTATTTTGCAAAGGAGTTCAAGCTGAACATCATCAGCGTTGTCGAACGCGAGCCGGGCACCGAGCCGACGCCGGCCGAGCTCGAGAAGATCATCGCGCAGGTAAGCGGTCTGCCCGTCAAGGTCCTGTTCACCGAGCCGCAGTATTCGCCATCGGCTGCCGAGACCATCGCGCGCGAGACCGGTGCGAAGATCTACACGCTCGATCCGGTCGTGACCGGCGAGGCCACGCCAGACGCAGCGGACGCTTATCTCAACGCCATGCGCGCGAACATGGAGACGCTGCAGCAGGCGCTGCAATAAGTCAAACGGAGAGCCTTCCCGCAGGGGGAGGCTTTTTTTGTACCGGGAAGGGCCTTTTTTCTCGTTCGGGCTTGCAAAAAAGCAAAAAGACAAATATAATAGAGGTAACGAATAGTCAAATGGTCAAGAAACGGGCGGCGCGCGCTGGGCTGGAGGAACTAGCGGGCGGGTGCGCGCTTCCTGTTCCCTTGTTTTATCGTATGAAGGTGAGTATCATGAGAAATATTGCAGACCTCATCGAGGCGTACATCCTGCGCCAGCTCGCAGAGAATCAGGATGGCACGGTCGAGCTGCGGCGCACGGATATCGCGGACAAAATCTCGTGCGCGCCGTCGCAGATCTCCTATGTGCTGAGCACGCGTTTCACGCCGGCCAAAGGATTTTCGGTGGAATCGCGCCGCGGCCTCGGCGGCTACATCCGCATCGTGCAGGTGCCGATGAAGAATCTCGTCTACCAGGATATGCTCTCGAAGATTGACGCGCACACGTCGCTGAAGACGACCGCTTCGATGGTCAACTACCTGCTGAACCAGGACATGATCACGGCGCGCGAGGGCGCGCTGCTCATGCAGGTCGTGACGGCGGCCTATGACTCGGAAGAGGTATCGGACGAGGCGCGTGTGCACCTGCTGAAATCGCTGATCCACACGCTCGAGAATTTCTCGTAGTCCGCGCAGTATCTTAGCATCCTGGAACGCAGGAAAAGAGGGAAACGCTATGTTATGTGACGATTGCGGCCGCAATGAGGCGGTCATCCATATCACGCAGATCGGCCCGGACGGGCGCGTCGAGAAAAATCTCTGTGAGCACTGCGCGTCGAAGTACGGCGACTTTTTCTTTCAGCCGCGCACGGGCGCGAAGGATATGTCGGTCAACGACTTTCTGAAGGGGATTTTCAGTCACGGCGACAATGCACCGACGGTGTCCGCGCCGAAAGGACAGCCGGAGCTCGTCTGCCCGAACTGCGGCATGCGCTACAGCGATTTTCTGCAGACGGGGAAAATCGGCTGTTCGGTCTGCTACAGTACGTTCCGCGAACAGCTCGAGCCGATCCTGCGGCGCATCCATGGCTCGAGTACGCATAGCGGCAAGGTGCCGCGCCGGAGCGGCGGTACGCTCGTGCTAAAACAGCAGATCGCGCAGCTCGCGCGCAAGCAGCAGGAGGCCGTCGCGCGCGAGGCCTATGAGCAGGCCGCGGCGTACCGCGATCAGATCCGCGCGCTGCGCGGGCAGCTCGCGTGCGAGGAGCAGAAAAAGCCAGCGGGACAGGCGGAAGGGAGCGGACGCGCATGAAGACGATCGACGCATTTCTACTGGAAGACGTGCCGGGCTATTTCGAAGGGGACGGCCGCGACAGCGACGTCGTTCTCGCGAGCCGCGTGCGCCTTGCCCGCAACTGCAAGGAAATCCCGTTCCCGAACCGCGCGGGTGAAAACCAGCTCGCCGAGGTGCAGCTGCGCGTTGAAAAGCGGATGCCCGGCATCGGGCAGACGCTCGGGCGGCAGTTTTACCGGCTCGATATGGAGCATCTCTCGCCGATACAGCGCGGCGTGCTCGCAGCAAAATCGTTCATCAGCCCGAAGTTTACGCAGACGCCGCAGCACCGCGTCGCGTTCATCAGCGAGGACGAGCGCATCAGCCTGCTCATCAACGAGGAGGATCATCTGCGCATCCAGTGCATGGCACCGGGCTTTGATCTCGCGACGCCGGCGGCGCTCGCGTCGAAAATCGACGACCTGTTTGAGGCCGAGCTCGACGTCGCGTTCGATGAAAAGATGGGGTATCTGACCTCGTGTCCGACAAATCTCGGGACGGGCCTGCGCGCGATGGTGCTGCTGCATCTGCCGGGGCTTACCGCGACGAAGAATCTCTCCGGCATCGTGAACCTGTCGCCGCAGCTCGGCCTCGCCGTGCGCCCGGTCTGGGGGAACGGCAAGGAGAATGCGGGCGACCTCTACTATATTTCCAACCAGCTGACGCTCGGCTTTTCTGAGGCGGAACTGCTCGCGAACATGAAGAGCACCGTGCAGGAGATCCTCGCGCATGAGCGCGAGGCGCGCAAGGCGCTCGCGATGTACGCAAAGGACGGTCTCGAGGACGATGTGTGGCGGGCCTATGGCACGCTCCGCTACGCGCGCTCGATCTCCGAGCAGGAAGCGTTGCGCCTTTTGTCGAAACTGCGCCTCGGCGTTGAGCTGAAATTGTTGCACGAGACGGATACGCATACCTGTCATGCCATCCTGACGGGATGCCAGACGGCCTGCCTCAAGAATCTCGCGGAAAACGAAAATTTATCGAAGAAGGAAATTGACCGCTGCCGGGCAAAATATATCCGGGAGCGGTTGGGAGAAAAGAACTGAGAGCCACGGCCCGGGGCCGGATGGCTCCCGCGCGGAACGCGCGAAATGAGGGGATACCATGCAAAAAGAACCAAAGCTGACGGAGCGCGCCAAGCACGTCATACAATATGCGCAGTTCATTGCCAAGAGGCTGAGCCTCGACTACACCGATACCGAGCATCTGCTCGTGGGCCTGTCCCATGAGAGCGGGAGCCTGGCGGCCGAGGCGCTCGAGGCCGCCGGTGTGACCTTTGAGGAGGTCGTTTACGCCGCGAAGGAGCTCGCCAACCAGGAGATCGCCCCGTTCCCGATGAACGGGCCGATGCCGTACTTCACGCCGCGCGCGCGCCGTGTCGTCGACCATGCCATCGGCGAGGCGGCACATCTGCAGGATCCATTCGTCGGCACGGAGCACATCCTGCTCGCGCTGCTCGATGAGGATGAGGGCGGTGCAGCGGAGATCCTGCACGAGCTCGGCGTCGACCGGGAGGCGCTTGGCGATGAGCTGTTCGCGCGGATGGAGAAGGTGCCGGCGGGCGGCGAGGACGACAGCCTGAAAAAGGATTCGGACGGTGCGCGGGAGATGCCGGTCCTGAGCCGCTATGGCCGGGACCTGACCGCGGCCGCCGAACAGGGCAAACTCGACCCGGTCATCGGCCGCAAAAAGGAAATCACGCGCGTCGTGCAGATCCTGTCGCGCCGCACGAAGAACAATCCGATCCTGATCGGCGAGCCGGGCGTTGGCAAGACGGCCATCGCAGAGGGCCTTGCCGCGCGTATCGCGGAGGACATGGTGCCGTTCATGCTGCAGGGCAAGCGCGTCTACACGCTCTCCATGGCATCGGTCGTCGCGGGCGCGAAATTCCGCGGCGAGTTCGAGGAGCGGCTGAAGAGCATCCTCGAGGAGATCCGGCAGAACGGCAAGGTCATTTTGTTCATCGATGAACTGCACACGCTCGTTGGCGCGGGGGCGGGCGAGGGCGCGCTCGATGCGTCGAATATCCTAAAGCCGGCGCTGTCGCGCGGCGAGATCCAGATCATCGGTGCGACGACGCTCGATGAGTACAAAAAACGCCTGGGAAAGGACCCGGCGCTGTCGCGGCGGTTCCAGACCGTGCTCGTCGAGGAGCCGACGGAGGAAGAGTCCCTCGAAATTCTGCGCGGTTTGCGCGGACGTTATGAGTCGTTCCACCACGCAAAGATCCAGGACGCGGCGCTCGAGGCGGCGGTAAAGCTGTCGAAGCGCTATATCACGAACCGCTTCCTCCCCGACAAGGCCATCGACGTGATGGACGAGGCCGCCGCCAAGGTGCGCATCGACCACGCGGAGAATCCGGAGGAGATCCGCGGTATCCGCCGCGAGATGGAGTCCCTGCAGAACGAGAAGCAGGAGGCCATTCACGCGCAGGATTTCGAGAAGGCCGCAACGCTCCGCGATCGCGAACAGTCCGTGAAAAGCCGCCTCGACGCGGCGAAGAAGGATTGGGAGAAAAAGGAGCAGGGCAGCATACAGGTCACGGCGAAGGACGTCGCGGCTATCGTTGCCTCGTGGACGGGTATCCCTGTCACAAGGCTCGCGGCGAAGGAATCCGATCGGTTGCTGCACCTGGAAAAGACGCTGTCGCGACGCGTCGTCGGACAGGACGAGGCCGTGGCCGCTGTCTCGCGGGCCATCCGGCGGGCGCGCGCCGGTCTCAAGGACCCGCGCCGTCCCATCGGCTCGTTCCTGTTCCTCGGCCCGACCGGCGTCGGCAAGACCGAGCTCGCGAAAACGCTCGCGCGCACACTGTTCGGCACGGAGGAGGCGGTCCTGCGCTTCGATATGTCCGAGTACATGGAGAAATATTCCGTCTCGCGTCTCGTCGGCGCGCCTCCGGGCTATGTCGGCTACGATGAGGGCGGGCAGCTCACGGATGCTGTGCGCCGCAAACCGTACTCGAGCATCCTGCTCGATGAGATCGAGAAGGCGAGTCCCGATGTGTTCAACATCCTGCTGCAGGTGCTCGACGACGGGCGCCTGACGGACGGGCAGGGACGGCAGGCCGATTTCACGAATACGGTCATCATCATGACGTCGAACGCTGGCGCGGAGCATTTGCGCGACGCAAAGACGATGGGCTTCGCGGCCCACGAGGCGACGCGCGAGTCCAGGGACCGCGATGTGAAAAAGCTTGTGCTCGAGGCCGTGCGCCATAGGTTCAAGCCGGAGTTTTTGAATCGCATCGACGAGATGGTGGTGTTCCATCCGCTCGGGCGCAAGGAACTGTGCAAAATCGTTGACATCCTGCTCGCGGGGGTGCGCGGCCGCCTCGAGGAGAAGGGGCTGAAGCTCGCGTTCTCCCCATCCGCAAAACAGCTGCTGATCGACAAGGGTACGGATGCCCGTTACGGGGCCCGTCCGTTGCGCCGCGCCATCAGCCGCATGGTCGAGGACGCGCTCGCAGAGAAGTTGCTCGCGCGCACGTTCCATCGCGGCGATACGATTTACGGGAAAAAGGACGGCGAAACGATCGATTTCGTGCGGCGCGTGCCAAAGGCGCGCAGACGCGAGCCGGCCACGGTGAACACCGATGCGGAGGCATAACCGGCTGGGCCCCGCGGGGGGCGGAGCACTGCATGGTGCAGGTAATTTTATCTTGAATTTGTTATGGTCCATCGTCTGGCTTGGAAGGTGGGCCATACGTTTGTGTCTGGCCCTCGTGAGGAGGATCCGTTGATGGCGAAAAAGAAGAAGACCGTTTACGTCTGTCAGGAATGCGGTTATGATGCGCCGAAATGGCTCGGGAAATGCCCGGGCTGCGGCGCGTGGAATACGATGGTCGAGGAAGTCCTGCCTGATGAACCTGTGGGAAAGGGCGCGGCGTCCGGTGTCGCGCTCGGCCTTTCGGACGCGCAGAAGCCGCGCCCTATCGGCGAGGTGGAGACGCGGGATCTGCCGCGGTTCTCGACGCATTCCGGTGAACTCGACCGCGTGCTCGGCGGCGGGGTTGTGCCGGGATCGATGGTCCTGATCGTCGGCGACCCCGGCGTCGGCAAGTCGAGCCTGACGCTTGCGGTCTGTGCCGATGTCGCGCGCGCGGGCAAGCGCGTGCTCTACGTGACGGGCGAGGAGAGCACGCGGCAGGTGCGCATGCGCGCCGACCGGCTCGGGGCGCTGGCGGATACGCTCTATGTCGTCAGTGAGACGAACCTCGACACGATCGCTACGCATATCGCCAATGTCCGGCCGGAGCTGCTCGTCATCGACTCCATCCAGACGATGTTCCGGCCTGAGCTCGCGAGCGCGCCGGGATCGGTCTCGCAGGTGCGCGAAAGCGCGGCGGAGCTCTTGCGCATCGCGAAGACGGGCGGTATCGCGTCGTTTGTCATCGGGCATGTGACGAAGGACGGGAATCTCGCGGGACCGCGCGTACTCGAGCATATCGTTGACACGGTACTGTATTTTGAGGGCGAGCGCAACGCCGAGTATCGCGTGCTGCGCGCGGTCAAGAACCGGTTCGGCAGCACGAACGAGATCGGCCTGTTTGAGATGCGCGAGAGCGGGCTCGCGGACGTGCCGGACGCCTCAAAGCTGTTCCTCTCCGACCGGCAGGAGGACAGCGGATCGGTTATCATCCCGACCGTTGAGGGCACGCGGCCGCTGCTCGTCGAGCTGCAGGCACTCGTCGCGCCGACGCCATACGTGCCGCCGCGCCGTACGGCGGACTCCGTTGACATCAAGCGGATCCAGCTGCTGCTCGCCGTGCTCGAAAAGCGCGTCCATCTCTCCATCGGCGCCTGCGACGTCTACGTCAAGGTTGCGGGCGGTATCCGCATCGACGAGCCGGCCGCCGATCTCGGCATCTGTGCCGCGATGGCGTCGAGCTTCTCGAGCCGTCTGCTCCGGCCGAAAACCGTCGTGTTCGGCGAGGTCGGCCTCTCCGGCGAGGTGCGTGCCGTGAGCCAGGCCGAGACCCGCGTGCGCGAAGCCGCGCGCCTCGGCTTCAAATCTGCCGTGCTGCCGATGAAGAACTGCCGCCAGCTCGAGGGCGAAAGCCTCGGCCTGACGCTCTACGGCGCCGAGACGGTCCGGCAGGCTCTGAGCCTTGCCATGCCGCGTGAAAAGGGGTAAGATGGGACGGAACCTCTTTGTTTAGAAAGGAAGGCGTGTCTTGAATCGAACGATAAACCGCCTCTCGCGAAGGAGGGGCCAAGGATGGGCAGAAGGGGTGCGCGGCATCTTCTGCCGGGCCTTGCTGCTCGCGGCACTGCTCGTCGCCCTGTTCCCGGTCTCCCACGGGCTCGCTGATGACGAGCCCGCGATCACGGCGGATTCGGCCATCCTCATCGAGGCGGAGACAGGCCGCGTCATTTGGGAAAAAGACGCGGATGCGCGCCATTATCCCGCGAGTATGACGAAGATGATGACCTGTCTGCTCGCACTGGAAAATCTGCCGCCGCATGCGCCCGTCCCCATCTCGAAGCGCGCGGCGGAGACGGAGGCCGTGCCGCTTGAACTGCATGAGGGCGATGTGCTCGACGCGGAGGAGCTCGCGCGCGGCATGATGCTGCGCTCGGACAACGGCGCGGCGGTTGCGTTCGCGGAGAAAATCGACGGCTCGGTGCCGCGTTTTGCGGACCGCATGAACGCGCGCGCGGCGGAAATCGGCCTGACGGATACGCATTTCGCGAACCCGAACGGCCTGACGGATCCAAACCACTACTCAACGGCACGGGATATGGCCAGGCTGGCGCGCTATGCGATGACGAATCCGGATTTCCGCGCCATCGTGCGGCAGCAGCGCGCGCAGATCCACTGGAAGTACCCGAAGCAGCGGACTCTTGTGGCCGAGACGACGAACGATCTGCTCGGCCATTACGCGGGCCTCGATGGCATTAAAACCGGCTGGACCGAGGCGGCGCGCGGCTGTCTCGCCGCGTCTGCAAAGCGCGGCGGCCTGCGGCTGATCGCGGTCGTTATGCACAGTCCGGAGGAAAAGGACCGCTTCACCGATATGGCAAAACTGCTCGACTACGGGTTTGCCCACGCGAAGATGGTGCATGGCGCTTCGAAGGAAAAACTCCAGCGCAAGCTGTGGGTGAAGGGCGGTACGAAGGGCACGGTCGGGGCGATGCCGGCGGAGAATCTCGACTACCCGCTGCTCAACGGTGAAGATGCCTCGCATTATACGATTTCCTACGATATGCCGCATGTCGTCGCGGCAGGGGTGCAGAAGGGACAGCCCGTTGGCAGCCTGATCCTCAAATACGACGGCGAGCCAGTCGGCTCCATCGCCATGCTTGCGACGGAGCCTGTGCCGGCGGGCTTTAGCCTTGGCGGCCTGTTTGCGGCCATCTTTGCGCCGCTTTTGGAGCGACTCTGAGCCAGCTCCACTTTCTTACCGGCCGCCTTGTGCGAGTATGCGGAAAATAAAATACAAAAAGCACAAATAACCCTTCCGTGAGAACATAATACCAGAAAATCCTGTAAAGTTTACACTTTATTTCTAGAAAACACGGCGAATCACGCGAAACTGGAACAAAAAAGTGTAAACTTTTTTATATTTTTTTGCAGAAGCAGAAGGAGAAATAAGGCCTATGTCGAAATCTATACATAGGAAAAGGAAATAAGAGAAAAAGAGAGGTTCGGAAAGGGCTCCGCTCAGGGAGGGGCGGAGAAAAAGAGAAGTGTTCAGCGTCTGGGGGTGTACGAGACCAATGAAGTATTGTGACGTGCGCATGCAGTCGATGCAGCATCTCTACCGCGGGCTGATGTCGAGAGACTGGGAGGAGCGCCTGGCGGCCTATGAGGCACTTACTGAGGAGGTGGAGCGCCTCGGCATCCGTTTCCAGGATCCAAGTCTGCGGGAGACCGATATCCAGGACTTCAAGCTCTTGGTCGGTCAGCTTGTTTCCATCCATTTCAAGAAATACCCGGCCAGGGGGATGACGGATTTCATGCGGCGGCTGATGCGGCTGTACGTCTGGATGATGAAGCCGCTCTGCCAGGTACCGAAGCGGCTCTGCAGCCGCCTGCTCGCGGACATCTACGATGACGACGATTACGCGGCGCAGCGACAGATCCGTCAGTATTACGCAAGGGCAAATCCAACCTGCACGGTGCTCGAAAGCGTGTTCGGGTGCTATGTCTGGATGATGCGGCGCGTCAAAAGCCGCATGCTGGCCGTGTTGGCGGCCAAGGACCCGAAAGCCTCGCAGAAGGCACGGCGCAAGATGGCATAAGCGGCAGCAGAGAGGCTGTCGGAGAAGGAAAAGAAAGACGTTCCAGGATCCAGAAGGAGTGAGAACAATGTTTGCATGGGTAGAAGTAAAAGACGAGCATCAGGGGGTACAGGAGATTTCCTACAGCCTCGGGACGGATATGACGCTGGACGGGCGGATTCAGTTTGATCGCCGCGCGAAGACGATGAAGCTTGAAAAGCTCGCGGACGGCGCGAGCCCGGCTGCGACGCGCGATTTTATGGAGGCGTTGCGCGAGCGCATGATCCGCGAGCCGTGGGCGACGGGGCGCGCGATCTGCGTCTCCTATGACCGCAGCGGTGAGGAACAGCTCGTCCGCCGCTGGCAGATGGACCAGCAGGGCAGCTTCATGCGTTTTGGATGATGGTAAAGCGGAACTCCGGCCTTCCTGGAAGGGAGGGCTTTTTTTTCTGCCTTTTTCTGTTGTATATCGAAAAAGATATAGTTTCTATGCCATAAAGGGTTGCCAAAAGAGGCGCTTTTCCGATATAATAGAACCTATATTGTAACGTTCACCGGTACATTTGCGGAAAGGCTGGATTCTTTTGACACATGATTTGACCATTATCAATACGTTTGTCCTCTATATTGGCCTCATGATGGCGATCGGCGTCTACTATTACCGCCGCACGCGCAATATGAGTGACTATTTCCTCGGCAATCGGAAGCTCGGTGCCTGGGTTACGTCGATGAGCGCCGAGGCCTCGGATATGAGCGGCTGGATGCTGATGGGCGTGCCGGGCTTCGCGTACCTCGCGGGCCTGAATGCCGGCTGGATTGCCGTCGGCATCGCGATAGGCACCTGGGCAAACTGGCATTTCATCGCGGCGCGACTCCGCAAGTATACGGAGCTTGCGAAAAACTCCCTGACTCTGCCGGAGTTTCTGCAGAACCGCTACGAGGACAAAAGCGGCATCCTGCGCATCGTGCCGGCCATCTTTATCCTGATCTTCTTCATCATCTACTCGGCCTCGGGCTTTGTGTCGGCAGGCCGTCTGTTTGAGACGGTATTTGGCATCCCCTATCAATATGCGATTTTTATCGGCGCGGGCTCGGTGGTCTGGTATACCTTGATCGGTGGCTTGTTGGCTGTCTCGCGGACGGATTTTATTCAGGGCGTCATGAGGTTTTTTGCCATTCTCATTGTACCGATTACTGCGGGCATGGAGATGGGCGGATTCAGTGCGACGGTACAGGCTGTCGGTCAGGTCCAGCATTCCATGCTGGAACCGATGACCAAGCCGGACGGTTCAACGCTGGGCGTGATTGAACTGATTTCCCTGCTGGCATGGGGGATCGGCTATTTCGGTCAGCCGCATATTTTGGTCCGGTTCATGGCGATATCAAGTTCCCGGGAAATCGGTCAGGCGACGCGGATCGCCATGACCTGGGTTGTTCTTTCCCTGGCCGCAGCCGTGGCGGTCGGTATGGTAGGCCGGGTATTTTTGACCGCGCCGCTGGAGGGTACGGAATCTGAGACGGTTTTCCTTGTCATGACCAATACGATGTTTCCTCCGGTTATTGCCGGTTTGATTTTATCCGCTGTGCTGGCGGCGATTATGAGTACGGCTTCTTCCCAGCTGCTCGTCGCGGCTTCGGCTTTTGCTCAGGATTTTTACCGCACGTTGGTCCGGAAGGAAGCGGAGCAGAAGGAACTGGTCTGGATCAGCCGGGCATCGGTTCTCGTCATTGCTTCGCTGGCGATTTTTCTCGGTCTGAATCCGAATAATTTCATTTTAGATATGGTATCGTATGCCTGGGCCGGCTTTGGCGCGGCGTTTGGCCCTGCGCTGCTCATGAGTCTGTTTTGGCGACGTACGACCCGCAACGGAGTTCTGGCCGGCATTGTCGTTGGCGGCGTAACGGTGTTGATCTGGAAGCAGTTTGCTCTGCTGGGCCTTTATGAAATTGTGCCGGGCTTTTTGTTCTCCCTGCTGGCGATTTATCTGGTCAGCATGATGGATCGGGAACCGTCGCGTACCATTACCGATACCTTTGATGCGGTGGGGAAAAGCGAGATTTGATAGAAAGGGAGAAAGAATCATGACATTTCGATTTGCGCATAATAATTTCAATGTGCTGAATCTCGAGCGCAGTCTGGCGTTCTATGAAAAGGCGCTGGGGTTTCGGGAGTCGCATCGTCTGGAGGGGCCGGGCTTTACGCTGGTCTACCTTTCCGACGGCGGAAAAACGCCGCATGAGCTTGAACTGACCTGGCTGCATGACCGCAAGGATCCGTATGATCTTGGTGAGAATGAGTTCCATCTTGCTGTAACAACGGATCGTTTTGAGGAAGCGCACCGGCTTCATCAGGAAATGGACTGCATCTGCTATGAGAATCAGGCAATGGGGATTTATTTCATCAGTGATCCGGATGGATATTGGATTGAGATTTTGCCGGAAAAATGACTCGGGATAAAGGAGGCGCTGCGGGCGCCTCTTTTTTGCATTGCTTATGACAGGGGATAGCGGAATGAAGGATATTGCGATATAATAAAAACGGATGTATCCATCCGAAGACGGGCGGCCAGCCGGTATTGGATGGGGAATGTAAGGAAAGTAACGGAGAAGCAGGTGATTCTTAGTGGAAAAAGTTAAAGTAATGATTGTCGATGATTCGAAAATCAGCTGTGCCATGCTGGAGGAAAAGCTGGCCAAAACCAATTTTGTAGTATGTGCGGTAGCCAAGACCGCGGCAGAGGCGGTTCAGCTTTATGCCGAACAGGAGCCGGCTGTGGTAACAATGGATATGAATCTTCCGGATGCGGATGGGATTGAATGCACACGGCGCATCCGTGCGATCGATCCGGGGGCCAGGATCGTCATGGTCAGCGCGATGAAGGATGCCAGTCTGGTATCCCGGGGAAGAGAGGCAGGGATCAGCGCATTCCTGCAAAAACCGATCAATACGAACGATTTGATCGATACCTTGATGATCTTGTGTCAGAGCCGGATCGGGCAGGAGGCTGTGCTGCGTGAGTCGTATGCCAAGCCGTTTGTCCGGGCATTGCAGCAGGGACTGTTCAGCCTGATCGGGGTTCACAGCGAGGTGGAGTTCGGAGTAGATAACCGTCATTTTCTTGATGTCAGCGGCGTGGCGGTTATCATCGGGCTCACCGGATACCCGACGGGACGTGCCATTGTTTCCATGGATTCGGACACCATGCGTAAATTTTCTATGATTATGCTGGAGCGGGATGACCCGGATACGATCAGTGAGGAAGAAGCCAGTGATTCGGTGGAGGAAGCGGCAAACATCATTGTGGGACGAGGCGTTTCCAACATCAATGACGTCTTTAAAGACAAGGAAATGCGCATTACTCCGCCCGGGACTATCGTGGGAACGAATATACGAATTGCCAGTCCGAAGCTGACGACGTTCCATATCACGGCAAAGACGAGAATTGGAGAGATTAGTATGAATGTAGGATTTGCGGAAGGGGAATGAGAAGATGGATGCAAAGCTGGTTAAT
>JALFBM010000017.1 GCA_022773425.1 Selenomonadaceae bacterium
GGGCTCGGTCGTGTTCTACACCCTGATCGGCGGCTTTCTTGCGGTCTCGCGCACAGACTTTATCCAGGGCGTCATGATGTTTTTCGCCATCCTCGTCGTGCCCATCACGGCGACGGTTGAGATGGGCGGGGTCGGTGTGACGATGGACGCGCTGCAGAATGTGCAGGCCTCGATGCTGCAGCCGCTGACGAAACCCGACGGTTCGACGATGGGCGTGATCGAGCTGATTTCCCTGCTCGCCTGGGGCATCGGCTATTTCGGCCAGCCGCATATCCTCGTGCGGTTCATGGCCGTGCGTTCGTCCGGGGAGATCCGCCAGGCGACGCGCATCGCGATGACGTGGGTCATCCTGTCGCTCGCGGCAGCTGTCGCGGTCGGCATGGTCGGGCGCGTATTCCTCGCAGATCCGCTGGAGGGAACCGCATCGGAGACGGTATTCCTCGTGCTGACGAATACGATGTTCCCACCGTTCCTCGCCGGCCTCATCCTGTCGGCCGTGCTCGCGGCTATCATGAGTACGGCGTCCTCGCAGCTGCTCGTCGCGGCGTCCGCGTTCGCGCAGGATTTCTACCGCACGCTGCTCCGCAAGAACGCGGAGCAGGCAGAGCTCGTCTGGATCGCGCGCGCGTCGGTTTTCGTGATCGCGGCGCTCGCGATCTTCCTCGCCCTGAACCCGAACAGCTTCATCCTCGATATGGTATCCTACGCTTGGGCAGGGTTCGGCGCGGCGTTTGGTCCGGCCATCCTCATGAGCCTGTTCTGGAAGCGTACGACGCGCAACGGCGCGGTTGCGGGCATTATCGTCGGCGGCGTGACGGTGCTTATCTGGAAGCAGCTTGCGCTATTCGGCCTCTACGAGATTGTACCGGGCTTCCTGTTTTCTTTGCTCGCCATCTTCGTCGTGAGCAAGCTCGACAAGGAGCCTCCGGCCTCCGTGCAGGCGACGTTTGACGCCGTCGGCCGCAGCCAAATCTGATCCATGGAGATGCGGTAAAGGATAAACAAAAAGAAGTAGAACAAAATCCCTGCCTTTTTTTGGAAAATATGGGAAAAAAGGCAGGGATTTTTGTCAGAATATCGAAATAGAATAAAGAACAGGAAGAAAGAACAGGAAGGGAAGACGTGCGAGACAAGGGGGCAGCAGGATGGGAACGCTGTATTTTGTCGGTCTCGTCTCGTGCGGACATAAGAGAGACAGGTGAGCATAGTGGAAAAGGTCAAAGTCATGATTGTCGACGATTCGCGCGTCGGCCGCGCCATGCTGGTGAAAAATCTGCAACGGACGAATTTTGAAGTGGTCGCGCAGGCCAAAAATGCGGCGGAGGCGGTGGAGCTCTACGCCGCGTACCATCCCGCCGTCGTAACCATGGATATGAATCTGCCAGACGCGGACGGCATCGAATGCAGCCGCCGTATCCTATCCTTTGACAAGGACGCCAAAATCGTCATGATCTCGGCGATGAAGGATGCCACTCTCGTCTCGCGCGGGCGCGATGCCGGCATCGCCGCGTTCCTGCAAAAGCCGATCAATACCAACGACCTCATTGACACGTTGATGATTCTGTGCCAAAATAAAGTCGGCAAAGTCGCTGTCCTGCGTGAATCGTATGCAAAACCGTTCGCCCGCGCGCTGCAGCAGGGCCTTTTCAGCCTGATTGGCGTGCACTGCGAGACTTCGATCGAGCTCTGCGACCAGAATTTTCTGACGGTCAGCGGCGTGGCGGTCATCATCGGCTTGACGGGGTATCCGACGGGCCGCGCCATCGTCTATATGGAGGAGAAGACGGTGCAGGCGTTTTCGCGGATTCTGCTGGATGTTGGGCCGGATGAAAAAATCCGCGACGTGGAGGCCGCTGACTCGATCGAGGAGTCGGCGAATATCATCGTTGGGCGGGGCGTCTCGAACATCAACGACGTATTCCGGGACAAGGAGATCCGCATGACGCCGCCGGGCACGATATGCGGGAAAGATATCCATATCGCGAGCCCGAAGCTCACGACGTTCCACATCGCAGCGGAGACGCGGATTGGCGATATCCATATGAATGTAGGCTTTGCGGAAGGAGAATGATGGAATGGATGCTAAACTGGTCAACCCTTTCGTCGAAGCGTTTGAGACCGTCATGCCGCAGATAGGATTCGCGCCGCCAAAGCGGCTCAAGGTTTCCGTGCAGCATAAGAACGCGGTGAGCAAGGGCGTTTCGGTTATCGTTGGCTTCACGAAACAAATCCGCGGCAATGTCGTCTACAACATGGACGAGAATACCGCAAAATTCATCGCGTCGACGATGATGATGGGCATGCCGGTCGAGAGCTTTGATGCGATGGCGCAGAGCGCGATTTCGGAGATGAGCAATATGCTCACGGCGAACGCGGCGACGAATCTCGCAGGACTCGGCCTCGAGGTCGATATCTCGACGCCGTCGCTCTCCATCGGCGAGAATTTCCAGGTAAAGATCACGGACTCGCAGTATCTGACCGTCGACATGGACTTAGGGGGGCATGTCGTCGAGCTCGATATTGCGGTGGAACAGGGGCAGGGCTGATCCAGCCTTGTTTTTCTATGCAAAACAGGAACCGTTTCGATGAAGGAGGATGGCAGAAAAAGAGAAATTGGGAGGGGAGGATGCGGCCTCCTGTAACGTGTATGGGAGTAGGAATCGAGGGATTTTTTTGAACAAGAAGCTAAATAGTCTACGCGCCAAGCTGCTCGCAGGGCTTTTGCCTCTGTTTATCGGCAGTTTCTTGGTATTTTTCGGCATCACGTACTATATGACGAGCTCCGTGCTTTACCAAGATGCGGATAGTATCGCGGCCGAGGTCGGCAAGACGACGGCGCTCTCGGTTGAGCAGGAGTTCAAGGAAAAGGAGGCTGCGCTGAAATGGCTCTCAACGAACGAGGGGATTCGCACGGGAAGCCACGAACAGCGCGTTGCCATCCTAAAGGAGCTCCAGCAGGAGACGAACAACGGATTTGCGATGGTCGCGTACATGGACCTCAACGGTCAGGCCTATAATGAAAACGACAAGGCCATGGACCGTGCCTCGCGCGACTATTTTAAAAACGTCAAGTCGACACAGAAACCGTACATCACAGGTCCGTCCATATCGGGCACGAGCGGCAAGCTCATCACGGTCATCTGCTATCCGGTCATGAATCAGGGACAGCTTACGGGGATGGTCTACGGCACGGTCGAGCTCGACACCATTTCGGATCTCACGGCGAACATCAAGTACATGGAGACCGGCCGCGTCTACATCGTCGATGAGCAGGGCCTGGCGATCGCCTATGGGGACAATCCGGAGCGCGTCGGCAAGATGGATATGACGAAGGAAGAGCAGGACGGCTATCGGCTCGACCCGGCCCTCGTCAAGGCGTTCGGGGATGCGGTTTCGTCGGATCAGCAGACGCAGGCCACATACACGACGTCGAGCGGCACGGCCTCGAAGGCCATCTTGACGCCGATTCACCTCGGCGTGCGCAATTGGATTGCGGTATCGACGGCGCCGGTCTCAGAGATCCGCGCGCAAGCCATCTCCATGGTCAAGATCCTCGCGATTGTGGCGCTGCTCATGCTGGCCGCGATCAGTGTCATCATCTGGTTCGTCTCGAAGAAGATGTGTGATCCGGTCGTCGCGCTGCGCGCGGAGGCCGACATGCTGAACAGTGGCGATCTGCGTTCGCGCCCGCTCGAGAGCGTGAACCGCAACGACGAGATCGGCGACCTTGCGCGCGGCTTCAAGCAGATGCGCGGTACGCTGCGCGGCTTGCTAAAGAATGTCGCAGCAAACGCCGAAAAGGTTTCGGCCGCGGCCGAGGAGCTCACCGCAGCTTCCCATCAGTCCGCAGAGGCGGCGAACCAGGTTGCGGAATCCATCACCGATATGGCCGGCGGCATCGCCAACGAGTCGAAATCGGCCGGGACGGTCAGCGAGGAAAGCGACAAGATCGCGGAAAAGACCGGTACGGTTTCGATGAACGCCGAAGCCATCGCCGCGGTCACGCAGATGGCCGCAGACAGTGTCAAGGATGGGCGCAGCGCGATCCGAACCGTCGTCTCCAATATGGATGCGATCAACGCGGGCACGACGACGGTACAGCAGACCATCGACAAGCTTGCGAAGAGCTCCGATGAAATCAGCAACATCGTCGGCATGATCTCGGGCATTGCCGAGCAGACGAATCTGCTCGCGTTGAACGCGGCCATCGAGGCTGCGCGTGCCGGTGAAGCCGGCCGCGGGTTCTCGGTCGTCGCCGATGAGGTGCGCAAGCTCGCCGAGGAGAGCGCGAACTCCACGCAGAAGATCGCCGATCTCGTAACGGTCATCCAGAATGATATGAAGGGGGCCGTTGAGGCCAGCACGACGAGCGCCGCGAGCGTCGCGAGCAGCATGGAATCGGTCAAGAAGGCCGATGCGGTCTTCGAATCCATTCAGATTTCGGTCGAGTCGCTTGCCGGCGGCGTCGGCGATGTGGCGCATAGCATCAAGGAGATCGCGGAGGGCTCGAAGGGAATGAGCGAGGCCGCAAAAGCCATCAAGGACATCGCAAAGCACAACGCGGAGCAGGCCGAATCGATTTCCTCGACGACCGAGGAGCAGTCCGCTTCGGCACAGGAAATCGCCGCCGCGACCCGCAGCCTCGCCGAAGAGGCCGAAAAGCTCTCCGGCGAGATGGACCGCTTCAAGATGTAACGCCAGAAAGAAGACGGGCAAAGAAACCCGAAACGCACAGATAGAAAAGTCCTCCCCGGCCGGGGAGGACTTTTCTATGGCGGTTTTTCACAATTTCTGAAAAAAGCAGTTGGCAAATGCCGAGCCTTTCGCTATAATAGTATCCGTATGGATTTTTCGGAAGGGGCGGCAGGCCCCGTTACAGGAGGCTTTATCTTTGGCAGAAATGCATCGGGTGATCGTGCATGTCCGCGGCGCGCAGCGCGACCGGACGGGCGAGGAAAATGTGACGGAGATGATCGCAGAGGGCAGGCACTACTACCGTAACGGCAAGCATTATGTGCTTTACGAGGATCATTTGACCGATGCCGAAGACGAGACCTCGACCATCCTGAAGATCGGCCCGTCGTCGCTGACGCTGCTCCGCCATGGCGCGGTCGTGCAGGAGCAGCATTTCGAGCCGCGGGCCGAGACGCGCAGCCGCTACGAGACGCCGTACGGCGCACTTGACCTCGCCTTTCAGACGCGCAGCATCGACATCACGTACGGTACGGTCTCGGGAACGGTTGATCTCGACTACGCGCTAAAGGTCAACGGCAGCTATCAGAGCGATAACCGCCTGCATATTGAGATCACGAGCGCACCAGGCGAAAGCCACAAACTGAATTGACGGAAGTACTGCACGGCCCCGGCGGCCCTGCGGCAAGACCATGAAACCATTGCGTTGACGCGGGCCAGGCCTGCGCAACGCTTTGTATTTTGTTTTTCTGTTTTTGCGGAAAGCAGCGTATCCGCGCAAAAGCTTGTATTTTGTATAGGAGGTTTTTCCTTGGATATCAAAGATACCTTGACCGCCGCGATACAGCAGGCGGCACAGGACGCCATCGCAGACGGTACGTTCCCGGCGGGTGAGCTCCCGGCCGTCGAGCTCTCCGTCCCGCCCAAGAAGGAATTCGGTGATTTTGCGACGAACTTCGCGATGCAGTCGGCGCGCGTGTTCCACAAGAACCCGCGGCAGATCGCCGAGGAGATCGCGGGGCGCATCAAAGGGGACTGGCTCGACCACACGCAGATCGCAGGGCCGGGCTTCCTGAACTTCTACCTTCGCGGCAATGTGCTCTACGATGCTTTCCAGCAGATCCTCGACGCCGGCTCGTCCTTTGGCAACCTGCCGAAAAAGGATGCGCCGAAAATCCAGGTCGAGTATGTCAGCGCAAACCCGACCGGGCCGCTGCATGTCGGGCACGGCCGCGGCGCGGCAGCTGGCTCGGCACTCGTGAATCTGCTCCGCGCGGCGGGGTATCCGGTCGAGAGTGAGTACTACATCAACGACGCGGGCAACCAGATGAACATCCTCGCACAGTCGGTCAACGCGCGCTACCTCGAACTGCTCGGCCGCGAGGTCGAGTTCCCGGAGAACGGCTACCACGGCGAGGATATCAAGGTCACGGCGCAGCGCATCATCGATAAGGACGGGGATAAATACCTCGCGATGGACGAGAGCGGGCGCCTGGAGATCTTCAAGGATCTCGCGTATCGGGAGAAGCTCGCCATCCTGAAAGAGGATCTCGAGGCCTTCCACGTGACCTTTGACCACTGGTTCAGC
>JALFBM010000025.1 GCA_022773425.1 Selenomonadaceae bacterium
TAGCCGAGCTCCCGTATGACTGCGGCTGCGCTTTTGTCGTATTGGATGTAGAGCCGGACGGCCCTGATCCGATCATCATAGGAATACATGTGCGAACCTCCTTCTGGTCATTGTCGAAGTCCAGGTTTTTGTCCGCACCCCCGATTTTCCATTTCGGGCTGACGGCGTACATATAGTCGCCGCCCGTATAGTACTGGCCCATGATCAAGGACTTCTTGATGCCAATGAAGCTGCCCTTCGTCTTGCCGATGCGCGCGCGGCCGCCGAACAGAGGGCCCTGCGCGAAAATCTTGTTTGCCGTCGCATAGCCGACCGTATTCTCACCGGTCGTACGGGAATCGCCGTTGCCGTCGCGTGCGCCGATCAGGTCAAGTTCAGCCTGCCAGCCGCCGCCCATGCTAAATTTGTTGTTGTACTGCCAGAGGAGCTGGTGGTTCTTCGCACCGCCGAAGCCGTCCGCACCGGTCTTCTTGCTGCCGTCCGGATTTTTCTTCGTGCCGCCGTCAAGGCGATAGCGGAGCATGCCGGAAAGCTTCCAGCCATCCGGGACGGTGAATTTCGCCTTTGCCGGCTTCTCGGCCTTCTTCGCGTTCTTTGCCTTGACGCCCGGGATAGCGACGTGCATATCCGTGAGCTCGGACTGGAACGCCTTCATGAGCTTCTGAATGCGCTGCGTATCGGCGGCGTTCGCCTTGTTCGAGTTCGACATGGCCTTTGCCGTGAACACGGCCATCTCATAGCGCGTCAGCGGGCGGTTTGCCTTGAAATCGCTGTCCGCGTAGCCGTCGATCAGCCCGTCGTGCACGAGTGCCGCGACATCCTGATAGTAGCCTGTGCTCTGCGGGACCGTTGCGAACGGATTGCTGCCAGCGCTGGCCGGCTGGAAACTTGCCACATTCAGGGCCGCAACCACCGCGAGCCCGAGTACGATGTTTCTTTTCTTCATAACCCTCTCGACTCCTTAACCTATACATTTAGAAGCGGAAATTCTGTATGCTCCGGGATCCGATCGGGATCTCCGCGCCGCGCCCGCGCATGTTTCCATGTTCCCATGCGCCGCCGGCAGACGGTCTTCCGACGTATTCCGGTTTCTCTTTCACCTCCGTACCCCTCTACATGTATTATTATAAAAGAATCACGCAATTCATAACAGATAAGATATTTATACTTTTATATAATATTTTTAGTTCTTATTTCATTCTGTTTTATGTATTCCGTCCTTGTTTTTGATACAAAAAATGACGCAACTCGTCAATCCATAACGCGTTGCGTCCGATTTTCCGAAGGGTGCGGCAGGGCTCAGGCATCCACCGCAACCTTCGCCTGAATTTTCCAGTTCGCACAGTCGGAGGTTTGATGAAGGATGGCGTCGACATTCTTGGACCGCACGGTAAACGGCGTGTTCTCTCCGCCGATCTCCAGATTGATGTTCTCCTCCACCTCGTTCCCGGTCAGGATGATATAGCCGTCCTCATCCACGACCTGATAGCTCAGGTTCAGCCTCTTGACGCGCTGGAAATTCTCGGTCTCATTGTGAAAATGTCCCTTCAGGACAACATAGTCTCCGTCCACGGACACATCATCCACCGCATACGTCACGACCGCGTCGTCCGACGCCTCCGAAACGCCCGCGGCAGTCAGCAGACCGACGCCGACGACAAAAGCCATAACCAAAAGCAGAAGCAGTTTCTTCACTTCGCGCTCCCCCCTAGACAAAAACGCAATTCCCTCTTGTTCTATGTCTCTATTATACGCGGTTCGTCTCGTTTCGTAAATTCATCTTTTCAAGGATTTCCTGCAATATCTTTATATCTTTATATCCTCATGGCTTGGTCCCTAGTCCAAAACATCTTCAATGCCCGCAGCGATGCGCTGGGCCAGGCGGGTGTAGCCGGCCTCGTTGTAGTGCAGGCCATCGGGCATGTAAAGCTTCTGCTGGGCCGGATGGAACGGGGAAATGCCGCTCTCATTGAAGAGATCGATGACCGGCAGGCTGTATCTCGCAGCTTCCTGCCGCACGGCCTCAACATACGCTTCCTGCGTCACGCCCTGGGCGTTCTTGTCAAAGGATTTCGGATAATGTTTCGTCGGGTGCTGGAAGTTTTCCTTCATCGGCGTCATGACGATCAGATGGGCCTGCGGCTGCGCCGCGATCAGCTTCTGCAGGATGGTCTCATAGGCGCCGTAGAACGTCGCGGGGTCCGTGCTGCCGTATTCGCCTAGCGGCACGTCATGCTGGAAGTCGTTGACACCGCCGAGCAGGAGAATGAGGTCCGCCGGCTGCGCGAGCACGGCGTCAAGCCGCTCGAGGAAGCTGTCCTGCCGGTCCACCGTCACAGCGATGCGCGAGCCCTTCTTGCCGAAGTTGTAGACCTTCTGCACATCCAGGAAGGCCCCTAGCTTTGCCGGCCAGGCAATCGCGTTGCCGCCGCCCGTCTTTTCGCCATTCGCGCCCCAGGTCGTCGAGTCGCCGAAGCAGCTGACCACCAGTCCCTTGTCCTTCTCGGCCGCCTGTGCTGCGGGCAGCTTCCGCGCCGCGCCGCCGGCCAGCAGGCCGAGCGTTCCAAACGCCATCGTCTTCAAAAATGCACTGCGATTCATGGTTCTCCCTCACTTTTCCTTGTAAAACAAAAACACCGCTCCATATACATGGAACGGTGTAACCTTGCAAATGGCAGGGGCAGCTGGACTCGAACCAACGCATGCAGGATTCAGAATCCTGTGCCTTACCAACTTGGCGATGCCCCTATGTCTTCAGCTCTGCGCTGTCAACATAAAATATTATACACAAGGGATATCGGCCTGTCAATCCCTTTTTGAAAAAATTTTCTCTTTCCACTCAAAGGTCCGGGATCTGCCAGTCGATGGGCGTCTGCCCCGTGCGTTTCAGGAAGTCGTTGACCTTGGAGAACGGATGGCTGCCGAAGAAGCCGCGGTTCGCGGAGAGCGGACTCGGGTGCGGGGACTCGACGATGTAATGCGCGGGATTGGTGATCATGGCTTTCTTGCGGCGCGCGGGCGTCCCCCACAGGATGAAGGCCATCGGCTTTTCGCGCGCGTTGAGCAGTTCGATGATGCGGTCCGTGAAGATTTCCCAGCCGTGCCCGCGGTGCGAGTTCGCCTGATGCTCGCGCACCGTCAGCACCGTGTTCAAGAGCAGCACGCCCTGGTCGGCCCACGGCTTCAGACAGCCGTTGTTCGGGATCTTGCAGCCGAGGTCATCGTGCAACTCCTTGAAGATGTTCTGCAGGCTCGGCGGCGCCGGCACACCGGGCAGGACCGAGAACGAGAGCCCGTGCGCCTGTCCCGGCCCGTGGTACGGATCCTGTCCGAGAATCACGACCTTCGTATCCTCGTAGCTCGTATCGTGCAGGGCGTTGAAAATCGCGTACATATCCGGGCAGATGCGCCGCGACCGGTACTCCTGGATCAGGAACTGCCGGAGCTCCAGGTAATACGGCTTCTTGAGCTCGGGATTCAGATACTTCGCCCAATCGTTATGAAAAATTTCCATAGGATCTCCTCTTTTCTCCCCCCTATTCTACACCATTGCAGACGGAGCGTCCACGTATCTGAAACGTTCATGCAAAAACATGAAAATCATGTTATACTAGCGACAGAGTTTCATGGATCGGAGGGATTCCCATTTTCAAACAATCCTTGGCGAAGATTGCCGCCATCGGTATCACCGGGCTTGCCTTTGCTGCAGCGGTCGTCGGCGGGATCTCGGTCTCTGTCTCCAACCACGGCCGCGTGATCATGGGCGTGCAGTCCGGCGGCACGATGCTCGCCGGCATGTCCCAGGACGAGGTGCAGGACTATTTCCGCCGCAAGGGAGAAAAGGAGCTGCGGAAAACGGCCGTCATCCTGAAAGATGGAAAGAACATCTACAAGATTGCGCCGTCCGATATCCATTTGACGGCGCAGGCCGACGCCGCTGCAGAACGGGCCTATCGCATGGGCCGCAGCGCATCGCCGGTCGTCAACCTCCTCACCCAGATGCGCTGCGCCATCACGGGCGCGGACGTCCCGCTGGCGGCTTCCTATGACAGGACCCTGCTGCGGCAAAAGCTCGCCGCGATCAAAGGCCAAACCGACCGCCAGCCGAAGAACGCAGACGCCAAGCTGCTCGCATCCGGCAGCTTGGCGATACAACCGTCTAGCAACGGCCGCGCACTCGATATCGACGCGCTCGAACAGACGCTCAATCCAAAGCTCCAGTGTCTAAAGCTCACGATCATCGAGACGCTCGCACCCGCAGAAACGCCGCCGACCGTCACGACGGAAGATCTCGCGGCGATGGATGCCATACTCGCCTCGTATACGACCACCTTCCTGCCAGGTGCCCGCGGGAAGAACATCGCGATTGCCGCAGGGAAGCTGCAGGACGTGCTCGTAACGAGCGGAGAGGTGTTCTCCTTTAACGATACGGTCGGCCGCCGCACCTACGCCGCCGGCTATCAGAACGCAGGCGTCTACATCGACGGTGAACCCGCGCAGGATGTCGGCGGCGGCGTTTGTCAGGTCAGCTCGACGCTCTACAACGCCATTTTGCTCGCAGGGCTCACGCCAACCGTCCGCACACCGCATTTCTACCCATCGCATTACTGCCCGCCGGGGCTCGACGCAACGGTTGCCGACGATCTGCTCGACTTCCAGTTCAAGAACGACCTCGCGCACAACGTGCTGCTGAAGGTCAGCCTGACCGCAACAACGCTAACCATCTACATCATCGGCACACGTGCCGACCTCGGTGGCCAGACCGTCCAGCTGAGCAGCGAGGGACCGCGCCTGCAGCCTTCCGTCTACCGCCTTTGGTACAAAGGCGGCCAGCTCCAGCAGAAAGAATTTCTGCATACGGACGATTACCGCAAATCCTGACGGCAGTTCCCCGGTCTCTTTCAAAAAAAGCCTCATTTTTAAATTATTTTCAAAAAAGAGGTTGACAGGTACCATCCCGTCCGCTATAATAGTTTTTGTCAGTTGCGAGAGCGACGAACAAAAAATGCTGATTTAGCTCAGTTGGTAGAGCAGCTCATTCGTAATGAGCAGGTCGTAGGTTCAAGTCCTATAATCAGCTCCATAAGCACAGACAGGGCTTCCCGGATGGGAAGCCTTTTTGTTGTATGTTGTAAAAAAAGGAAGCCTCATTCACCGGCTTCCAGCACCATCTGATAGATTTCCCGGCGGCTCCGGCCGCAGTCTTTCGCAGCCTGCCGCATGGCCTCCTTTTTCGGCATGCCCTGCGCGAGATAGCGCCGGTAACAGGCCAGCGGGTCTTTTTCCCGCTCTTCCGGTTCCTTTTCTTCGGATTCCGATGCCCCCGCGACGACCAGAACGTATTCGCCGCGCGGGGCGTTTTCTTCATAATGCGCGCGCAGACTGCCGAGCGTGCCGCGCTGGAACTCCTCGAATTTCTTCGTGAGCTCGCGCCCGAGCGCCGCCTCGCGGTCCGCGCCGAGCACGTCCGCGAGCAGCCGCAGCGTCCCCTTCAGGTGATGCGGCGCCTCGTAAAAAATCAGCGTATCCGGTCGGCTTTGAACCGCGGCGACGATTTCGCGCTGCTTTTTCGCCGTTTTCGGGAGAAAGCCGAGGAATGTGAACCGGGTCGTATCGAGTCCCGAGCAGATCAGCGCCGAGAGACCCGCGTTCGCGCCGGGCAGCGGGGAAACGCGGATCCCCGCCTCAATCGCGAGCTTCGCGAGATGCGCGCCGGGATCGCAGATGCCGGGCAGTCCCGCGTCGCTGACGCAGAGCAGATCCTCGCCGGTCTTCAGGTAGTCGATGAGTGCCGGGCCTTTCTCGAGTTTGTTGTGCTCATGATAGCTCGTCAGGCGCGTATGCAGGTCGAAATGCGTGAGCAGCTGGCGCGTGTGCCGCGTATCCTCCGCTGCGATCAGGTTGACCTCCCCCATCAGCCGCACGGCGCGGTACGTCATGTCCTCGAGATTCCCGATCGGCGTCGCGCACAGATAGAGCGTCCCGTAAGACGGGTCTGTCTTCATGTCCCATTCCCCACTTTATATTTTCTCTTCGTCCTGCCCGTAAATCCGCCGGATTTCCGCCGTATAGCCGCCGTCCGCCTCGTGCACGATCAGCGGTGGCAGGACCTTTAGCCCGCCCGGCGCCGCGCCGACGACTGCCTCGATCAACATCATGTTCGGCGCCCTGCCCTCCTTTGGCTGCACCATGCGCAGACGCTTCGGCTCCATCTGATGCCGGTGCATCTGTTCGATGATCTCAGCAAGCCGCTCTGGCAGATGCACCATCGCAAAATGACCGCCGAAGCGCAGGGCAAAGCGCGCGGCGGTCACCACGTCCTCGAGCGTGGCCGTGAACTCGTGCCGCGCCCGCGCGACACCGTGTATTTTATTGGCCTGCCCGTGTGCGACCGGACGATACGGCGGGTTCGCAAGCACCCAGTCGAACGATTCCGGCGCGTAGAGCGCCTGCATCGACCGGTAGTCGCCCTGCTTCACGGTGATCGTATCCTCGAGCCCGTTCATGCGCACGTTGCGCGCCGCAAGCTCCGCCATGACCGGGCGCAATTCGACCGCGTCGATCGGTCCGGTCTCGCCCGCGATCAGCAGCGGGATGACGCCGGTCCCCGTACCGAGGTCGAGCACCCGGTCCCGCTTGCGGAAAGCCGGAAAATGGGCAAGCAGTACGGCATCGAGGGAAAAGCAGAATTCCTCCGTGTTCTGGATGATCCGCCGTCCCTTGTGCATGAGGTCGTCGAGGCGCTCGTGTGCGCGGAGTTCGACGGGGCTCACTCCCCATCCTCCCGCGCACGATCTGAGGCCGGGGCCGCGTTCTGTCGGCGGCTGCCGCGGTGCGAGGACGCGTTGCGGCGGTCCTTGCGCTCATGGGCAGCGCGTGGCTCGCGGCGCCGCCGCTTCGCATGGCGGTGTTCCTCCTCATGGCCTCCCGCGTTCTCATGCGCCTTGCGCGGGCGGCGGTCCTTGTTGGTCCGCGGCTCATGGCGCTTGCCGCTGCGCTCGCGCCGCTCGGTTTTCTCTTTGCCAGCGGCCGCGCGGCCCTCTCTTGAGCCCGCCGTCTCCCCGTCCTGCGCGGGCTGCTGCACGGACGCCTGCTGCAGGCTGTCCCAACCGGCGACCACGGTCTGGTTGTTGTCGAGCAGGATGGTCGCCGTATGCCGCTGCGCGTTCACGGCGATGACCTTGCCGTCGCCGTCGGATGTCCCGACGCGGCTGCCCTGCGCCGGTTCCCGTACCTTTTTCTTCTGCGGGCAGGTCTCCGCATTGCAATAGCAGCCGCTCTCATATTTCAGGCAGCACATCAGGCGCCCGCAGATGCCCGAGATCTTCGTCGGGTTCAGCGAGAGGTTCTGCTCCTTGGCCATATGGATGGAGACCGGCATGAACTCCTCGAGAAACGACGCGCAGCAGAGCGGCCGCCCGCAGCAGCCGATACCACCGACAATCTTCGCCTCATCGCGCACGCCAATCTGCCGCAGCTCGATGCGCGTGCGGAACACGGACGCGAGGTCCTTGACGAGCTCGCGAAAATCCACGCGGCCGTCCGCCGTGAAGTAGAAGATGATTTTGCTCATATCGAACGTGTACTCGACGCCGACGAGCTTCATCTCGAGGCCGTGCTCCGCGATTTTCTTTTTGCCGATGACAAAGGCGTCCTTCGCCTTCTGCTTGTTCTCCTCTACGCGCTGGAGATCCGACGCGTTTGCCAGGCGATGCACGGCCTTTGGCGGCTCCTCGAGCTTCGTCTCGTCGATCTCGCGCGGGCCGAGGACGACGGTGCCGCATTCCATGCCGCGCGGCGTCTCGACGATGACCTTATCGCCGACCTTGACCTCGAGTGTCCCCGGCTTGTACGAATATATTTTTCCGGCCCGCTTCAAGCGGATGCCAACCACTGTAACCAATCTATACCTCCAGAATCTATCGTTCTGCCCCCCGCCGCAGGATGGCGCGGGCACGGATCAGGAATCCCTCTGTCTGCAGCTTCAAACTGACGTTCGTGCGGAGCCGCCGATCCAGCTCCCGTGTCTCCGCGAGCAGCGCGCGCACACCGGAAAGCCCGAGCGCGTCGAGCATGCCGAGCAAACCGCTCCGCTCCCCCGGATGATAGAGCAGCGGGCTCCCGCCGTCCTCATACAACACGAGCATGTCGCGCAGGAACATCGTCAAAAAGGAAAGCCACTCGGCGAGCTCCTCGCGCGTCATGTCCTCCATCGCCTTCGCGCGCCGCCAGACCGCAGACATATCCATCCGCGGCAGCTCCCGCAAAAAGGCCCGGACGTCCTCCTGCCGCGCCAGCCCGCCATCCTCCTGCAGGCGGATGGCCCGGCCGAGGCTGCCGTCCGCGAGGCGCGCGAGCTCGCCGATTTCCGTCTCCTCGACGCCGCGCGCGCGCAGCGCCGCCTCGATGTCTCCGCGCGGAATCCCACCGAAGCGGATCGGCATGCAGCGCGACCGGATCGTATCGAGCAGTGCGTGCTCCGCGCTCGTCACGAGGATAAACACCACCGGGCCCGCCGGTTCCTCAAGGGTCTTTAGCAGAGCGTTCTCCGCCTGCTCATTCATGCAGTCCGCATCATCGATGACGATGACGCGCCGGTCCCCGAACACGATCGTGGCCGCCGCCCTCGCCTGCATGTCGCGGATCGTCTCGATGCGAATCTGACGCGTGCCCTTTCCCCGCTGCTCGGGCTCCAGGGCCAAAAACTCCGGATGCGTGCCGCGCCGCATGGCCTGGCAGGAGGCGCAGTGCCCGCACGGCGCGCCGCTCGCGCCCTCACAGAGGATGGCAGCCGCGAACGCATCCGCCATCCTCCGCTTGCCGACGCCCTCCGGCCCGGTGAAGAGCAGGGCGTGCGGCACACGATCCTCCCGGATCATGCGCGCGAGCTCCGCCTTCACCGTTTCATGCCCGTAAATCGTTTTCTCCATGTCCATCGGGCCCGCTCACATATAGAGGTCGACGAGCATGCCGCGAATCGCATCGTGGCTCGCGATGATATCGAGCTGCTCCGCCTGGCCAAGGCGGATTTTCTCCGCCATATCCTCGAGCTTCTTATCGATCTTGCGCACGGTCGTATAGACCTTCTGCCGGCCCATACGGTCCCAGCCAGCCTGACTGTGGAGCTCGTACATCTGCCCGACTGCCTCACCGATGAAGTTCTTGACGAGCGTGCGGTAGTCCTTGAGCTCATCATAGGTCGGCGTGCGCGAGAGCTTGGCCCCCTGCTCGTCGATCTTCTGCAGGAGCTTGTCGAGCTGCTCATGGGTCAGCGTTTTCTGCTCATCGGCAAGCGCGGTCGAAAAATCCGTATCCGTGCTCTCGATATCCGCGTTATGGTCGCGCACGCGGGAGATAGAGGCTCCCTGCGGCGTCATGTTATCGATTTTGACTGGCATAGGATTCCCTGCCTTTCTGTCTGCATTATACCTTTATACGGGAAAATCCGCAAGAAAAAGCCTTCAGCGGAAAAGATCCCGGATCTCGTCCTCCGTGAGCTTCGAGAGGAAGTTCTCGCCTGGCGCGATCATCTGGTCGATCAGGCCCTTTTTCTTCTCCTGCAGCTCGTAGATCTTCTCCTCGACCGTATGGCGCGCGATCATCTTGTAGACCTGCACCTTGTTCTTCTGGCCGATGCGGTACGCGCGATCCGTCGCCTGATCCTCGACGGCCGGGTTCCACCACGGGTCGAAATGGATGACCATGTCCGCACCGGTCAGTGTGAGTCCCGTGCCACCCGCCTTCAGCGAGATCAGGAATACCGGCTCCGTGCCCGCGTTGAACTGCCGGACGAGCCGGATGCGCTCCATCGCCGGCGTTGAGCCGTCGAGGTAATCGTAGGACACCTTCATGCCCTTTAGGCGCTCGGCGATGCGCGCGAGCATTTGCGTGAACTGCGAGAAGATCAGGATGCGGTGCCCGCCCTCCATCGCGTCGCGCACGACCTCTTCGAGCTGATCGAGTTTGCCCGATCCGCCGTCCCAGCTCTCGAGGAACAGCGACGGGTCGCAGGCGATCTGTCGGAGCCGGGTCAGAATCGCGAGGATCTTGATCCGGCTCTCGCCGAAGCCGTGTTCCTGCAGCGTCTTTGCAAAATCCTTTTGGCTGCGCAGGAAATACGCCTGATAGATTTTTTCCTGCTTCGGCGTCATCTCACTGACGATGCGGCGCTCGACCTTGTCCGGCAGCTCCGTCAGCACGTCCTTCTTCATGCGGCGCAGAATGAACGGACGGATATGCCGCCGCAGATCCTTGCCGGCCCGCTCGTCCTGGTCGCGGACGATCGGCGTCTCGTAATGCGACTTGAACTGCGTGTGGCTGCCAAGATACCCCGGCATCATGAAGTCGAAAATCGACCAGAGCTCCGTCAGCGTGTTCTCGATCGGCGTGCCGGTCAGCGCGAACCAGCCGCCCGCATGAAGTTTCTTGACGGCACGCGCGTTCTGCGTCGCCGGGTTCTTGATATGCTGCGCCTCGTCGAGAAACACGTAACGGAATGTCTGCGTCTCGTAGAGGTCGATATCCTTTTTCAGCATATTGTAGGTCGTGATGAGGATATCGGCGCCTTCCGCAAAGGCTTGGGTGACGGCCGCGCGG
Source organism: Selenomonadaceae bacterium (assembly GCA_022773425.1). Taxonomy (GTDB): domain Bacteria; phylum Bacillota; class Negativicutes; order Selenomonadales; family Selenomonadaceae; genus UBA2897. Next base: position 10,597 of record JALFBM010000025.1, read on the forward strand.
CGGTCTGCCTTGGTGCCGGCCGCGACGACCGCCCGGAGCTCCGGCGTGAAGCGCTGCGCCTCGTCCTGCCAGTTGTAGACGAGCGAGGTCGGCGCGACGACGAGCGTCGGCGGCGCCGCCGCGTCCTGTTTGGACAGCAGGAACGCGAGCACCTGCAGGGTCTTGCCGAGGCCCATGTCGTCAGCGAGAATGCCGCCGAGTCTATGTGCGGCGAGGCTCGTGAGCCAGTTGAAGCCCGTCACCTGATAGTCGCGCAGGATGGGCTGCAGGCGTGCCGGTACCTCGGCATCGACATCCTGTGGGCTGCGCACATCGCGCACGAGCGCCTTGAATCGTTTGCTGCGCACGAGCCGCAGGCTCTCGTCCTCCCGCGCGAGCGCATCGATATACATCGCGTTCGACAGTGGCATCTCGATTTTCCCATCGATGACCTTGCCGCGCGCGAGACCCGCGCTGTCCGCGAAATCCGCGAGCGCCGAAAGCTGCTGATCGCCGAGCGTCAGGAACGTGCCGTCCTTCAGCCGATGATAGCGCCGTTTCTGCCGGTACGCGTCGAGGATGTCCAGGAGCTCCTCGATGTCGAGATGCTTCGTATCGAATGTAACCTCGAGCAGATCCGAATCGTTGATGCTGACCCCGGCCGTGACCTTCGGCATCGGCCGGACCGGACGCGAGAGGATCGTGTCCGCGTAGAAGACCTCCACGGCATCCGGCAGGCTCTCGACCCCGTCGGTCAGGAACGCATAGGTGCGTTCCTCATCGGGCTGCACGTACTGATCGCGTTTTTTTTGGAATCCATAGGCATCAAAAAGGTTCTCGAGCCGCTGCTCGGCGACGCGGTTCCGGATCAGGACGCGCCCCTCGAAGGCTTCCGGCCGCTCGCGGATCGGGTTGAACTTCACGGCATCATAGCAGAATACCGGCTTTACCGCAATGCCGTCTTTGTAATAATCGATGTAGAGCTCGGCCGAGAACGGCGCGATCATGTAATCCCGGTCAAAGGAATGCGAAACATGCACATTGGTGGCAGTCTCCGCCGCCGGCAGAACCTCGCTGAAAAAGCGGCCGACGTTCTCCGCGTCGATATCGATATGCGTCGTCTCGGCAAAGGCGTCGAGCAGCGGTTTCGTGCGCCGCGCGAAATCCTCGTCGACGGCGAAGATGGTTCCATCCTGATAAAGATAGCGTCCCTTTTCATCGAGCATCAACAGGGGGTCCGATTTCAAGGAAAACCGCCCGCCGTCCCGGTAGCGGTTCAGCTCCGTTTCGATTGGCGGATTGCGGTGCGCGACGCGCACGTCCCCCACGCCCGCGCCGTCAAGATGCATCTCGATGGGCGTATCGCCCATGATCTGCAGGAAACGCTCGAAATCCGACGGCGTCAGCCGGAACGCCTTTTGCTCGAAATGATAGCTTGGCGCGAACGCGTAAGAACCATAGCCGCTGCGCGCCTCCATCAGCGATTTTTCGTTCGCGCAGGCCTCCTCGACCATCTGCCAAAGCGCGCTGGACTTCTCGTCGGCAAACGTCATATGCGCGGTATGCAGCATGCCTTTTGTGCCGAGCGCCCAGTCCGCACCGCGTTCCACGGTCTTCAGGAGCTGCCGCAGATTCCGCACGACGTAGAGCCGCTCCGTGCCGATTCGAAATTCCAGCCATTTTTGCATCTGGCGGATCCCATCCTCCACGAAAAGGCGCGGGACGAAATAGACGGGCTGCGGGGCAGCCGCCGCGCGAGCGCCCTCCCGGTCAAACAGCGAGAACAGGCGGCGCTCCGCTTCCTTTTGCACCATGCGCGCGGATGGCTCACGTCCCAGCAGGCGCGCGACCGTTTCCTGCACATGCCGCAGATACACATCGTCCGGTGGATCAGTCTCGTCTTCGCCCGCACGCCAGGCCTCCGTCTCCTGATCCTCCTGGATGGCTACGAGGGCCGCGATGACGTGCTTGCACGCGCCGGCGTAAGATGCCGCCGCTGGGCAGCTGCAGGCATAGTGCTGCACGCCCTCTCCGTCCTTGGTCAGGGCGACCGACACCCGGTACGTTTCGGTTCCACTCACGAACGCCGCATAGGTCGGCAGATTTCCCTCGACATGATGCAGCTCACGGACTCTGCCCTGGCGGTAGTACCGGTATCCACGCTGGTAGACCGTATCGCTGCTGGCCTCGGAACGTATCACCTGATCTGAAAGCACGAGCGTTTCCCCTCATTTCTGTCTTGCAAGTCGATCAAAAAAAATGGTACACTAAATCTATCTTATTATTTTACCATTGATTGAAGTGAGAAGGAAGGAAAACTTCTTTATGCTGCGTATTCTGATCGTCCGCCTTTCCTCGATCGGCGACGTCCTGCACGCGACGACGGTCGCGCACAACCTGCGGCTCCTGCTGCCCGATGCGGAAATCAGCTGGCTCGTGAGTCCGCCCTCCGACGCTCTGCTGCGCGGGAATCCCGATATCGACCATCTGCTTGTCTGGGACCGCCGCCCGATCGACCGGGCGTTCGCGCATCTGCACCTGCGCCGGGCCCATGCGGAGCTGCAGAAGGCCCGGGCCCTGCTCGCGCCGCACGCCTTTGATGTCGCGCTCGATATCCAGGGGCTCTTCCTGACGGGACTGCTGACGAAAGCCAGCGGGGCAAAGCGCCGCATCGGCATTCACGAGCGGCATGAGGGCAACCCGCTCTTCATGACCGAGATGGCACCCGAGCACGGGGACCGCCATAAAATCCTGCGCTATCTGACCGCGCTCGAGCCGCTCGGCTTCGACCGCAAGGACTTCCAGCCGGGCATCGTCCTGCCCGTCACCGATGCGCAGAAAGCCTTCGCTCAGGCGTTTTGGACACGGCATGGCGTAGACCCGGCGGCGCCGATCCTGATGGTCAACACCCGCACGACCTGGCCGGACAAGAACTGGCCGCCGGCGTATTTCGGCGCGGCCCTGCGCGGTATCCCCGCGAGCATTCCGATCGTCTTCAGCGGCGCGCCGGGCGACCGGCCGTTCATCGAGGAGGCCATGCGCGCGATGGACCGGCCCGCCCTTTCGATTGCCGGTGAGACGAGCCTCACCGAGCTCGCCGCCCTGCTCGCGTCCGCGACGCTGCTGCTGACCGGCGACACGGGCCCCCTCTATATCGCCGAGGGCGTCCACACCCCGACGCTCTCCATCTGGGGCCCGACGCATCCCTTGATCTACGGCCCGCTGACGGAGGGACACAGTTTCGTGCTGAGCCCGTACGCCTGCACGGCCTGCTGCAAGACGCATTGTCAGCGCGACAAGCAGAGCGCCTACAGCCCCTGCATGCGCGCCGTAACCCCCGAAATGGTGCGGGAAAAACTCGCCGAACTCCTGCCACTGCTGCCCGCTTGAAACCGGCCTCCCGCCCGGATGGCGTTCCCCACGCGCTTCCCTCAGCGAAACAGATCCAGGAGCTGCTTGCCGATCAGGACGGTCGTCATGACGATGAACAGCGGCCGTACAAAGCTCGTGCCCTTTTTCAGCGCCATCTTCGCGCCGCAGTACGCGCCGACGATCATCGAGAGGCCCATCGGGATCGCATAGGAAAAATCGACGAGCCCGAAATACAGGAACACGGCGATGCCCGCGATGTTGCTCGCAAAATTCAGCGCGCGCGCGTTCGCCGCCGCGCCGAGGAAGTCGAAGCCGAGCATCAGGAAGGCGAACAACAGAAAAGACCCCGTCCCTGGCCCGAAAAAGCCATCGTAAAAGCCGAGGCAGAGCGCCACAAAACCGGAGAGCACGAGCATCCGCGGCGTCACGCCGTCATAGGTCGAGGTCTTGCCCCAGTCCCTCTTGAAGATGCTGTAGATCAGCACGAGCACGAGCATCGCGACGACCATCGGCCGCAGGATGCCGGACGGCACGAGCCGCACGACGAACACGCCGCAGACCGATCCGATCGCGGACAGCGGGAACAGCCGCTTGATGAGCCAGCCGTTGATGTTCCCGGACTTCAGGAACGTCGTAAAGCTCATCGCGGCCCCCATGACCGCCGCCATCTTATTCGTGCCGAGCGCGTAGACCGGCGGGATGCCCGTCCACATCAGCGCCGGAATGGAGATCAGCCCGCCGCCGCCGACAATCGCGTCGACGAACGCGGCCATAAAGCCGAAAAACACGAGAAATGCCAGCATGCCAGGATCCAATAGTTCCATCGTCTCTTCCTTTCGTCTGCCTGAAAAAATCTCTACCCGCATTGTATCACGAAAACGCGCCGCGCAAAAGAGAAAGCCGGAGGCAGGCACATTCCCAACCGGTTTTCTTGACAGGAAATCAGCACTTTGCTACGATAAAAAGAAAGAGATTGTAATACATGAGGGAAGGGATTCTTATGATGCCAGACGAGAGACCCGCCGATGAAGTGTTGCGCTGCGGGCAGGCCGTGCACGTCTTCACGGAGGACCGACGCTGGGATTACGACGGGACGATTGAGGAGATACAGCAAGGCGCCCTCGCCCTGCGCCTCGAGGCCAATCCGATGGATTACGCCCTGTCGCCGGACGAAGGCGCTAAGATTTCCTGCGCGATGCCCGGCGACGGCTGCGCCTACCGGTTCCATTCCGGCTTCCGCGCCAGCTCGAAGCTCCCGGATACCATCTGGTATATCGAGAAACCGGCAACCGTCGCGCGCGTCCAGCAGCGCGCCTACGTGCGCGTCCCACTCGCCCTGCCGATGCGGGTAAAATTCGCGGGCGCACATGGCAGCCGGCACAACTACCACGACACCATGCTCGTCGATCTCAGCGGCGGCGGCCTCTGCTTTGTCTCCAATCACGCGGCCTCTGTGCCTTCGGTCATCCGCGTGCGCATCCCGGATCTCCCCGGCATCGGCACGCTCGACGCCGACGCCGTCGTCATTCACTGCTCGACGATCGAGACGCCGGGCGAGCGCCCCTGCTGGCATATCGGCGCGTCCCTGATCCTGCGCCATCACCAGCAAAACGCGCTCGTGCAATGCGTCTGCGACCTGCAACGCACCTATCTCCAGCGCGGGCTGCGCGTCCCGAACATGGCACATCCGGCCAAGCCGAAGGCTTGATACCGATAGCAAGCGCATCGGATGAAATTACGGAAAATGTACTTCATCTCAAGGAGGTAAACCTTTACCAAAAGCCCCGCAAGGCCTTGTCCCACGGGGCTTTTTCCGTTACACTATAACTGTAAGCAAAAGCTTACAGTTCCTATTTGATTCTTTCTATAAATTCCGAATCGAACCCTTTCGGAGTTGGAACTGGATTTCCCATCCAGCTCCGCGATTCCCCTAAACCTCATATCCGAATCTTGGATAAAGGTAAATGCTTGGCCGTGCGGCCCCCTCCGCATGGCCTCTTTTTTTTTGCGAAAAAACGAAAACAGGAGCCCGGCCGGAACGCAATTCCTGCCGGGCTCCTTTACGCACCATCTTTATCCCATCGGCGCTGATGTGGTCGATTCACGCGTCACGAGCACGTTGTCGAGCGTGACGTGGCGGCTCTCCCCCGTGCGGATGCGGTGCACGAGCACCGACGCCGCGCTCTCGCCGAGCTGGAACATATTCTGATCCATCGTCGTCAGCTTCGGGGAAACGAGCCGCGAGAGCGAGATGTTGTCGTACCCCATAACCGAGATATCCTGCGGCACGCGCAGGCCGAGCTGCTTGCACGCGTTGAGCGCGCCGACCGCCATGAGGTCGTTGCAGCAGCACACCGCCGTCGGCCCGAGGGACTGGATGGCGGTCATCAGGGCCTTTTGCGTATCATCGACGGTATCGATGCTGTTGCCCTCGCCGATATTGATGACGAAAGACTCCTTAAACAGGCCGCGCGGCTCGAGGAACTCGCGGCAGCTCCTCTCCTTGATCGCGTACGAGTCGGAATTCTCACCGCGCACGAACAGGATGCGCTTGTGGCCGAGCCGGAGCAGGTACGCAAGCGCGTTTCGCATACCGGCCCGCTCATCGTTCATGACGTAGGAGATGCCGCGGATCCGGTGATAGCCATTGACAAAGACAATCGGCATGCGCATCGCGAGACGCGCGTAAAAGCCCTCCTCGATATGCGCGGTGTTCGGACTGATGACGATAAGGCCCGACACATTGCGGGCGACGAGCGCCTTGACGCAGTTCATCTCCTGCCGGGGATCGTTCTTCGCACAGTTCAGGATCAGCGAGAATCCGTCCTTCCGCACGACTTCCTCGATACCGTCGATGACCTCCGCAAAGAACATATTGTAGAGACTTGGCAATACGACGCCGATGATGGACGAACGGCGCGTATTGAGTTCCCGGGCCTGCACATTCGGCACATAGTGCAGCTCGTCAATCGCCTTCTGCACCCGCTCCCGCGTGCTCTCCCGTACGGGATAGTTGCCGTTGACGACGCGGGAAACCGTCGCTACCGAAACCCCCGCCGCCTTTGCTACATCGATAATCGTCGTATTCTTCATGCTGCTCCCTGCCAGTGGCTTAGTCCTCCTGCAAGCTCTCAACGAAGCGGTCGAAGGCCGCCATGCCCTGCTCGTCGCGCTTGTAAACGCCCGCATCCGTCAGGACGCGCAGGAAGACTTTCCCGATCTCCTCTTTGAGGACGCGCTCGACGCTGTCGTTCGTCACGCCCGGATACTTCTTCGAAAGCATCTGGTACCAGTCCGCATGCTTCGCGATATCCTCCATGCCGGAGATATCCGGCGTGCCTTTGACGAGTTCGTCGCCGAGATGCGCCATCTCCTCTTTGAGGCGTGCCGGCAGCACCGCGAGGCCCATGACCTCGATGAGGCCGATGTTCTCCTTCTTGATATGGTGGACATCCGCGTGCGGATGGAAAATCCCGAGCGGGTACTGCGGCGTCGTGCGGTTGTTGCGAAGCACGAGGTCGAGCTCGTAGCCCTCGCCGTTGCGGCGCGCAATCGGCGTGATCGTGTTGTGCGGCTCGCCATCCGTCTCCGCGAGAATGTCGACAGACGGATCGGAGTAGGTCCGCCATTTCTTCAGAATCTTCGCGGCGAGGTCGATGAGGTCGTCGCGGTCGTCGTAGTCCGCGCGCAGACGCAGGGCCGACATCGGCCATTTCACACGGCCGACATGGATGTTCTCGAACCCTTTGATCGAATAGCTCTTCTCAATCGGCGCCTTGGCCATCGCGAACGTGTAGCGGCCGCCCTGATAGTGGTCGTGCGTCAGGATGGAGCCGCCGACGATCGGCAGGTCGGCATTCGAGCCGAGGAAGTAATGCGGCAGGATCGTCACAAAATCGAGCAGATTCTCAAAGGTGCGGCGCGAGATCTTCATCGGGATATGGCGGCGGTTCAGGACGATGCAGTGCTCATTGTAGTACGTATACGGAGAGTACTGCATGAACCAGCGGTGCCCGGCCAGACGGATCGGGATCAGGCGATGGTTCTTGCGCGCCGGGTACCCGATGCGGCCCGCATAGCCCTCGTTCTCACGGCAGAGCAGGCATTTGGGATAGCCCGACGCAGCCTGCTTCTTCGCAGCCGCGATATCCTTCGGGTCTTTTTCCGGCTTCGACAGGTTGATCGTGACGTCGAGGTCGCCGTACGGCGTCGCCGTCTGCCAGACGATGTTCTTGTCGACGCGTTCCTTGCGAATGTAATTCGACGCGATGGACAGCTTGTAGAATTCATCCGTCGCGGCGCGCGGGCTGCGCGCGTAGTCGTTGTTCCAGCGGCGAATGACCTCGGACGGACGCGGCATGACGCAGTCCATGAGACGCGTGTCGAAGATATCGCGCTGTTCCTGCGTATCCTCGATAACGCCCTTTTGAATCGCGTAGTCGAGCATATCCTTGAGGATCGGAGCCGCCGTCGGCAGTTCCTCATCGATATCCTCCTCCGGCTCGAACGAATCCGCATGCAGCAGATCGAGCAGGCTGTTCGCCGCGTAGTAGCGGTCCTCACGCGTAATCATGCCGTGCAGTTTCGCATAATGAAGCAGACGATTCATCGCATGATTGATATCCATAGTCATACCTCTCCTATCTTCCACCAAGTTTCCCTTCCCGGTTCATAGAAAAGGAGCGGAGCAGCCTCTTGCAACTCACTCCGCTCCCATTCTTTATTTTACCACGAAAAGGAAAAACTGAAAACTGTTTCTTTTCGTTTTCTTATTTACCTTCGTACACTCAACGGTCCTCGTATCCGTTCGGATGCTTCTGTGCCCAGGTCCAGGCCGTACCGATGACCTGCTCGACGTTCGTGTAGCGCGGCTTCCAGCCGAGGATCTTGCGCGCCTTCTCGCTCGAAGCGATGAGCTGCGGCGGATCGCCCGCGCGGCGCTTGCCGATCTCCGTCTTGATGTCCTTGCCCGTCGCCTTTTTCGCGGCCTCGATCATTTCCTTGACCGAGAAACCCTGCCCGTTGCCGAGGTTGAAGATGTTGCTCTCGCCGCCCTTCCTCAGATAGTCGAGCGCGAGGATATGCGCGTCCGCGAGGTCGATGACGTGGATGTAGTCGCGCAGGCACGTGCCGTCCGGTGTCGGATAGTCGTCGCCGAATACCGTGATATGGTTGCGCTTGCCGAGTGGAACCTGCAGAATCAGCGGGATCAGATGCGTTTCCGGATGGTGGTCCTCGCCGATGGAGCCGTCGTCAAGCGCGCCGGCCGCATTGAAGTAGCGCAGCGATACGTAGCGAACGCCGTCCGCGCGGCTGACCCACTTCATCATCTTTTCCATCGTGCGCTTCGTCTCGCCGTAGGTGTTGATCGGGTTCGTCTCATCGTCCTCGAGGATCGGCACGCGCTTCGGCACGCCGTAGACCGCCGCCGTCGACGAGAACACGATCTTGTCGACGTGATGGCGTACCATCGCCTCGAGCAGGACCTGCATGCCGTAGACGTTGTTGTTGAAATACTTCAGCGGTTTCTCCATGCTCTCGCCGACGAGCGAGTTCGCCGCAAAGTGGATGACCGCCTCGATCTTGTTCTCCGTGAAGATCTTATCGAGAACCGCCGCATCGCGGATATCGCCCTCATAGAACTTCGCCTTCGGGTTGACCGCCTTGCGATGGCCCGTCTGGAGGTTATCGACGATGACGACGTCCTCGCCCTTCTCCACGAGCTGATGAACCGCATGAGAGCCGATATAACCGGCGCCGCCGCAAACTAAGATGGACATGATTCTGCTTCCTTTCCTTTTCTCCGCTGTCAATGGCTGGATTGCCCCCCGCCGGGAGGACAGAACGGGATAACCGCCTCAGATCCGATGTGTACCGTCGGCGATGCTCGCCACATAGAAGCTCGGCGCGTAGCCGATCCTCGCCGTGTACTTCTCGGCGACTTCCTTCTTGAAGACCGCGATCGCGTCGTTCTTCACGAGGCTGACCGTGCAGCCGCCGAAGCCGGCGCCCGTCATGCGCGAGCCGATGACCCCCGGGACCGACCAGGCGATCTCCGCGAGCGTGTCGAGTTCAACACCCGTGACATCGTAATCGTCGCGCAAGGAGAAATGCGACTCGTTCATGAGCTTGCCGAACGTCTCCACATCATCCTTCTCGAGGGCCGCGACAGCCTCGAGCGCGCGATTGTTCTCAAAGACCGCGTGACGGGCGCGCTGGCGCTCCAGCTGCTCCGTGATATGCCCCGCGATCTTATTATACGCTTCATTCGACAGTTCGCCAAGCGCGCGCAGCTCCGGCTTTACCTCGCGGAGCTGGTTCAGCGCGTGTTCGCACTGCGCGCGGCGCACATTGTACGCGGACGAGCCGAGGCTGTGCGGCTTGTTCGTATTCGTGATGACGATGCTCGCATCTTTCAGCGCGATCTTGCTGTAACGGTAGTCCAGCGTGTTGCAGTCGAGCAGGATCGCGTGATCCTTCTTGCCCATGCCGACCGCGAACTGATCCATGATGCCGCAGTTGACGCCGACGAATGCATTCTCGGCCTTCTGCGCGAGCTTGACCATGTCGATCATGCTCAGACCGAAGTCAAACGCCTCGTTCAGCACGAGCGCCATGAGCACCTCGATGGACGCAGAGGACGAAAGCCCCGCGCCGCCCGGCAGCGTCGCGTTGATGACGATATCAAAGCCGTGCCCCGCCTTGTGGCCCGCCTTCTCGAACACGTCGACGACGCCCATGAAATAGTTGGCCCAGTCCTTGGCCTTGTCGTAGCTCAGCCCCGTCATCGGGAACTCAATGACGCCCTTGTCCGCGAGGTTCATCGAATACACGCGCGAAACGGCGTCCTCGCGGTCCGCGACGACCGCATACGTGCCAAGCGAAATCGCGCACGGGAACACGTGCCCGCCGTTGTAGTCCGTATGCTCGCCGATCAGGTTGACACGGCCCGGGGAGAAATACGCCCGCGTCTTTTCCGCACCGAATTTTTCCTCGAATACCTTCTGCATTTCGTCCAAGATTTCCATTTGCTTTTTCCCCTTCCTCAACGGAATCGTTTGATGCTTCTACTGGCTGCTGTAAAAAGTAATCGTTTTCTATTTTCCCGGAAAAAGATGCAGCCATCTGGCCGCATCGTATTTCCTTCTCTTTTGCCTTTATTTTATCTTGTATACATCGATTTGTCAAGATATATTTGTAAACGTTTTCTGTTTTTTCTCCAGGAACCGGAGCGCGTTATTTCTTCGTCATCGTGAAGTTGTCGATAGAACCCCAGTTGCCGGAGTTCGCGGCGACCTCGACGCCGATCGTCACCTTGCCGTTCTTCACGGCGATGTCCTTGATCTTCGTCGTACTCCAGTTCGACCAGCCGGCATCCTTAATGGGTGCGGCCTTCCGCTCACCGTTGTCGCCGATGACGAACAGCTCGTAGCTTGCGGCATCGCCCTTGGATGGCGAGCTCATCCATCGGCGTGCCGTCCATATCGTAGAACTTCGCACCGAGCGACTCCATCTCCGGCACCATCGAGACATCCGCGCCTTTGATGAAGTTCGCCGGGAGATTGGGAATCGGATTGACCTGCACCGCCGCGTCCGCCGTTCCCCCGAAAGCGAATGCACCAGCTGCGATTGCCGTCAGAACAAGTCCCTTTAGCATTGATTTCTTCATTTCCTTCACCCCATACTTCGAATTCGGAATTTCTTTCTTCTTCCTTTTTATTATATTCGCCCCCTTCTCTGTCCGGTTTCCGAATTTTGAAAATCCTTTCAGCTTGTTTTTCGTAAAAAATGCGGCCAGGCAGACGCCTGACCATTGCGGGAAGGGAAAAAATCCGATAAAATTGAGACATAGCTATCGATAGTCCATGGATGGGAGGAGGTTCCTATGCCCGAAAAGCAACAAGCGGTATGGCAGCATCACCTGTTTCTGCTGTCCTTTTTTTTGCTGTCCGCCTCCATTGTGCTTTACTGGATCGTTTCGCAGCTCACCTTCCCCTCGGATCACGCGAGCCTGCCCGACCCGGTCCCTCTCGCCACACCCGCGGTGGTCACCTATGCCGACGGCACGAAGGAAACCGTCACGATCCCCGGCTCCTTCCCGATCCACGAGGGCACGCATGTCGCGGCGGTTTCGTTCCACCTGCCGGAACAGGACGGCGACGCAAACTGCCTCGCCGTCGCCAACCGCGACGTCAATCTGACGCTGACCGCCGGCGGACAAACGCTGCTGCAATACACCGCCGAAAAGACGCAGCCCGTCGGGAAATACGCGCCGTTCTCGTATCTGTTCATCCACATTCCGCGCGATTGCTGGGGCACGGAGGCCGTTTTCACGATCCATACGCCGGACGACAGCATCGCCCCGGCCATCGGCGATATGTTCTACGGGCGGAAGTACATCCTCGTCATGAGCTTGCTTCACGCGAATCTGCCCGAAGTCATCGCCGCGGCCATGCTGCTGATCGCCTGCCTCATCTCGCTCATTTTCAGCATCCACTACAGCATGCGCAGCCGGAAAATCCTGCCGCTGCTCTATCTGTCCATCGCCACGGGGCTCATCGCCATCTGGGCGCTCGCGAACTCCCCGGCACGCCAGATCTTCTTCCCGAACTATTCGGCCATCCGCGATGTCGCCTTCATGGTCGTCGCGTTTATCCCGGCGCCGTTTCTGTTTTACCTGAACTGCCTGCAGAAAGGGCGTTACGTGAGGCTCCTCCACGGTACCGCCATCGTCATTTTCCTCGACTTTCTCGCGCAGAGCGCCGCCTATTTCCTGCGGCTCCGCGGCTGGAACCAGATGTTCCTCGTCTCGGCGCTGCTGCTCACCGCGGTCGTCATCGAATACTTCCTGACGCTGCTCGTCGATATCCGGAAGGGCCGCATCCACGAGTACCTGCTCTCTGCCATCGGGCTGATCTTCCCCGCGCTCGCCGCCGTTGTCCAGGCCTTCACCTACCTGCAGCAGCACAACATCGGCGGACTCGTCGCGATTGCGGGGCTCGCCGTCCTGCTCGCGTTCGAGATCACCGCGTCCATCCACAACGCCCGCCGCACGGCGATGGAACGCGACCAGGCCCTGCTCGACGTCAACAACCTCTCGATCCAGGCCATGCAGGCGCTCGCCAAGACGGTCGATGCCAAGAGCAGTTACACCGCCAACCACTCCGAACGCGTCGCGAAATACGCCTGCATGATCGCGGAAAAAGCCGGCTACGACGCAGAGGCGCGCCGCCGGCTCTACTACATCGCGTTGCTCCACGACGTCGGCAAGATCGGCATCCCCGATGAGATCATCAACAAGCCGGGCAAACTGACCGACGAGGAATACGCCACCATCCAGACGCACTCGGTCATCGGCGCCAACATCCTGAAACGCATCAAGATCCCGGACCTTTTCATCGGCGCGCGCTGGCATCACGAGCGCTACGACGGGCGCGGCTATCCGGACGGGCTCAAGGGGACGGAGATCCCGGAGATCGCGCGCATCATCGCCGTCGCCGACGCCTACGATGCCATGACGTCGAATCGCAGCTACCGCGGCATTATCCCGCAGGAAAAGGTCCGCCGCGAGATCGAGCGCAACAAGGGCACCCAGTTCGACCCCCAGTTCGCCGACGCTATGCTCGAGATCATCGACAGCGACCCAGACTACCGGTACCACGGATAAAAACAGACCAAAAAGCTGCCCCCTGTACGGACGCCCGCGCAGGAGGCAGCTTTTTTACGATTTCCACGGAACGAAAGGCGGATAGCTGAGGCCAAAGAAGCTCAGCGCCTTGCCGAGGATGTGGTCCACCTGCTTTGCGACGGTATCCGCGCCGCTATAAAAGGTCAGCACCGGCGGCAGCACGACGCAGCCTGCGTCCGCGGCCGTCTTCAGGTTCCGCAGGTGGATGGTTGAGAGCGGCGTCTCGCGCGGCACGAGCACGACGCGCCGCCGCTCCTTGAGGCAGACGTCCGCCGCGCGCAAGAGCAGATTCGTCGAGAACCCGGAGGCGATGCCCGCGACCGATGCCATACTGCACGGCAGGACGAGCATGCCCGCCGTCTCGAACGAGCCGCTCGAGATCGCCGCCGCAAGGTCCCCGTTATCGTAGCAGACATCCGCCACGGCCTCGACCTGTTCGCGCGTCAGCGCCGTCTCGCACGCAAAGTTCCGCCAGGCGCCCTCCGTCACGACGAGGTGCGTCTCAACCTCCGGCATATCCCGCAGAACGCAGAGCAGCCGGTACCCCATCGCGACACCGCTCGCCCCTGAGATCCCAACAATCAACCGCAAAACCGTCGCCTCCCTCGTGACACCATACTCTCTATGGGTATTCTATCTCAGTGGCAGACATTTTGTCAATCAGAATGAACAGTTTCAGACAAAAAAGAACTGCCGCAGAACATCTGCAGCAGCCCCTCTTGTATGCCAGCGACGCGATTAGAAGCTGAACGTGAGTGCGCCGAGCATAACGCAGACGTGTGTCGCCATACCACTTGAAGCTGGACTGGTTTTTCTTGAGCTGCGTCACTTCGCCCTCGACGGCGGTCAGCCGAGCAACGTCACCGCATCGTATGCCCAGTGGTCCGCCGGCAGATCCTTGAACGGATTCGCGGTCTTTGCAAAAGCCGGCGTTGCGGATACGGCCGTCACCGTCGTCGCTGCAAGAATCGCAGCAATCAGAGCCTGGTTTTTAAGGAACGGCACGTGTTTTCATTCTTTGAAAATCTTTTCACCCTATTTCTAGCGGGGTCAGCCCACTTCTCCCTATTAAGTGTAGCGGAACTGTAGCGGTTGACGGTGATTCTGCAAAAAGATGCGAATATCCGTACCTCAATATGTGTTTCACTTGACTCAAGAAAGGTGGAATACGTTATGGTCAAGAAAACGAAAAACGGCAAGTGGCGCTCCTACTTCCGCTACAAAGATGGCCTTGGACGTTCGATGCAAAAGAAGCGTGAAGGGTTCACGACAAAGCGAGAGGCTGAGGCATGGGAAAGAGAATGGCGGGTTAAACACGAGGGACGTTGCACCCCTGGGATAACATTCAAAGATCTCGCGATACGCTATTTTGCTGACCAGGAGGCCCGGAACAAAGCATCATCCCTGAGGAGTCTGAAATGCATCTACCGCAAACACCTCGCCCCCACATTCGCCGACATGGAATGCGACGCAATCACGCCTGCCATGATCCGCGAGTGGCAAAACAGCATGATTGCCAAGAACCTGAAGCCTGCCACCATCAGCAAAATCCAGAATACCTTGAGCCGGATATTTTATTTTGCCGTCCATTACTTAGGACTGGCCTCGAATCCATGCACGAGAACGCCGCTGAGATTCACAGTCCCTAAACGGACGTACACAATCTGGACGCAAGAGCAGTTCGAGACTTTCTGTGGCAGATTACCGACAGAGAGCGGCCGCGAGTATGTCTTTCTGCTCTTCCTCCGCATCCTCTTCTATTCCGGGATGCGGCGCGGCGAAGCACTCGCCCTGCTGATCCGGGACATTGACTTTCAGAACGGCACCATCCATATCAACAAGACCCGCTACCCCAGCGGCAAAGCCACTTCGCCGAAAACAGACTGCAGTATACGAAATGTGACCATGCCAAGCGAGATTATGACGGAGATCCACGCATATATCGAGCGGATTTACAACGCTGATGCCGATACCCCGCTTTTCCCGCCATTCACGAGCATAAACGCAATATGGGCGCGATCGCTTGAGGACTACGCAAAAGACTTGCCTAAAATCCGATTGCATGACCTCCGGCATAGCCATGCATCCATGCTGCTTGCTATGGGGTTCACAGCGCAAGAAGTCGCTGACCGGCTGGGACACGCGAACGCAGGGCAAGTCATAAAAACCTATGGACACATCTACAACGACCACCGCCGCCGCGAGATAGCCAATAAGCTGCAATGTATCTTAGAAAAGGACAAATCTTGACAAACGCCAAAACGGCCTGTTCAAGTTGAACAGGCCGTTTTTTATGTCAAAAGACAAGAAAAATAAGCGATTTTCCCTATGTGTCATAATAGTTGTCAGTGAGAGAGATAAGCTTTTGTGGTATGATTAGAGGTACCACAGAAAGGAGCTGGCAGCCATGCAGTACAGCAACGAACTCCGCGAAGCAATCCTTCGCCGCGTCCTACCGCCGAATA
>JALFBM010000041.1 GCA_022773425.1 Selenomonadaceae bacterium
GGGCACAGCCTTCAAAAGAATATCCGGTGATAATGCCTGAGAGGATCCACCTGTTCCCATGCCGAACACAGTCGTTAAGCTCTCAGAGGCCGAAGGTACTTGTCTGGAGACGGGCTGGGAGAATAGGTAGTTGCCGGTTTGAAAAAAGCACCCGCTGCAAGCGAGTGCTTTTTTTCTATTCCCCCTATTCCCCCTTTGCTAGGGGAGTGTGGTTATTCCTTGAGGTAGATGGACGGATCAAAGCCGAGCTCATGGATGAAGTGGCGGAGTTCGTTGTCCGCGATGACGATCTGGATGGCTTTGGGTCCCTTTTTGGATTCCGCCAGATCGATGGTTTCCGGTGCGACCTGCCGTCCCTCGAGGTTGGCGAATATCACGATGGTCGGTGTCTCCGTCCGCCCGAATTCGCACTTACTGACGATGCCGTAGCCGTAATCGGTCTTCAGGAGCGTGCCCTTTGGGTACAGGGCGACGTTGTTGAAAAAGAGCTTTAGAAGATGCGGATCGAACTGGCCGCGGATGACATGGCACATGATGTTGTGCGCGATGTTCGGCGTATAGGCGCGCTTATAGGGGCGTTCGCTCGTCAGCGCGTCGTAGACGTCGGCGATCGCAACGATTTTCGCGAAGCGGTGGATCTGATTCCCCTTGAGCCCGCGCGGGTATCCACAACCGTCGATATGCTCGTGGTGTTCATAGGCAATCGCCGCGAGAATATCCGGATGCGGCAGCTCGTTTTCCATCGTATGGATCCGGCGCGCTCCCGCGAGGGGGTGGTGTTTGATGATATCGAACTCGTTGTCGTCGAGCTTATCCGTTTTGTCGAGAATCTCAGCTGGCACGATGATTTTGCCGAGGTCGTGCAGCAGGCCGCCGAGCGTCAGAATATCGAGGTCGCTCTTCGTCAGATGGCAGAGCAGCCCGATCATGGACGACAGGATGGCGACGTTGACGGAGTGGCCAAACGTATAGGTATCGTGCATGCGGATATCCGTGAGCTGCACGAGGTTGGATTTGCGGTCAATCAGGTCGAACAGGATTTTTTCGGACATGTCCTGTATCGCTTTGACGTCGATATGGCCGCTTTTTTGCACCGACTGAAAGGCTTGATAGACACACGAAATCGCGTTGGCGCGCGTGACTTCCTGTACGACATCCTCCGGCGGCGGTACCTGGAAATTCGGGTTTGTTGACGTGACGGTGACCGCTTGAATGCCGATTTTCTTTAGCTGATGGATATATTCCTTTGTGATGGGCTGGCCTTTGACCAGATAGTTTGCGCCGTGGTGATTGAAGATGCTCTGGGCGACAATCATGCCCTGTTTGAGTTTCTTTACCGGTAGACGTATCACAGATTCTCTTGTCCTTTCTGCTATTCTGGATGTCGCATTCCTTCGTATACGATTCCCTTGTGCATTATCCCTATTATCATCATATCCTATTTTCTCTCAAATGAAAAGGCAAAGCAGAAAAAACGAGCATAATTTTTCAATTTTTGCTATACTATATAGGTTAGGGGCTGTGGCCCCAGGACAAGGATCTTTCTTTTTTTTTCGATAGATGGGAGTACCAAGTATGCGTAAGAAGCGCAGGAGGAAGCGCAGTTTTCGTCGTATCTGGAAGGGCCTCGCGGTTCTTTTGATGCTGTCCGCCGTCATTGCCGGCATCTATTTTGGCATGCGGCATCGGCCCATGGCAATGGGGGCGGACGGGGAGCCGGTCGAGAGCCATGTCGTGCACGTCATGATCCTCGGCGTCGACAGCCGGGATGACGACGTTGGCCGCAGCGATACGCTGATGGTCGCGGCACTGGATACGATCCAGCAGAAGGCGGCGCTGCTCTCGATCCCACGCGATACGCGCGTCGAGATCGAGGGGCACGGCTACGACAAGATCAATCATGCCTACGCGTTCGGCGGGCACACGCTCACGCAGAAGTCGGTGGAGAAGCTGCTCGGCGTGCCGATGGATCACTATATTCTGATCAACACCAAGTCGTTCCCCGCTATCATCGACGCGATCGGCGGCGTCGACATCGATGTGGAGAAGCGCATGCATTACGAGGACCCGTGGGACGATAACGGCGGGCTTGTCATCGACCTGTATCCGGGCGAGCAGCATATGGACGGTAAGAAGGCCATCCAGTACGTGCGCTATCGCGACGGCGAGGGCGACATCGGCAGGATCGGGCGTCAGCAAAAATTCATGAAGGCCGTGCTCGTAAAACTCATATCGCCGGAAATCCTGCCTCGCCTGCCGGAACTCGTGCGGCAGGTCAGCAAATCGGTCGAAACGGATATGAGCGTTACGGAGTTGCTCGATTTCGCGCAGCAGATGAAGGCAATCCACGACAACGGGCTCGCGGCGAAGATGGTGCCGGGGCGTCCCGCCTATCTGAACGATATCAGCTACTGGATCCCGGATATTACGGATCTGCGCGAACTCATGGCTTCGGAACTCGGCCTCGCGTTGACGGACGAGCAGAAAGAGAAGAACCAGGCAACGGAGGACAGCTACAACAGCGCCCTGCCGAGCGACATGAATCTCGGCGACAAATCCGGCGGAAACGCGGAGGATGCGGATAGCGCGGAGGACGATGCCAAGCCGCTGAAACCGTCGGAAATCTCGGTCATGGTCATCAACGACAGCGGTATCAACGGCGCTGGCGCGGAGGTCGCCGGCATCCTGCAGCGCAAGGGGTTTGTCATCTCGAACGTTGAGACTGGGAAAAACGCGAGCCGCCAAAAGACAAGCATCACGACGTCGACGGCGAACACGAACTTGTTTTACGGCATGCCGTTTCCGTGCGTCATCATGGACGGCGGCGGCCGAAGACAGGCCGTCGTCCATATCGGCCTCGATTATCGGCATACGGGCAGAAAATAAGGAGAGATAGATTGAGCGCGATAAAAGCAATCGGGCTTACGAAAGCCTATGGCATCCATGAGCTTTTTCATGATGTGAATTTCGAAGTGGAGAAAGGCGAGCGCGCGGGCTTCGTTGGCGTCAACGGCGCGGGCAAGACGACGCTGATGCGCTGCCTGCTCGGCAAGGAGGAGCTCGACGCCGGCACCGTCCAGCTCGGCAGCGCGGATACGATCGGCTATGTCGAGCAGCAGTCAGAATTCGGTGACGGCACACTCTACGAGGAGTTCCAGCGCGCGTTCGCGGATATCCTCGCGCTCGGCGAGCAGAAGCGCGCGCTCGAAAAGCAGCTCGGCGCAGCGAAGAACGAGGAAACGATGGCGGCCTATTCCAAGGTCATGAACCGGTTTGAGGCCCTCGGCGGCTATGATTACGAGAGCCGGATCCGCCGCGTGGCCTTCGGTCTCGGCTTTACCGAGGAAGATTTCAAGAAGGATGTACGGCATTTTTCCGGCGGGCAGAAGACAAAGATCTGCCTGGCAAAAGCGCTGATGCGTGAACCGGATTTTCTCTTTCTCGACGAGCCGACAAACCACCTCGACATTGAACACATCGAATGGCTGGAAAAATTTTTGTGCGAGTACCCGGGCGGCGTGCTGATTATCTCGCATGACCGCTACTTCCTCGACAAGGTTGCGACGAAGATCCTCGAGCTCGATCACAAGCAGGTCACAGCGTACGCGGGCAACTACACCTATTTCATGCGCGTCAAGACACAGCGGCGCGCGGCCCTGCAGTCTGCCTACGAGAAGCAGCAGGAGCACATAAGGAAAACCGAGGAATACATCCGCAAATACAAGGCAGGCATCAAGAGCAAACAGGCGCGCGGCCGGGCGAGTCAGCTGAAGCGTCTCGAACGCGTGGTACTGCCGCCGGAGGACGCGTCATTTGACTACTTTGCGTTCCACAAACCGCCCGAGTGCGCGCAGCGCGTTGCAGAGCTCGAGGACGTTTCCTTTGCCTTTGGCGAGCACGAGATTTTCCGTCATGTCGACTTGCTGATCCGCAACGGCGACGGCGTCGCGCTCGTCGGACCGAATGGCGCGGGCAAGACGACGCTGCTCCGCGTCCTGATCGGGGAGCTCGAAGCGGCATCGGGCCGCGTCAAGATCGGCAGCCGCGTCAAGATCGGCTATTTCTCTCAGCAGCACGAGGGCCTGCACAAGGAGAACACCATCCTCGAGGAGCTGAACTTCGAGTTCGGCCTTGACGAGGAGCAGGCGCGGCGCTATCTCGGCGCGTTCCTGTTCCGCGGCGATGACGTGCTGCGTCGGATCGGCGACCTGTCGGGCGGCGAGCAGTCGCGCGTCGCATTTCTGAAGCTCATGCTGACCGGTGCGAACTTCCTGATCCTCGACGAGCCGACGAACCATCTTGACATCCCGTCCCGCGAGGCCGTCGAAGAGGCACTGATGGCGTATCCCGGCACGTTCCTGGCCGTATCGCATGACCGCTATTTTCTCGACAAGGTCGCGAACTGTACGCTGGAGCTGCGCGACGGGCATCTGACGGAATACCCGGGCAACTACAGCTATTTCCTGATGAAGCAGGAGCAGGCGCGTGAGGAGGCTGCAGAAGAGGCAGCGGCACGCGAAAAGGCGGAGGAAAAGCAGAAGGCGCGCGAAAAGGCGGCCCGGCACGAAAAGACGAAGGCCGAGGCAAAGTCTGTGCGTCCCGTGCCCAAGAAAGCGGCGGCAAGGGACGCGGCAGAGGCAGGCCGTATCCAGAGCATGAGCGACGCCAAGCGACAGGAGAGCATCGATCGCGCCGAAGCGGAGATCGCGATGGCGGAGGCCGAGCTCAAGGGGCTTGAATACGAGATGAACCAGCCGGAGAACCAGGCCGATCCCGTTAAGAGCGAGGCGGTTGCGGCGGCCTATGCAGCCAAGGAAAAGGAAATCGAGGAACGCTACGCGAAATGGGAACGCCTGACGGAGGCATGAGATGAAAGAGGTACGCGGCCAGGGCGTGCTCCCTGGCATGGAAGATACAGTGGGAGGCTCGTCTGAGGCGCAGCTGCGCGGCGTCGTGGAGCGCGTGATCTTCGCGAGTGACAACGGCCGGTACGCGGTATTCTCGCTGCAGCCCGAGGGCCAGCGCGGGCACGTCACCGTCACGGTATCGTCGGAGCCGCCGCTCGTCGGGCAGGCTCTGCAGCTGCGCGGCGAATGGGTCGTGCACCCGCGTTACGGGCGGCAGTTCAAGGCGGAAGGGATGCGCATCGAGGCGCCGACGGATGCCGCCGGCATCGAGCGCTTCCTCGGATCCGGTGTCATCGACGGGATCGGTCCTGCGATGGCGCACCGCATCGTCGAGAAATTCGGGGAGGATACCCTGCGCGTCATCGAAGAGCACCCGAAACGACTGCTCGAGGTCGCCGGCATCGGCGAAAAGACCGCGCAGAAAATCCGTGCGTCCTACAGCGAGCAGTCGGAGCTCCGCGAGGTCATGCTCTGGCTTGAGAGCCACGGCGTCTCGGGCGCACTCGGCGCGCGCATCTGCAAACAGTACGGGTCGTTTGCGATTTCTGTGCTCGAGAATCACCCGTATCAGCTCGCACAGGAGGTCAGCGGCATCGGCTTTGCGACGGCGGATACGATCGCCGCGAGCCTCGGCATCGGCAAGGACGACGCGGCCCGTATTTCCGCGGGCATCGGCTATGCCCTGCAGCAGATTGCGATGAACGGGCATGTCTGCGTGCCGGAGAGCTGGCTCGTCGAGCGCTCGGCGAAGATTCTGCAGGCGGATCACGACTGGGTGCGCGAGGTCATGCGCCGCGACCTGAAAGCGGAAAAGCTGCTCGCGGAATACGTCGGGGGAGAGCCGCTCATCTATCCGCCGTATCTCTACGTTGCCGAGAAAAAGACCGCCGAAAAGCTGCTCTACCTGCAGCGCTATGCCGATTTCTGGGGCGTCAAGCATCCCGGGCAGCTCGTCGATACCTGGGAGGAGCGGCAGCGCGTGCAGCTTTCCGATGGGCAGAAGGCGGCGCTCGAGGGTATCCTGCAGGAGGGCGTGTTCGTCCTGACCGGCGGCCCCGGCACGGGCAAAACGACGGTTGTGCGCGGCATGATCGACCTCCTCGAGGCGCACGGCCTCGTGATACAGCTCGGCGCGCCGACCGGCCGCGCGGCAAAGCGCCTCGCGGAGGCGACGGGACGCAAGGCGCTCACCGTGCACCGGATGCTCGAGGCGCAGGGAAGCCCCGACGGCAGCCTTGCCTTTGGCAAAAACGCCGACGAGCAGCTGGAGGCCGACGTCATCATCCTCGACGAGGTCTCGATGATGGATATCGTGCTCATGCAGCATTTCCTCGAGGCGGTGCCTGACGGTTGCCATGTCATCTTGGTCGGTGACGTCGACCAGCTGCCGGCGGTCGGCCCTGGCTCCGTGCTCAAGGATATCCTGCGCTCGGGCGTCATTCCGAGCGTACGCCTCAGCGAGGTGTTCCGCCAGGACGGGGACAGTACGATCGTGCTGAACGCGCACGCGATCAACGCGGGGCGCATGCCCGTCTGCCGACCGGACGGGGACTTCCAGTTCATCGAGGAGGAAGATGCGGACGCGGCCGCCGCGCGCATCGTTTCGCTCTGCGCGGAGGAACTCCCGCGCAAGGGATGGTCGCCGTTTTCCGACGTACAGGTACTCTCGCCGATGCACCGGCTCGCCTGCGGGGTCGACAACCTCAACGTGCTCCTGCAGAAGCATCTGAACCCGCCGTCGGAGGAGAAGCCGGAGTTTTCGAGCAGTACGCGCGTTTTCCGCCTCGGCGATAAGGTCATGCAGACGCGCAACAACTACCAGAAAAAGGTGTTCAACGGCGATATCGGCTTCATCACGCGCGTCGAGCCCACCAGCCTGACCGTGAAATACAGCGAGGAGCTTTCCGTGAAATACGAGAAGGGCGAGCTCCTCGAGCTCACGCTCGCCTACGCGATGAGCGTGCACAAGAGCCAGGGCAGCGAGTACCCCGTGATCATCCTGCCACTGCTGCCGGGACATCATATCATGCTGCAGCGCAACCTCCTCTATACCGCCGTCACGCGTGCGAAAAAGCAGGTCATCCTGATCGGCTCGCGCAAGGCCCTGCAGACCGCGGTCCTCAACGACCGCACGCGCAAGCGCTACACCCTGCTCGCCGAGCGGCTGAATCGCGAAGGGTAAATCCAGGGAAGAGCAGCTGTGTTTCTCTGGATATTTTTTGTATCGAATCTCGTATAGGAGATGGGATAGCATGACGATGCATCAAAAGGTATATCGGGTACTCTCGATTGCCGGCAGCGACTCGAGCGGTGGGGCGGGCATCCAGGCTGACCTCAAGACCTTCCTCGCGAACGGTGTCTACGGCATGACCGCCATCACGGCGCTGACCGCGCAGAATACGACGAGGGTGCGCGCGGTGCAGGAGGCGGAGCCGGCCTTCCTCGCGGCGCAGATCGATGCGGTGTTTGAGGATATCCGCCCCGACGCCGTAAAGGTCGGCATGGTGAGCTCGGCGGCGCTCGTGCAGGTCATCGCCGAGCGGCTGAAGGCGCATCGGGCCGGGCATATCGTCGTCGACCCGGTCATGGTCGCAACTTCTGGCGCGAGCCTCATGCAGGAGACGGCGGGGCAGGCACTCATGCGCGAGCTCCTGCCGCTCGCCGAGGTCATCACGCCGAACACGAGTGAGCTCGGCGCGCTCGCGGGCATAGAGATAAGGAGCCGCGAGGATATGCGGGCGGCGGCGCACGATCTGCAGGAAAAGCTCGGTACGGCCGTCCTCGCGAAGGGCGGGCATTTCGGCGCGGATGCCGATGACCTGCTCGTGACCGGAGAGGGCGGCGAGCAATGGTTCCACAGCGAGCGCCTCGCGAATCCGAACACGCACGGGACGGGCTGTACGCTCTCGAGCGCCATTGCGGCGAACCTCGCCAAAGGCTTTGCGCTGCCCGATGCCGTCTGGCGCGCGAAGGAATATCTGACCGGCGCCATCCGGGCGGGGCTCGACCTCGGGCACGGCTCCGGCCCGCTCAATCACGCTTACGCCCTGGAGGGAAAATTCTTTTCCGAATGAGCTGAAAGTGCGGGAAGAAAATGCTATAATAGAGACTGTTGTTTTTGATGCTTACAGTCTGACAGAAAGCAGGAAATCTTTTTTTCATGAAGTACAGAAGAAAAATAACAGGCAGGCTGCTCGGGGCGGCCTGCCTTGCGTTCAGTTTTATTTCGATGCCGATGGCATCCGCATCGGTGCCCGGGGAAACGGCTGCCGTGCAGGCTCCAGCGTATCTGAGCTCGGCTCGCCTGCATTGGCCGGTCGTGACGGGCGCTGTGCAGTATCAGGTCGTGATCTTGAAATCCGCGGAGGATACGCCGGCGAACATCGTCAAGACCATCGATCAGGTCTTCACGAACGGTGTCGAGGTACGCCTGTCTGCCTACGGCGAGGCCGCAAAATCCTACTATTGGAAGGTATGCCCGCTGGACTATCAGGGCAAGGCCATCGGCCCGTTCTCGACACCGAAGCCTATCGTGAGCGCGGGCAATGACTTCAACCCGACGGCGCCGGAACCGACGACGGAGTTCAACCAGATGGACTATGCGCCGGTCTACCCGGTCTATTCGTGGATCCCGACAGCCGATGCGAAACACCACGAGGTGCAGGTCTGGCGGAAGGGCACGGTTGGCAGCGATACGCTCGTGCGTACGCTGCACGCCGACGAGTACGATGTTTATGAGGACGGCGGCTACACGAGTCCTGGCAGTTATTACTGGCGCGTGCGCGCGGTCACGTCCTACGGAACGCCGATCAGCGACTGGTCGCCGCGCAGCTCGTTCGAGGTGACGACGCCGACGCCTGTTGCCGCGCTGGGCGACAGCATCACCCACGGGGGCGGCGTCATCAGCGTACCACCTGGGTATATGCGCTATGACTGGGAGACCTACTCGCCGGTGCCGGTGAAGAACATCGGGTTTAGCGGCAACACGACGGACGCGATGCTCGAGCGCTTCGAGCGCGATGTCCTGCCCTTCCAGCCAAACGTCCTCGTGATCATGGGCGGCGTCAACGATTACCGCGGCGGCACGCTCGGCTGGACGACCGTCCAAAACCTCGAGGCCATCCGGGATAAATGCCTCGCCTATGGCATCATCCCGGTATTTGCGACCGTCACGCCAATCCAGCCAGCGCTGTTTTCGCGGACGGGCATTGAGACGCCGCCGTCCGACTGGAAAATCCACCAGACCTACATCAACGACTGGATCCTGCGGCAGAAATACGCCGTCGATGTCTCGACGATGCTGACGGATGCGGATGGCTACCTGCGCAGAGACTATACGACCGACGGCTTGCATCCGGACTATTTCGGCAAACGCTATATCGGCGAAACCATCGGTCATTACCTCATGAACCATTTTTCCTGGATTACGAGCAAGCTGAAGAAAAAAACGGCTCCCGAGCCATAAGAAGAGAAAAAGGCGGCGCGAACGGAATTTTGGTTCGCGTCGCCTCTCTATTGCAGGCTATTTTTTCTGGATCGATGTTATGGTGTAGCCGCTGCCATCGAGGGCTTTGCGGATTTCGTCGTCGCTGACGATGCGTGTCATGCGGATCGTTGCCTGATGGTAGTGCAGGTTGACCTTGGCAGACGCCCCGTCGATTTCATCGAGCAGCATCTCGACGCGGTTTTTGCAATTTCCGCAGGTCATCCCCTCGATATCGGCGATCTTTGTCGCAACAATGTCCCCGTGCAGCTTCTTTTTCGGAACGGACGGCGTGCTGGTCTGGCAGCAGACCGGCTCGCCGTGAAACAGACGGTAGGCATGTTTCCCGGCGATGTAGAGCAGCACGAGCAGAACAAGGCCGATGATTATAGTTGGCGCATTCATGACGCATACCTCCTAAGAACCTTTCTCATTTACACTCTTATTTATATACCCTTTCGGGGTATCTGTCAATACGGAATCCCCGTTTCCACGGGGCGTGGGAGTACGCGGTTCTATACCAGATACTAAATTTCCATCTATTGTTCACGAAAATGAAATAAAATAAAAAGAATTCGGAAGAAAATATCATGGAAGTAGGGGGAGTCTGCCGGACTCCTTGGTGGGGGAACCATGGATTATGTATAGGAAAAAGTTTGCGCTGCTCGCGCTGCTGTTGCTCCTGCTGACGGCCATTGGCGTCAGCGGCTATGCGTATCAGTCGGAGCGCACGCCGGAGTACGCGCTCGAGCAGGCTGCGGCCGGTCTTCAGCAGAAGGACAGCAGCAAGGTCAGCCGCTATGTGGATGTTGACGGTCTCGTGACCGCGGCTTACGATGAGAGCACGGAGATGCTCGCGGAGAATATCGGGAAGCTCTCCCAGATGTACCCGAAAGACTGGTTTTTCCGCCACGATACCGCGTTCATGAAGGATTATATCGCGAACCGCCGCAGCGACGATCTCGTGTTCATCCACCGCGTGCTCGAGCTGCATCTCGATCCGGCCATCCAGCCGATCAGCCGCAGCGATGGCCAGGCCAAATGGCTTTCGGACGAAGCGGACAAGTTCGAGCAGAACTATTCAGCAGAGCTGAAATCCGTACAGAAAAGTGGCGGCAGCGCGCAGGCCAAGGTCGAGATCCGAGGGAAGGATACCGCTTATGGCAGACTCGTGCCGAAGGCCATGCTTGAGCTTTCCCTCGAGGAACAGCCGGATGGGCACTGGATGATCACCCGCGTGTCGAATGTTGGAGAACTGTTCTATCCGGTCATCCAAGGGATTGAGGACTATTGGACGCTGCAGGGGTGGCAGGAATAGAAAGGATTTCGGTGACAAGGATGGCCATGAATGAAAAAGAAAAAGAAAAGGAACTGGATACCTTACGGGACGCACTGGATCGGAAGAACAAGAAGATGACGCCGCAGCGCCAAATGATCCTGGACGCCTTTGAGGAGAACCCGCGCGAACATCTGAGCGCAGAGGAAGTCTACGATATCGTGCGCAAGGACAGTAAGATCAATATCGGGCTCGCGACGATTTATCGAACGCTCGACCTGCTGACCGAGACCGGCCTGTTGACCTGTATCGAGCTCAATGGCGTGAACTGCTATGAAAAGAACCGCGCGACACCGGAACACCCGCATCAGCATCATCACCTGATCTGTCTGGGATGCGGCAAAGTGATCGAGGTCGATTCGCCGCTCACGACGAATATCGAGCGGCGGATCCGCGAGAAGACGGGGTTTCTCGTGCAGGATCATGAGACGAAATTCTTCGGGTACTGCGAGGAGTGCCAGAAAAAGATGGCCGCCAAAGGGAAAAAGGCGTAAAAAAAGGTAAAAAAAAGCAGCGGGCGTTCCCGCTGCTTTTTTTTACCCTCAGGCGTCCGCGCCAACGACCTCATTCAGGCCCTTGATGAGTGCGTCGACGTCGATGCCATGTGCCATCGCGCCCTGCTCGATGTTCTCGAAATTTGCGGCAGCGCAGCCGAGGCAGCCCATGCCGGAGTTGATGAAGACATCGACCGTATCCGGGTATTTCTGCACGACTTCCATGATGCTCATATCTTTCGTAATCGCCATGATTGAAACCTCCTGTTTCTTTCTGCTATACTGATTCTCGCGGGAACATCTCTCCATTCCCGCATCCGTCTCGTATTATAGCATATTTTTTGTTTCTGTAGTATGATTTTGTCACAGACAGGACTGGTTTTTTCCCTATTCTTGCGTTAAAATAAACAGGATAGAAAATGAGAGGAGAGATGTTCATGGGACCGGTTGCGGCGAATCTTGGGGGGATTGCCGTGTATAGTTATGGCCTCGTTGTCAGTGTGGCATTGTTCGCTGGAACGGCACTTGCCTGGCTGGTGTTCCGGATCGGGCACCGGCGTTTTGAACCCGTCATCGATAGTTTGCTTTGGGGGATTCCCCTCGGGATCCTTTGTGGGCGCGCGGGATACGTACTGCATCATCTCGCGGAATTTTCGGGCGATTTTTTGGGCATTTTCTGCTTTTGGCAGGGCGGCTATTCCGTGTACGGGGCGATGGCCGGCTTTTTTCTCGCCGTATTCGGCGTATGCCGCGTGCAGGGGCTCGATACCTGGCGCCTGCTCGACGGCTTGACGCCATCTCTCATTCTGAGCGTCGTGCTCGGCGAGATCGGGGCTTTTCTCCTGCAGCTCACGATGGGGACGCCGTTTCCGCCGGATATCCCGAATGACCACACGCTCGCCGAATACGTCGAGTTTGCCTACCGACCGATGGGATTTGAGGACAGTGAGTACTTCCAGCCGATCGCCCTGTATCAGGCGGCGATGCAGACCGTCGCGTTCTTTTTCGTGCTGCTCATTGCCGGGCTGCAGCATTTCCTGCATATTCTGCGGCACAGGGGATTTCGTTTCCTGTTTGGCGCGGGTCTCATCGCGGCCATTCGCTTTGCCTGCGGCTTCTTTTATCTCGCGGGTCCGGCGGAGACGGGGATAACCAGCGGGCAGCTGCTGTCTGGCGGCGGCGCCCTGATTTTGCTGATTTGGAGTCTGCTGCGGTTGCGTCATGGGGAGGTAGAACGAGTATGAACATCCAGATGGGTCCTGCGCGGAAAATCCGCTGGTGGAAAAAAGCCTTGCTCTTTTTGCTGCTTCTCACGGTGCCGTTGCTCGTCACGAGCCCGCGCCCCCTGACGGCGCGCATGGTCGCGGACAGCGAGAACGGCACGAAGGTCATCGTGTTGAACTACCATAAAATCGATAACATGAACATCTCCCTGTCGGTCTTGCCGGAGGACTTTGAGCAGCAGATGCAGTATCTCTACGATCACGGCTACCATACGATTACGCCGGACGACCTGTACAACAGCCTCGAGGGAACGGAGGAACTGCCAGACAATCCGGTGTTGATCACCTTTGACGACGGCTATCGCGATAATTACGACAACGCCTACCCGATCCTGAAGAAATACGGCTTTAAGGCGACGGTCTTCGTCGTGACCGGTTTCCTCGGCAAATATCCGAACTACCTGACCTGGGATATGGCGCGTGAAATGGACGCGAACGGCATCTCCATCCAGTCGCATACTGTCGACCACAAGTCGATGACCGACCTCACGGACGATCAGCTCCGCGCAGAACTCGTCGACTCGAAAAAGCAGGCCGAAAAAGAGCTCGGCCACCAGGTGGATTATATGGCATATCCGACCGGCACGTACAACCTGCACATTGCGCAGCTCGTGAAAGATGCGGGCTACAAGGCAGCCTTCACGATCAAATATGGCAACGTCGACAAGGCGAGTAACATCTATGCCCTTGAACGCGTGCCGGTATTTCATACCGAGGACACGAACAAGTCCTTCCTCGAGCGCATCCGTTATACGCCGATCTTCGAGCGCTTTGGCTGGATCAAGAGCTGATTTGTGCTGCAAAGATTTTGGAAAAACGGCGGCAAGGGGTTGACAGCTCCTGCTGTAGACGGTATAATATTTCTTGTTTGCGGCGGCATAGCTCAGTTGGCTAGAGCATGCGGTTCATACCCGCAGTGTCCGGAGTTCAAATCTCTGTGCCGCCACCAAAATTTGATTTTCCCTGTCGGAGTCAGAAAAGAAAAACTTGAATGATTTTTCAAAAAGACCTTGACAGAGTAAAATAAAAGAGATATACTAATTAAGCCGCTTGAGACGGGGGCGCAAAAACCCCGAGTCAAAAGCCGGAGTTGTTCTCTGAAAACTAAACAATGCAGTGCATCAAAACTTAGTTTATGATGCAAGCCAGATGTAATTTACATCGATTGGTTATGT
>JALFBM010000053.1 GCA_022773425.1 Selenomonadaceae bacterium
AATTCCAAAGAAGTCAGCAACATCCATGTGCTCCTTATCGGCAAGTGCTACCGTGAAAGCCTTTGTCTTCAGAAGATTCTGCGTGGTCTTGTGCTCCTCATCGATAAACAGAGCAATTCTGTCCTCATTGCAGATCATACCCCATGCTGCGTTCATGACATTCACTTTTCCATTCTCGTCGTATGCCGCTACCATCAAAACCGGCATCGGATACACTGCTGGTACTACACCAAGATTTTTCTTCATTATGATTGTCCACCTTTCATGTTATTGAATTGATTATCATCATATTCTTCTTTCCATGCAAAAATTCCTGCTTGCATGTTCCGTATGGCACCATTTTTCAAGTTTTTATTCCCATGTATATTCATTTATGCTTGACACACTTTTGGCTTTGGGATTCCACAAAAGAAACCGTCAACGGTTTCCAACGACGATGCCAATAAAAATCATAAGGACCTGACGGGCGCGCATCGTGTGGGAAAAATTTTCTCAAAAAGTACCGATTTACCGATTGACAACTCCAACAAATTCCTGTATAGTTATTTGTAAAATCATAGTAAATATATATGTTATACATATATTAGGAGAAAAAAGGAGAATCCGCATGAGCATTCGAAACCATACCCCGCACGAACAAACGCCAGATCATGTCCACGGCCACGAGCACGGTCACGAGCACGACCATGATCACCCGCATGTGCATGGCGGCACCGCGGACTACATGGCAGCGGTCACGGCCTACCGCAAGACGTTTGCCTCAAAGCAGGACGTGCTCGACCATACCCCGGACCCGGCAGTCCGCGAAATGATGCTGCGCATGGAGCAAATCGGCGTCTCAACCATTTTCGACCGCTTTGACGCGCAGAAACCGCAATGTACGTTTGGACTGGCGGGCGTCTGCTGCAAGAACTGCAATATGGGGCCATGCAAGATTACGGCCAAAAGCCCGAAAGGCGTCTGCGGCGCGGATGCCAACCTCATCGTCAGCCGCAATCTGCTGCGGAGCGCCGCAGCCGGTGTCGCACAGCACGGCGCGCACGCCCGCGAGATCCTGCTCTCGCTGAAGTTCATCGTAGAGGGTCGTCTCCACCTGCCCCTGCTCGGCGAGAAGCGTATCCGCGCGGTCTGCAAAGCCTTCGGCATCGAGACGCGCGGTCAGAGCACGAAGCGCCTCGCCGGCAAGCTCGCGGATGTCCTGCTCGCCGACCTCTCGCGGCCGACGCCAGACGATTACGAGACGATCAAGGCACTCGCACCAAAGGAACGCCAGGAAGTCTGGAAAAAGCTCGATATCCTGCCGATCAGCGCCTATCATGAAGTCTTCGAGGCATATCACCGCACGGGCGTTGGTACGGACGGTGACTGGCGGAACATCATGCAGCAGTTCCTGCGCTGCGGTCTTGCCTTCTGTTTCACGGGCGTTGTCGCCTCGAACATCGGCACGGACGCCATGTTCGGCATTGGGCACCGCGCGACCTCGAAAGTTAACATCGGCGCGCTGAAAAAGGGCTATGTGAATATCGCCGTACACGGTCATCTGCCGACGCTCGTATCCGAGATCGTCCGCATCGGCCGCTCGGAGGAATTCCAGAACAAGGCGCGGGCCGCGGGCGCCAAAGGCATCCAGTTCTACGGCATCTGCTGCTCCTGCCTCGCCGCCATGTACCGCTACGAAGGCGTCATCCCGCTCTCGAACGCCGTCGGCGCCGAGCTCGTGCTGGGCACCGGGGCACTCGATCTGTGGGTTGCGGATGTGCAGGACGTCTACCCGTCCATCATGGATGTTGCGCGCTGCTTTAAGACGACCGTCGTCACAACGAGTGACAGCGCCCGTCTGCCTGGCGCCGAACACTACGCTTACGACCATCATCACGCCAATATCGAAGACACGGAGAACCTCGCGCGCCAGATTGTCACGCGCGGCATTGAGAGCTTTGCCGCGCGCCGCGAAGTTCCGGTATTTATCCCGGCCTACGAGGTCACGGCGGACGTCGGCTTTAATGCCGAGAACATCGCCGATGAATTCGGTGGCTTTGGCACGCTCGCCGAAGCGCTCAAGCGGGGAAGCATCCGCGGCATCGTCAACATGGTCGGCTGCTCGAATCCGCGTGTCGTCTATGAACGCGCGATCGTCGACGTCGCCGATGAACTGCTGAAGAACGATATCCTGATTTTCACGAACGGCTGCGCCTCGTTCCCTCTGCTCAAGCTCGGCTACTGCAGCAGGGAAGGCGCAAAAAAAGCCGGCACCAGGCTGCAGGAATTCCTCGGCGGCAAACTCCCGCCGGTCTGGCACATGGGCGAGTGTATCGACAACGCGCGCGCCTCGGCCGTCTTTGGCGGCGTTGCCCAGGCGGCAGGCCACGCCATCAAAGATATGCCCTACGCCTTTACAAGCCCGGAATGGTCCAACGAAAAAGGCCTCGACGCCTCCCTCGCATTCCGCCTGTTCGGCATCGATTCCTATCACTGTGTTGAGCCGCCGGTGCAAGGAGCTCCACAGGTCGAACGCTTCCTAAAGCAGGATACCAAAGAAACCCTCGGCGCCGTCATGGTCGTCAACACCGACCCGAAAGCCCTTGCCAGGCAGATGGTGGAAGACATCAACGCCGCGCGAAAGAGGCTTGGCTGGGACTAAGGCACCGCCCCGTGCTTGAGAAGCAAGGAAACGGAAGAAAGGATGATTCCCATGAAAAAAGTATGGCTGTTCCTTCTGCTCACCACGCTGCTTCTCCTGCCGGGCTGTATCGGGCAGAAAAACGCGGCAGACCCTGCCGGCGATCCCCCGCAAACCATCCGCATCGCGTACCTTCCGATCACCCACGCGCTGCCGCTCTTTGAGGAAAAGAACCTGGAAACAGAAGACGGGCCGGTAAAGGTCAAGCTGATCCGCTACGGCTCGTGGCCAGAACTCATGGACGCGTTGAACACGGGCAAGGTCGACGGAGCATCCGTACTCATCGAGCTCGCGGTCAAGGCGCGCGAGCAGGGCATCGACCTCAAGGCGGCCGCGCTCGGCCACCATGACGGCAACGTCATCATCGCCGGAAACGGCATCGAGCGCGTCGAGGATCTCCGCGGCAAGATTTTTGCCATCCCGCACAAGCAGTCCTCGCATAAGCTCCTGCTCGACCAGATGCTCGCAGAACACGGCATGTCCGAAAAAGATCTGACCGTCGTCGAGATGTCCCCGCCAGAAATGCCGGCCGGACTCGCGCAGGGACAAATTGCCGGATACTGCGTGGCCGAGCCTTTCGGTGCAAAAGCCGTCGTGCTCGGGACGGGGCATATCCTCCTGCGCTCCGAATCGCTTTGGCCGGACAGCCTCTGCTGCGCGCTCGTCTTCAACGGCGCTTTTGCCAAAGATCACCATGACCTGGCTGCAGCGGCAACGCGGGAATACCTCGAGGCGGGCCATGCGCTCGCCGCGCACCCGGAAGAAACCGCAGCGCTTGCGCAGAAAACCTTTAAGGCCAAACCCGCAGTTCTCGATCTCTCCCTGCAATGGATTTCCTTTGATGACCTCGTGATACGGGAGGACGCCTACGCGGAGCTCATCCGCCGCATGTTCGACGCAAATCTTATCAAAAAAGCACCTTCTTACGAGGATTTCGTCGATACCTCCCTTCTCCCTGACGCAAAACGTTCCACAGAAAGGACGTGACCCCATGCAAATCCAGAAAAACACCCGTCACCTTCTCGGCGCGTTCCTGCTCGTCATGCTCTTCTGGCAGGCGCTCTTAAGCGCCGGCGGCTATAACGAAGCGCTGTTCCCCTCACCGCTCGCTACGCTCAAGGGCTTCTATGAGCTGATCGCCGACGGTGTCCTGCTGCAGGATATTGGCGCCAGCCTCACGCGCTTCGCCATCGGCTACCTCTCCTCCATCGTCCTCGCGATGGTGCTCGGCCTCGTGCTTGGCTGGTATCGCGGCATCTGGGCCTATCTCAATCCGATCGCGCAGGTGCTGCGCCCGATTTCCCCGATGGCCTGGCTTCCCTTCATCGTCCTTTTCTTCGGCATTGGAGAAATGCCGGCGCTCGTCATCATCTTCCTCGCGGCGTTCTTCCCCGTCCTGCTCGCGACGGTATCCGCCGTGCGGGACATCGATCCCGTTTACCTGAAAGTCGCACAAAACTTTAGCATCCAGCAGCCGGAGGTGCTCGTAAAGATTGTCTTCCCCGCGGTTTTCCCACGCATTGCGACGGGCCTGCACCTCGCGCTCGGCACCGCCTGGGTCTTTCTCGTTGCCGGAGAAATGGTCGGCGCGCAAAGCGGTCTTGGCTTCCTGATCATCGACGCGCGCAACAACCTTCGCGCCGACCTGCTCATGGCCGCCATCATCACCATCGGCATTCTCGGCCTCTTGCTCGACAGCGGCGTCACCATGGTCGAGCGTGCGATTGGCCGTCGCTTCGGCAGCCGTACCGCCTGAAAAGCCCGAAAGCAACCGTTAACCGATGACAGAAAGGAGCCCTCTATGAGCTATATTGAGGTGCGCGATGTCTCGCGCCTTTATCCGAAAAACGACGGCAGCTTCACTGCCCTCGACCAGGTCAATCTCACGGTGGAGCAGGGCGAATTCATCTGCCTGCTCGGGCCGTCCGGCTGCGGCAAAAGCACGCTGCTTTCCATTCTCGCGGGATTCGACCACCCGACCAGCGGGAGCGCGTCCATCGGCGGTGTTCCCGTCACAGCCCCATCCATCCGCAACGTCACGATTTTCCAGAACTACGGGCTGCTGCCCTGGCGCACCGTAGAAAAAAACGTGGAGCTTGGCCTCGAGAGCCTGCATAAGGACAAGGAAGAACGCCGGGAAACCGCTCTGCGCTACCTGAAGCTCGTCGGCCTTGCGCCGTTCGCGGAGCATTATCCGTCGGAACTATCGGGCGGCATGCAGCAGCGTGTCGCGATCGCCCGCGCGCTCGCCGTCGATCCCGATATCTTATTTATGGACGAGCCGTTCGCGGCACTCGACGCCATTACGCGCATGAACCTGCAGGACGAGATTTCCGCCATCTGCCGCGAACAGAAAAAAACCATTATCTTTGTCACGCATGACATCGACGAGGCCATCGTACTCGCCGACCGCATCGTCATCATGACGCCGAACCCCGGCAAGATCAAAACCATTCTGCCGGTCGACCTCCATGGGCGCCGCGACCGCACGAGTCCCGATTTTCTGCATATCCGCGACAAAGTCTTCACCGCGTTCGCTCTGAAACCAGAGGACAAAACCGAATACTACATTTAAAGAAAAACCCCCGAAGGACCCGGCCGGTCCTTTCGGGGGTTTGCTGCCATTTGGCAAAATTTCGCGGCTTCACCGCTTTTTGACGTTTCCCTCGCCGAGCAGCGCGCGAAGCTCCTGCAGGGCTTCGTCGCTGTCGTCGAGATTCTGCTCCGCCGGCAGCTTCTGCCAGCGGCCGGCGGTATGCAAGTAGACGGGATGGTCTCCAGGATGCTTCTGCAGGATGGCCAAAACGCTCTCCTTGGTTTCCGCTGTGTCCTTATCACGCGGAAGCAAAATATAGTATTCTGGCAGATAGTCCGCAAGATCCCAAACCTTGTCCGCAAGAATCTTGACGCCGTCGTCCTGATAGTCTGTCTTGCCCTGAATCACGACGGGAACATCGACTTGGAGCAGCGAAAAATACAGATTGAACGCGCGGGGGAAAACGACGACCTCGATACTCTCGGTGAAATCCTCGAGCGTCACAAAACACATCGTATCCCCGCGCTTCGTCGTGATGCGCTTCGCCTCGCTGATCATGCCGCCAATGCGCACGGTCTTCTTATCCGCAATCCCTCCCTGCCGGAGGAAACCGAGCGCCGGCAGATTTTCGAGCTTTCGCTGATACGAATCAAGCGGATGCCCCGTGATGTAGAATCCCGTATTCTCTTTTTCCCATTGCAGTTTCTCCTGCCTTGGCACCTCTGGAATATCCGGCAGGCGGAGATTCGCTGCCTTCTCGAGATCCTCTTCCCCAAAAAGGCCGAGCTGCCCGGTAAGTGTGTCCTTTTGCTGCTGCTGCGCCTCACTGATCGCCTGGTCGAGGATCGCGAGCAACTGGCTGCGCTTGGCGCCTAGTGCATCGAACGCCCCACATTTGATCAGGCTCTCGATGACGCGCTTATTGACCTGACCGATATCCACGCGCCCGCAGAAATCTACAAGGCTCTGGAACGGGCCGTCCTGTTCCCGTGCGCGGACCACCGACGCGATAGCCCCCTCGCCGACGTTGCGCACAGCGCCGAGTCCGAAGCGGATGGCCTCTCCATCGACGGAGAAGGTTGCGCCGCTCGCGTTGATGTCCGGCGGAAGGATCTGGATATGCATGCGGCGGCAGAGATCGATATAAAAAGGTACCCTCTGCGTGTCCATGACGCTCGTGAGCATCGCTGCCATGAATTCCGACGGATAATGTGCCTTGAGGTAAGCCGTCTGCCAGGCGACCAGCGCATAGGCTGCCGAGTGTGACTTATTGAAGCCGTAATCCGCAAAATGCGTGAGCAGATCGAAAATCGTGTTTGCAAGGCCTGGTTCGATGCCGTTCTTCTCACAGCCATCGAGAAAGTTGCCTTTCTGCGACATCAGGATATCGGCTTTTTTCTTGCCCATCGCACGGCGCAGCAGATCAGCCTGCCCGAGCGTAAAGCCCGCGAGCACCTGCACGATCTGCATGACCTGCTCCTGATAGAGCACGACGCCGAACGTCTCCTTGAGGATGGGTTCGAGCAGCGGGTGCATATAGGTGACTTGCTTTTCCCCGCGGCGGCCCGCAATGAAATCCTCGACCATGCCGGAGCCGAGCGGCCCCGGCCGGTAAAGCGCGACGGTCGGAATGAGGTCGGCAAAACAGGTCGGCGCGATGCTCTTGACGAGGCTCGTCATGCCCGCGGATTCCATCTGGAACACGGCGCCGGTGCGCCCCTCACAGAGCATTTTCGAGGTTTTTTCATCCGCCAGCGGGATTTTTCGTATATCGATGTCGAGGCCGCGCGTTTTCTTGACGTTCTGCAAGGTGTCGCTGATGACGGTCAGGGTGCGCAGGCCGAGAAAGTCCATCTTGAGCAGGCCGAGCTCCTCGACATGGTCCTTATCGTACTCGGTGATCAGCGTGCCGTCCTCAGAAATCGAGACCGGCACGTAGTCTGTCAGCGGATGGCGTGCGATGACGACGCCCGCCGCATGGGTAGAGGAATTGCGCGGCAATCCCTCTACCTTTTTCGCGAGATCGATCAGATGGTGTACCTGCGCATCCTCCTCATAGACGCTTCGGAGTTCTGCGGATGTTTTCAGCGCTTTTTCGAGCGTGATATGTAGCTCCGTCGGCACGAGTTTTGCGATTTTTGCAACCTCGCTGTAGGGCATATTGAGCACGCGGCCGA
Source organism: Selenomonadaceae bacterium (assembly GCA_022773425.1). Taxonomy (GTDB): domain Bacteria; phylum Bacillota; class Negativicutes; order Selenomonadales; family Selenomonadaceae; genus UBA2897. Next base: position 7,394 of record JALFBM010000053.1, read on the forward strand.
CGTCGCGGATGGCGCCCTTGGCGGCCATCGTGCCGAACGTCACAATCTGCGCGACATGGTCATACCCATAGCGTTCCTTGACGTAGTCAATGACTTCCCCGCGCCGGATATAATCAAAATCTACATCGATATCCGGCATCGAAACGCGGTCCGGGTTCAGAAAACGCTCGAACAGCAGGTCGTATTTCAGCGGGTCAATGCTCGTAATGCCCAGGATATACGCGACGATCGAGCCAGCGGCGGAACCGCGCCCCGGACCGACGCCGATCCCCTGCTCGCGTGAATGATTGATAAAATCCCACACGATCAGAAAATAGCTGTCATACCCCATCTTGTGAATAATGCCGAGCTCATAGTCGAGCCGGTCCAACACTTTTTTAGATGGATGCGGATAACGGCGCGGGAGGTTCTGCTCGCAGAGTGCGTGCAAATACGCTTCATCGTCCTTGTACGGGGCCGGAATCGGATAATACGGCAACTGGATTTTGCCGAACTCAAAGTCGACCTGGCAGCGGTCGGCGATTTTCACGGTGTTGTCAAAAGCCTCGGGGAGTTCTGGGAAGAGCGCGCGCATCTCCGCCTCCGGCTTTAGGTAATACGAATCGTTGTTGAAGCGCATGCGGTCCGGATCGTCCATCGTCTTGCCTGTCTGCAGGCAGAGCAAGATATCGTGAAACTCGCTGTCCTCACGGTGCACGTAATGCAGATCGTTCGTCGCCACGAGGCCGACGTTGTACTTTTTGGCGAGCGCGATGAGCCCCGGCCACGTTTTCTTTTCCTCCGGCAGATCGTGATTCTGGATTTCCAGAAAGAAGTGGTCCTTCCCGAAAATATCGAGATACTCACGCACGAGCTCATCAGCGCGCTCCGGGTTGTCCTGGATCAGCGTGCTTGGAATTTCGCCGGCGATGCAGGCGGAAAGACAGATGAGTCCCTCATGGTACTGGCGCAGGATTTCCTTGTCGATGCGCGGTTTGTAATAATAGCCTTCGATGTTGCCGAGCGAAACGAGCTTGACGAGGTTCCGGTAGCCCGTCTGATTTTCCGCGAGCAGGATCAGATGGTAATAGCGAACGCCATTCACTTCCTGTTTTTCTTTGCGCGAAGTCGGCGCGAGGTAGACTTCGCAACCGATGATGGGTTTGATCCCCTGCTCCTTGCACGCCTTATAGAAATCGATGACGCCGTACATGACGCCGTGATCCGTGATGGCCAGCGCTTTCATGCCGAGTTTTTTCGCGGTCGATACGAGGTCGTCGATGCGGCTTGCGCCGTCGAGCAGGCTGAATCCCGTATGGACATGCAGATGCACGAAATGAGCCTCCGGAACGACGGGTTCCCCGCTTGCTGCAGCCGCTGCCTTGTTTTCGTTTTCCGCCATAGATCCCCCTTATTGTTCAAAAAAGGCTAAGACGAGGCTTTCGCCGCATCTTAGCTTGTGATTGCATCTTCATTGAAACAGAGCGAGCTGGTCACTCTCGTCCATGCCATCCAGGCAGCCATGTTCGCGCAGGATTTCGATATTCGTTTTCGAAATTCCCGTGCGCTTGCGCAGATTCTCCACCGAGGTGAACGCCCCGTCCTTTCGCGCTTTAGCGATGCTGTTCGAGGCTTTGGCCCCCATGCCAGCAAGGCTCGCGATCGGCGGCAGCAACGCATTCCCATCAATCTGGAATTTCTCCGCATCGCTGCGGTAGAGGTCGACGTATTCGCAGCTGTAGCCGCGCAGGTACATCTCCCAGGCCAGCTGCAGGACGATCAACGTCGCATTCTGCTTCGCGTCGAGCTTCTTCTCCTTGGAAGCGGCCTCGAGCGCATCGATCTGGCTTTTCACGAAATCCTTGCCGCGCGCAATGACGTTTGCGTCAAACTCGTCGGCGCGGATGGAGAAATACGCCGCGTAATACGCGAGCGGGTAATGCACCTTGCAGTACGCGATGCGGTACGCCATCATGACGTACGCCGTCGCGTGTGCGCGCGGGAACAGGTACTTGATTTTCTGGCAGGAGGCGATGAACCATTCCGGAATCTTGCCTGCCTGCAGTTTCTCAACGACCTCCGGCGCGATGCCGCGTCCTTTGCGGACCTTCTCCATGGTCTTGAACGACAGCAGCGGATCGATGCCATGATGAATCAGATACATCATGATATCATCGCGCGCCGAAATCGCGTTCTTGATGGTGCAAGTCCCATTGCGGATCAATTCCTGTGCATTGCCGAGCCATACGTCGGTACCATGCGAGAATCCGGAGATCCGCACGAGATCGGAGAAACAGTCCGGCTTCGTGTCGTCGATCATCTGCCGCGTGAACGGCGTGCGAAACTCCGGGATCCCGAAGGTGCCAGAGGTGGCACCGAGCTCGTCCGGCGTCACGCCAAGCGCCCCGGTTCCCTCGAAAATCGACATCGTCGCTTTATCGTCGAGCGGTATCGTCTTCGGATCGCGATGCGTGAGGTCCTGCAGCATGCGGATGACCGTCGGGTCATCGTGTCCGAGAATATCGAGCTTGACGAGACGGCTGGATATGGAGTGATAATCGAAATGCGTCGTAATCGTCCCGCACTTCATATCGTTGGCTGGATGCTGAATCGGCGTGAAGAAATGCACGTCCATATTGCGCGGCACAACCATGATGCCCGCTGGATGCTGCCCGGTCGTGCTCTTGACGCCCATGCAGCCATGCGCGAGTTTGTCGATATAGGAGATATGCTTTTTGACGCCTTTTTCCTCGAAGAATTTCTTGACGTAGCCGAACGCTGTCTTGTCCGCTACGGTCTGGATCGAGCCCGCGCGATAGACGTTGTCCTTGCCAAACAGTACCTCCGTGTATTTATGTGCTACCGGCTGATAGGAGCCGGAGAAATTCAGATCGATATCCGGGACCTTATCGCCATCGAAGCCGAGGAAGACGGCGAACGGGATATCGTGCCCGTCCTTGATAAGCGGCGTCCCGCAGACCGGGCAATCCTTGTCCGGCAGGTCATAGCCGCAGCCATACGAGCCATCCGTGATAAAGTGACTGTACTGACAGTTCGGGCAGCGATAATGCGGCGGCAGCGGGTTGACCTCCGTGATGCCGGTCATGGTCGCGATGAAAGACGAGCCGACCGATCCACGCGAGCCGACCAGGTAGCCGTCGTCGTTCGACTTCTTGACGAGCCGCTGCGCAATCAGATACAACACCGAAAAGCCGTGTGCCATGATCGGTTTCAGTTCCTGCTCGAGGCGGTCCTGGACGATTTTCGGCAGGTTCTCCCCATACATCTGCTTGGCGCGCGAATAGGACATCGACTGGATTTCCTCGTCGGCACCCGGAATCTGTGGGGAATAGAGATCATCGGGGATCGGCTTGAACACTTCGACGCTTTCCGCAATCTTGCGGGGGTTCGTCACAACCGCTTCATACGCGAGCTCCTCACCGAGGTAGTCAAACTCCTTGAGCATTTCCTCGGTCGTCCGCAAATAGAGCGGCGGCTGCATCTCCGCATCCGAAAACCCTTTTCCCTTCTGGATGATGGCACGGTAAATCTGATCCTCTGGATTCAAGAAATGCACATCGCAGGTCGCGACGAGCATCTTGCCGAGTTTCTTCGCGAGTTCCGCAACTTTTCGATTGATGGCGCGCAGATCATCGTCCGTCTGGATATCCGGAAAGTTCGGACTGCGCTTCAGAAAGTCGTTGTTGTGGATCGGCTGAATCTCAAGATAGTCGTAAAACGACGCGATCCTCAGCAAATCCTCCTCCGGCTGCTTCTCCTCGATCGCCCGGATCAACTCTCCCGCTTCGCAGGCGGAGCCAATCAGCAGGCCGTCGCGGTATTCCTGCACAATCCGTTTGGGCAGGCGCGGTTGACGATGGAAATACTTGAGATGCGAAAGCGAAACCATCTGATAAAGATTCCGCAGGCCGTTCGGGTTCTTCGCGATAAAGATGATATGATTGGCCTTTTTCTGCTCATAATTCTCGCCGGTCAGATACCCCTCCATGCCGTAGAGGATCTTGATATCGAGCTTCTTGTCCTTGATAACCTTCGCAGCATTCGGGAAAGCCTGCACAACACCGTGATCCGTGATGGCGATGGCCGGCCAGCCCCAGCGGGCCGCTGTGCTGATCAGGTCCTCCACAGAATCAACCGCATCCATCGCGGACATGGTCGTATGGGCGTGCAGCTCCACGCGCTTGACTTCGGCATGATCTTCGCGGAGGGTTTTTTCCTTTTTGGCGAGGCTGTCGATGAACAGCACGTATTCATTCTGGTACGTATCAAAGCGTACCGAACCGCGGACACGGACGAGCATGCCCTCCTTGAGCTTGGGAAGGATATCCTCGAGCGTCTCCTCCTCGCCGTTCTTGCCATGCTTTGGCTTGAAGAATTTCTTGCAGCTGATGCCGTTGGTGCTGTCCGCCAGGCAGAAGGTCAAAAGCTTCGTCCCGGTCTTGAACTCGATGGTCTTGATGCCGGAGCCGGCGCCCTCGCCGATCGTTCCCTCGAGGACGATGTTCTTTGTCTCCCCCTCGAGCTCCGCAATGGTCTTGACCTCGCCGCGAACCCCGCGGCCGAAAATCAGATCACCCGTATTCGGCAGAACGACCGGCCCATCGAAGACTTCGGCGGCAGGGCGCTCGGATAACGGCTGGCGCGCAGGCTTTTTCGCCGCGGCGCGCGCCTTTTGCTGCTTTTTCTGCGCCTGCTCCTTTTCTTCCGCCGCCTTGCGTCTCGCGCGGCGAAATTCCGGTGTATCCGTTGGTTCCTCCGCCCGATCGTTTTCGATCTGCGGGAAAGCCTCGTAGCAGGCCTCGGCCTTCACCACACACGAATACCCGAGCAGCTTCGAGATCACGTCCTGCATGACCGGAACCGTGCCATGCGTGTTCAAGACCTCCACGCCGAAATCGCCGGGAACCTTCAGATCAATCACATTGTCCTTAACTTCGTAGGTGCAGCGCTTGAGCGTCTGGTAGACCGTGATATTCGTCTGCGCAGAACGCCGGATTACCTTCGTCCATACCTTGTGCAGAGACGTATCGATATCCACGACATCCTGATAGAACGTCACCTCGTGGAGGTCATATTCCTTTGCCATGTGCGCGCCGATGCTGCGGAGCAATGCGTCCGGGAGCAGGGATTCGACCGCGAGCGCGATTTCCCACGTCCCCGCTTCCGGGCATACTTCCACATGCCGAATGAAGGCTTTGCGCAGCTCTTCGCGCTCCTTTTCCGGAATCATCCGTCCTTCGAGGAAGGGGAAAAGCAGATTCTTGTTTTCTGGAACGATACGTACTTTTTTCATCTTGCACCTGTCAAAAGCAAAGGGCCTTTGCGATCACTGCCCCTTTGCGATACGTTTCAGCGTCTCAAGGATCAAATGGACCTGCGGCTCAACCGTATCGAGGATCAGTTTTTCATTCGGGCTGTGAATGTCGATGGTCGTCACACCGATGGAAACCATGTCGAGCTCCGGATTCTTCTGGAAGTGCCAGCCGCATTCCAGTCCTGCGTGAATCGTCTCGACCTTCATCTCTTTGCCCGTCTGTTCCTTGAAGATCGCCGGCATCAGCTTCGCGAGACGGCTGTTCTTGTTTTCCTTCCAGCCAGGGGATTTCGTGCCCGGTTTCAGTGTGAAACCGGTGAGCCTGCCCATCGTCTCAGCGGCGAGGAGAATTTCATCGAGCTTATCGTCACTCGCGGAGCGCGGGAAGTATTTCACACCGACGGTATCGCCGTCCATGGTGACCACAGCGAGATTTGCCGAGGTCTCGACGAGACCCGGGATCACGGTCGACATGGCGAAGACGCCGGTATGCAGCGTTGTAAGAAGGCTCAGCAGGCGCTCCATATCGCCGGCTTTCAGCACTTTCTCCGGCATAGCTGCCTGTTCCAGCACGAACTCGATATCCGGATCGACATCGCCATAAATGCGCATAAAGCGCGCCTTCTCTTCCTGCAGTACCGCCTGCAGGTCTTTTTCCTGCTGATCCGTCGCGAAAACGGCAGACGCGAGATTCGGGATGGCGTTATGCGCCTTGCCGCCATGGAAGGAGGCGAGCTCGACCGCACCGTTCTTCTGAATGCCGCGAATGGCGAGCGCAAGCGTGCGGATCGCGTTGCCACGCCCGTCGCCGATCCGCTCGCCGGAATGACCGCCGATCAGGCCGCGGACCGTCAGTTTCCAAGCCTTCGAAGCCGTCGGCGCCTCAAACGAAACCTTGCGGTAGAAGTCGAGGTTGACGCTTCCCGCGCTGCCGACCGTCAGTTCATCGTAGTTCTCACTGTCGCAGTTGATGAGATATTTCGCGTCGCGCAGATATTTCGCGTCGAGACCGATGGCGCCTGTCATATTGACCTCTTCGTCCGTCGTCGCGATCAGGCGAAGCGGGCCGTGGTCTTTGGCATGCTTCAGGATATAGATGCCCTCGGCAACACCGCTGCCATCGTCCGAACCAAGGCTCGTGCCGACGGCTTCCAGATACTTTTCCGTGCGGTGCAGCTTGATGGGATCGTGCAATGGGTCATAGGAAACACCTTCCTTGGCGACGCATACCATATCCATATGGCACTGCAGGATGGTGCGCGGCGCGTCCTCATATCCAGCCGAGGCCGGCGCGTCCGCGATGATATTGTTGTGCGCGTCCTGCACGACCGTAAAGCCGGCATCCGTCAGATACTTCTTCAAGAAATCGCTGACCGCCTGCTCATGGCCTGATTTACGCGGAATCGCGGCGAGATGACCGAACTCCTCCAAGACGCCCTCTAATACTTCACTGTTCTTACCCATTCGAAATGATCTCCTTTTTGCAGGGGAAATGCCGTGGCACCCCTTCATAATTCAAGACCTAGTATACACCATGAACAACAAAAAAGCCAGGACATCCTTCGGATACCTGGCTTCTCTTGCCGATCGATTTTGATCCTGCGCTGTCTCAATACGGCAGCGACGCACTGGCCTCTTCGATGTTGACGCCATTCGGGACGTACAGGACGATCTTGCCCGTGATGCGCTTTGCCGAGCCATCGAGGACATAGCAGACGCCGTTGACGAAATCGCAGAGACGACGCTGCTCATCAACAGCGACCTTCTCATAATTGACCACCGCAGCCTTGCCGGCCTTGAGATCATCCGCAATATGCGGCACTTCATCAAAGCGCTCCGGCGCATAAATCTGCACCGTCAGCGTCACGGCCTTCGTCGTATGAACCGTAAGATGCGGGCGACTTGAACGGCCTTCATACTTTGGCGCACTGTCCACCGGCTCTTCCTCCTCTTCTCCGGCTTCGTTGTAATACACCGTGCCGCCATTTGCGACCTGGCGTGACGAATCGTAACGGACGCTTTCCTGTTTTTTGGATTTCACTGCAAAGACTGCAGGGGCGTTCTCCGCGTTCTCCGCGGTCTCCTCGCCCCCGACGTCGACCACCGGCATAACGACGTCTGCAATACTCGTCATTGTTTTTGAAATCTTGTCCTTGAATCCCTGAAAATCCATACGCGGTCGTCCTTCCAATGGCCATCTTTATAAAAATAAAATCAATGAAACCAAAACAATTCCAATTACCCATTCAACTTTCTTTATGTTACCATAAATTAACACTAGCGTCAACAAGTATATCCTAAAAAATCGCACTTTTCCTGCTCTTTTACACCGCAAATCTACCATATACACTACAATGTGTTCAGTGGATCGATGTCAATCGCAACGTCCGCGCGCAGATGCAGTTTTTCCTTTCGCAGGAACGAACGGGCGGCGGACAAATCCCCGGTCTTAACGAGTACGACGTAGCGGTAAGTGTCTCGGAACTTTGCGATAACGGCGGGGGCCGGCCCGATGACCTGCTGCTGCAGCTCCCCATGGAAGGCTTTCTGAAACGCATGGACAAAATTGAGCGCCCTGGCGTGCGCCGTCGTATCCTTCTTATCTTGAAACAACAGCTTGATCAGACGACTGTACGGCGGGTAAAACAAGGCCTTCCGCAAGGCGAGCTCCTGGCGGCAGAACGCGGCGTAGTCCTGACGGATACCGCACTGCACCGCGTAGTGATCGGGGTTATACGTTTGGATGATGACCTGTCCTGGGATTTGGCCGCGGCCTGCGCGGCCGGCGGTCTGCGTGATCAGCATGAAACAGCGTTCCGCCGCGCGGAAATCCGGCATATGCAGGCTGGAATCCGCGGAAATCACACCGACAGCGGTCACATTTGGGATATCGTGCCCTTTTGCAACCATCTGCGTGCCGAGCAGGATGTCGTACGCATGCCGCCGGAACTGTTCGAGAATGTTTTGATGCGCGAATTTCGTCCCCGTCGTGTCCCGGTCCATGCGAACCACCCGCGCCTGCGGAAACGTCCTGCGGAGTTCCTGCTCAAGTTTTTCTGTTCCTGAGCCGAAATATTTGATGTAGCGGGAGCCGCATTTGGGGCAGATGTCCGGAACGGGGCGACGGATGTCGCAGTGATGGCATTGCAGCCAGCCCGCTTTCCCGTTTTTCCCCTCATGGTAGACGAGCGGCAGGCCGCAGTCGGGGCAGCTCATGACCATGCCGCAGGAACGGCACATCACGAACGTCGAAAAGCCGCGCCGGTTCAGCATCAGGATGACCTGCTGCTTCGCCCGGATCGTCTCCCCGATCAGGCTCTGCAGGGCGCGCGACAGGATATTCCGGTTTCCATGCCGCAGTTCCTCCCGCATATCGACGCTGGTGACATGCGGCAATGGCATGTTCCCAATGCGTTTTGGCAGGGAGAGACGCACGAGTTCCCCCTGCTCGGCCCGGTAATACGTCTCCAGGGACGGCGTCGCGCTGCCAAGCAGAAGCACCGCGTGATGGATGCGCGCCAGTTCCTCTGCGACAACGCGCGCGTGATAACGCGGCGACTCATCCTGCTTGTAGGAGGCGTCCTGCTCCTCATCGAGGATAAACAAGCCGATATTCCCAGCCGGCGTAAAGAGGGCCGAGCGCGCCCCGATGATCACGCCAGCCTCGCCGCGGCGCGCGCGGAGCATCGCGTCGTTGCGCTCTGAGAGCGACAACTGACTGTGCACGACGAGAATGTCCGCGCCAAAATAGGCCTTAAACGCCATGACGACCTGCCCGGTCAGCGCGATTTCCGGCACGAGGACGACGACCTGCCGGCCCATAGCCCGCGCTTTGCGCGCTAGCTCGATGTAGACCTGCGTCTTTCCGCTCCCCGTTACGCCGTGCAGGAGAAAGCCCTGATACTTTCGCGCTTCCATATACGGAACGACGGTCTTCACCGCGCGCTGCTGATCCTCGGTAAGGGAAACAAGATCCGGCTTTCGTCCCGGCATCTGCTGATAACTGTCGCGCAGGACGCGCTGCCTGCGGATCTGGAGCATGCCCGTTTCCGCTGCCTGGTGCACGACCGAACGGGAAAAACCGGCCTGCTGAAGCTCTGGCATCGACCAATGCTCTTTTTCCGCGACCGATGCCGATAAGAAATGCAGCAGCGCCAGTTGTTTTTTCCGGCGGTGAAAGGCCGCTTCGATTTCCTCGGTCAGCGGTTTCGCGAGGCAGACCATTTCCTCGTATTTCGCCCTCTCGCGCTTCGTCGCGAGGTACTCCCGACGCAGCAAACCATAGCGGAGCATCTGCTCCAGTCGATGTGGCAAGGTGTCAGCATATGCCGGGAACTGCTTTTGAAGCTCGCTCTCTTTATGTGCGCCTTCCTCGAGCAGGAACGAATAGATACGCTGCATCGGTTCCACCTGCAGGAGCCGATCGCCGCGCTCCACGGGCGGCGCCCATTCCTCCCGCAGAACCGCCGCGAATACCACGGAAATCTTCAGCCCGCTTTTCCCCGGCATGAAAAGCCGCATGGTTTCCGCCAGCGAGCACAGGTAAAAGTCCGCCATCCATCTCGCCGCCTCGAGCATTTCCGGCGTGAACCACGCTTCTTCATCCACGACGCCCTGGATATCCCTCAGCTTCTTGCGGAGCCGATCGTCGATGGCCATCTCCTCCTCTTCGCGCGTATGGAGGATGAAGCCCTCGACCTTGCGGCCACCAAAAGGCACAAAAACGCGCCAGCCCGGTCCCAAATAAGAAAGTGCTGCTGGCACGCGATAGGTGAACGCAGACGAAATACGTTTTACCGGAACATTGACAAAAACATCAGCAAGCAGCAAAAAAACATTCACCTCGAAATTCTAACCGCGGAGCTCCGTGGGAGGAAGGACAGGTCGCCCTTTCGTGATGAGACGGGAGAGCGTGGCCAGCATGACCGTCGCGTCCGCCGGTTTTGTCAGATGCGCGTCCATACCGGCCGCTCGCGACTCCTCGACATCCTCGGCAAAAGCGTTCGCAGACAGGGCAATAATCGGGATCTTTGTGGCATCCGGATGCGGCAGTTTCCGGATGGTACGCGCCGCGGTGAGCCCGTCCATCAGTGGCATCCGGATATCCATCAGGATGGCCGCGTACTTGCCTGGCTCCGACCGCGAAAACATATCGACGCCCTGCCGTCCGTTACCAGCGCTGTCGACCTCTATCCCGTGCAGGCCGAGGAGCGCGGTCGTGATCTCGCGGTTCAGCGCATTATCCTCACAGAGCAGCAGTCGCTTTCCCTTGAGATCTACGGCAAGATCCGTCGATTCTGCCGGCGCCGGCGCCAGTTTGCTTTTCTCATTGGTGCAGTCCAAAAACAGTTCAAGGGTAAAGGTCGTCCCCTGCCCTTCCTGGCTCTCCACATGGATCGTGCCACCGAACAGATCGATGAGCTGCCGCGCAACGGAGAGGCCGAGGCCTGTTCCCCTCTTCCCCTGTTGGGACTGTGCGTGTTCCTGTTCGAACGGATCATACATTCTCGCTTGAAAAGCCTTGGACATGCCGATGCCGGTGTCCGACACAACGAATTGGCATTTCCGGCGGTTTCCGCGGGTTTCCGGCAGAGCCCTCGCCTCAAACCGTACATGCCCGCCGCACGGCGTAAACTTCACCGCATTGGACAGCAGATTCAGCAGGATTTTCGTCAGCTTCAGAATGTCAACGGAAACACTCCCGAGCTCGGAAAGTGCAATCTCCGTCTCAAAATGCACCCCGGCTGTCGTGGCGCTCGTCTGAATCGAGGTAATCAGTCCGTCCAGCATATGCTGCGCAGAAACAACCTGCGGATCCAGCTTCTTTTTGCCGCTGGCGATGCGCGAGAGCTCCAGCGTATCGTTGATCAGGTCGAGCAGGAGTTTTCCCGACGCCTGGATTTTCTCGAGATAGTCCTGGCGCTTTGCCTCGTCTTTTTCGCGCAGCGCCAGATCCGTAAAGCCAAGGATGCCGTTAAGCGGCGTCCGCATGTCGTGGCTGACATTCGACAGGAACGAGGTCTTGGCCTTGTCCGCCGCCCTTGCCTTGCTCAACGCGGAAATAAGCTGCTCGTTCAGGTCGATGATGCGTTTTTTCTGACGCACCTCATCGGTGACATCCTCAAAGCTGCCGACCAGGCCGACGATCTTCCCATTCTCAATCAAAGGACTCTTGCTCGCAACGATATTGCGCATCTCGCCGTGACTCATGCAGCGGCCCGGCACGCGGAACGTCCGATGGCCGGTCTTCAGCACCCAAAGTTCATCGTGACGAAATGGTTCTTCCTCCTGATGCCAGCCCATATCTTCATCCGTTTTCCCGATGATCACCGATTCCGAAGGGAAATCGTAATAGTTCAGGAATGCTCGGTTCGCGCCGAGGAAGCGCCGCTTCTCATCCTTCCAGAAAATCGCGGTCTGCGTAGTCTCAAGGATTTTATGCAGCAACAGATTGATGCGCTGATGCATAAGCGGCACACCGCTCTGCGACAGCAGCACATCGCTCTTTGAGAGGAATTCCTTCGGGCAATCCAAAAAGCTCATGTAGATGAGCGCGCCGCCATGCGTCAGCCCGCACCCTGCAAGACTGGAGACGACCCAGCGATAATCGTATCCCCCCTTATCCCAAGGAATACGCAGACGATAGTATTCCTGCCGGAAGATGCCCGGTGCCTTGGCCACCTTTTTTATCGTGCGCATGAGGCGCCGTTTATCATCCGAATGAACGTTTTCAAGGAACGATGAAAAAAACGTTTTGGCCTCGTCCCGTCCCATGTGCAGAAAAGAGCAAAGTCCCGTGGAAAGGTCCACCATGCGGATCGTCGGACACTCCCACGAGCCGACAAAGATCGGCACCATCGCATCGTGGATTTGCCCACGGTATGTTTCTTTATCTTTTCCCATGTCCTGCACCTCCCCCGCTATGCTGCTTCCCTGCTTACGGCTGCGCCTCTATCGACGCAAAGATTTTGTCGGCCAGCTTGCCATCGTCCTCCTCGTGTTCCTTCGGATAGGCGATGACAACAAACCAGTATTCGTCATCGAGGGGAAGGAAGGCTGCCTTGATGGTCTCCTGCTCGCCCTTCATTTTCGCCTGGATCACGACAACCTTTCCCGCTTTACCATGAAAATCCTTATCCTGCATGTCACGGGAATTCTCTGTGATCTGCGCGTTCTGCTCAAAGGCCTGCAGGAATGCCGCAACGCGTTCCTCGCGGTACTGCTGCGCAAAGGCATCCCCCTTGGCCTGCAACGCGTCCCTCTTTATCGCAAACGTCGTGAACTGCGTCAGGTGGAACGGCATCCCCTTTGCCTGCGTGACGGCCCGGTTCGTCAACGCGGTAATATAAGGATTTTCAGGCACTGCCTCCCGCTGCGGCGCGCTCTCGAGCGTAAACGGCAAATCGATCGCGATGGAGGTGGAAGCGCCATCGACGGTCTGCTTCGTCAGCTTCGTCTGCCCGCATCCGGCCGCAAGGCATAGAAGCAGGATAAGGCAAAAGCATAAAACACCGGACCGCCATCGACAAAGCGCTCTTCTCCGGCACCAAAAATCGATATTCCGCATAAAAAACTCCTCTCACAAAAAGAAGGCAAGACGTCAAGACAATCCTGCCTTTCGGATATATACTAGTTCGACTTTCCCCGTCTTTTTTCCTCTTTCTTCTCGAAGATATCTTAAAGATAGCAAAAATGTTTTGGGATCCTCACCCGTGCATGCTGCTTGGATCGGCACTTAATCCACATTACCGTCGATATTGCTCCGGAGCTGGATAGCCTCGCCCACGTGCTCTTCCCAGATCTCCGTTTGCCCGGACAGATCCGCTATCGTACGGGAGACCTTTAGGATGCGGTCATAGGAACGCGCCGAAAACTTCATGCGGGAAAACGCGGCCTCGAGCAATTTCTGCGCACCATGGCTCAGGGAACAGGTCTGCTGGATCAGCCGATGGTTCATCTGCGCGTTGCTGAAGATCCCGCACGCGCCAAGCCTTTCCCACTGCCTCTGACGCGCCGCCGTCACGCGCTCGCGGATTGCGGCCGACGATTCCGCCGGGCGCTTCACCGTGAGTTCTTGATAGCTGACGCGCGGCACGCGGATATGGATATCAATCCGGTCCAGCAGTGGCCCGGAAAGCTTCCGCGTATAACGGCGAATTTCTGCTGGCGTACAGGCACAGGTATGCCCACCCGATGCATCGCCATGGTAGCCGCACGGGCACGGATTCATCGCCGCCACGAGGATAAACGAAGCGGGGAACGTCAGCGTCGCGTGGACGCGGGAAATCGTGACCTTCCGATCCTCCAACGGCTGACGCAGGACCTCAAGCGTCGTCTTGTTGAACTCCGGCAGTTCATCGAGAAACAGCACACCGTGATGCGCGAGCGTCACCTCACCGGGGCGCGGGATGCGGCCCCCGCCGATCATCGCGACCATCGACGCCGTATGATGCGGGCTGCGGAACGGCCGCTGCAAAAGGAGTCCGCCATCGGGCGGAAGAAGCCCCGCGATACTGTAAATTTTTGTTACCTCGAGCGCTTCCTCTCTCGTAAGCCCCGGCAGGATAGAGTTCAGACGCCGGGCGAGCATCGTTTTGCCGGCGCCCGGTACGCCGACCATCAGGATATTGTGTCCGCCCGCCGCCGCAATCTCAAGCGCACGCTTTGCCGCAAACTGCCCCTGCACATCCGCAAAGTCATCCAAACTATCCTGCCTTTTCCCAGCCGTTGCAACCGCCTTTGCCGGCTGCAGTGGCTTTTCACCGGTCAAATCCTGCACCACTTCCAGCAGCGTATGTACCCCGTATACCTGGATTCCGCCGACAAGCAGAGCTTCCGTCGCGTTGACCGCGGGGACAAAGACCCGCTCGAAGCCCTGTTCCTTTGCCTGAACAGTCATGGGAAGCACCCCGCGGACAGGACGGCATTCCCCCTCCAGAGACAGTTCGCCCGCCATCAGCGTCTTTTCGAGCTTTTTCGCGTCGACCATGCCGTAGGCGGCCAGCAGGCCTACGGCGATCGGCAGGTCGAGCCCTGGACTGTCCTTGTGAATGCCGGCTGGTGCCAGATTGACCGTCACCTTCTCCTGCCGCAGGACAATCCCGCTGTTCCGAATGGCCGTCCGCACGCGTTCCTTCGATTCTTTGACCGCCGTATCCGGCAGGCCTACGATATCAAAGGCGGGCAGGCCAGCCGACGCATCCACCTCCACATCGATGATGAGTCCGTCAACGCCAAGCGTCGTTCCTCCGTACGTTCTTGCAAACACGCCATGCACCCCCTTACGCTTCAAACGCCCCGCGGATATGGCGGAGCCTGCCGCCTCCGTCCGCAAAATAGATCTCAATGACATCAAAACGACAGAGACACCCCTCAAGATGTCTCTGTCGTAAAAAATACCGTGCAACCTGCAGGATCTTCTGCTGCTTATGATAATTCACCGCCTGCGCAGGGCGGCCGTAAAACAAGGTATGGCGCGCCTTCACCTCGACAAAAACGACGGTATCGCCATCCATCGCAACGATATCGATTTCACCGAAACGCACGCGATAATTGCGCGCGAGGATCTCATACCCGAGCCCGGACAAATACGCCGCAGCTTGATCTTCCCCGCAGTTTCCCGTCACCTTGTTCTGCTTCTTCATACGCTCTGCTCCGCATCAGCCAAACGGAAGTTTCTGCCGTTCGGCGCCCTTTTTTGCATCCATGCGATAGACGTATGCCATAACCTCCGCAACGGTCCGATAGAGTTCCGGTGGTATTTCACGGTCGATATCCAGCGCCATAAGCATGTTCACCAGTGTCTTATTCTGATACACAGGAACCGTGTGCTTCTGGGCTGTCATCAGAATATTTTCCGCCACATGGCCGCGGCCCTTCGCGACCACACGCGGCGCGTGATCTTTTTCCGCGTCGTAGCGCATCGCTACCGCTTTCTTCTCTGCGTTCGGATCCGTTTCCGGCTCCTCCTGCAGCTTTTGCCGATCCTTCAGCATACTATCTTCCTCTCAGTATAGCCACGTTTTGTCTATTCGTCAATAACTTTTGTGCGGTACTATTCCGCATGCAGAGGACAGGATCAAAACGACTACGCACCCTCCGTATCCACGTGAAAATCGCGGATATGCAGCGTAGAATCCTTTAAATTATCTTTAATTTCAGGAATAAACGGGATAAAACCCTCGGCGGTGTCGGCGTTGGAAAAGAACATCCGCATATCGAGCTGTCCCTCGTCGTATACGCGGCAGGTCAGTTCAATCGCCCCGATATGCTGCGTCAGCATGCAGACGCGGAACCAGGTCTCCTTCTTCCTTTCCCCGGTTTTGGCGTCCTGCTTGTTTTCATCGTAGACATGGATGTACGCGGGATACTGGACCTTGCCGTTATTCAGGTATACCGGCTGCATGAAATCGAGGGTCCGCTGGTCCTGCAGCTGCACGCTGTCGCCGGTCATCGCATGCTTCAAGGAGGTGGCAAAAGACGAAATGTCTTTGGCCGCCCGCTTCAACTGCGCGGCATTCATCTTGCGCGTGTTCGTCATATCTGCGAGCTGCATGAACGACCATACCTTCGGCAGATCCGGGATATTCTGCTGAATGGCGGCCTGCTGCACGGATGTCGGGATATTCTGCTGGCAGAGGCGCAGGAGATTCTGCAGGCTCTGCAGCTTGTTCTGCGGCATCGCCTGGGTATTCCCCTGCAGAAAATTCTGCAGGAGGGCCGTATCGTTGTCCGAAAGCACCCCATTCTGTAAGAGTAGCGCCGCGATATTCCGCAGGGTCTGCATCGCCTCCGGCGTATTTTGGATCTGACTCGCAAGCATCGCGTTTTTGGCGTGCGTCATGGCAAACTGCATCGAATCCGGATCGTCTGGCTGCAAAGGCTGCTGAAAAACGGGATTCGCCGCCCGCTCATAAGCCTGATACGCCCCGTTCCGCACCGAAGCGGCGTGAGCAGCCGGATTCGACAATCGGCCGCCGGCAGGTTCTGGCTGCGCCATCTGCGCTTTGTCCGTGTTTGGGGCAGTCTCTGCCTCCTCGCGCATCGCCGCCGTTTGCGTCGAATCTGTCCTATACCGTGAGGCATTCTCTCCAGTACGGACTCCTTCCTGTACGGAAATGTGGCGCATCGAAGCTGGCGATTCCGCATTCGCCGAATTCCTGGACGGCAAAACCTCGCTACTGCCTTCTGCCGTTTTTACGCCATCAGCCTTCGAAGCAGCCTGTTTCGCGGCAGGCCCTGCATTTTCCAGTTCCGACACCGCCGTTCCTCTTCCTCCTGCAGATGCTTCCGTCACTCCCCTTTCTGCTGCAGGTACTTTTGTCGCTCCCCTTTCTGCTGCAGATGCTTCCGTCGCTCCCCTTTCTGCTGCAGGTACTTCCGTCGCGCCCCTTTCTGCTGCAGATACTTCCGTCGCTCCCCTTCCTGCTGCAGGTACTTCAGCCGTTCTCCCTTCCGAAGCTTGCTGTGGCGTCTGCGTTTTGGCAGCCGTTTCCGCAAGCGTCGGCTCCGCGGTCTCCGACGCACCGGTCTGCGTTCCCGCATAGGTTCCGGCGCGGCCTGGGGCAGCTGCTTTTTCTGCGTCAACCCCGCTCTTTACCGCCTGGCTGTCCAAAGCAGTCGTCCCTTGCCTATCCTGCGCGCGCATCTCCGCCGTTCCCTCAGCGTTTTTCGTTTGCGCCGCAACCGCAGGAGAAGCATCGTTGTTCCTTGCTTCCCCTGTGGCGCTTTGCCCTTCCTGATACGAAGGCGGCATGAAGGAGCGGACGATCTTGACGAGAAGCTGCATGGGGTCCCCGGCCGCTGCGCGTGTCCCTGTCTCATTTTCTCCCGTGGAAAGTGCCGTAAGAAGATTCTGTATCCCCTTCGGCAGATTCTGGACCTCCTGATTATCCAACAATTCAAAGGCTGCTTTTGTCAGCAGAACGGGTTCGACACCCGTGCCGCTGTCCGAGAGCAGATTTTTGAACCCCGTCAGGAGCGTCTGCATGGTCTCATCCGCGGATGCCTCGCCACCGGATTCGGCCAAATTCGCCATCTGTCCGAGCATCCGCGACAGAGTGGAAAGCTGGTCGATGGTAAAGCGCTGACTCTCCAACATACTGCCGAGTCCCTGCACCAAACTTTCATCGACAGAAAATGCCTGCTGCAGCACCTTTTCCACGACCTGCTGCAATTCCTGCGGCATCTGTTCGACCGCGTCCGTCTGACTTTGTGCGACCTTGGAAAGCACCCCTGCCATATCGCTGACCGCACTGCGGATGGATACATCCGTTCGTGGAGAAAAGCCGGAGACTTCACTGGCGCCGCTCGGGGCGTTCGCGCGGCCGGTTCCATCTGTGCGCGCAGACGAGCCGGCCGGGCGTATGGTCGTCACATTTCCCGTCTCAATTGGCATAACGCTCACCTTCCTCTAGCTAAGGGAACCCCCGTTACGAGAACCGGCCCGCTGCTGTTTCTCCTGCTTCAAGCGCATGGCCTGCACCGCGGGCAAAGCCCATCGCCCGTGCGATGGATTTAACCGGCTCAAATGAAAGCCGATGAATGGGGCACGGTCCATATTTTCGGAGCGCCGCAATATGCTCCGCTGTCCCGTACCCCTTATGCGCGGCAAAGCCGTATTCCGGATACTCTTCATCATAGGACAGCATGAGCCGATCGCGATTGACCTTGGCAAGGATGGACGCCGCGGCGATGTTGGCCGATTTCGCGTCGCCCTTGATGATGGGCTCCACGGGCATGGGGAGATTGTCGAGCGGCACCGCGTCGACGAGGACTTTTTCCGGCGCAGGCATCAGCGAGAAAATGGCCTCGTACATCCCGTTGATGGTCGCCTGATAAATGTTCACCCGGTCGATCGTCTTGGCGTCGACAAGGGCCGAACCGACGGCAACCGCCTTCTCCTGAATCACATCGTAGAGTTCCTCGCGCACTTTCGGCGAAACCTTTTTCGAATCGTTGAGCCGCGGGATAAAGGTATCGATCGGCAGGATGACCGCGGCGACCGAAACCGGCCCCGCCAAAGGACCGCGGCCGGCCTCGTCGACGCCTGCGACGAGTTCGTAGCCTTCTTCCCGTGCGCGGTGCTCAAAGGCATAGAGTGCCGCAACCCGCGCGCGCTCCTTGGCCATGCGGTCGTAACGCCGCGCGATACGCTGAACCGCCTTTCGAGAGTCCTGCCGGCACATGGCGAGAAACGCGGCAAAATCCGGTGTACCTTCCACCGCCTTTCCGCGCTCCTCCAGTTCCTTTACCGTGTATTGCGTGAAATCCATAAACCGTTCATCCTTTATCCATACCCATCCAAGCGCTTAAATCTCAATGGTGCGCGGCTTCCCTCGCATCGCTGTCCGCCATCGGCGGAACGGGATCGAGCGTAATCGCACCAAACTTTCCGCTGCGGAATTCCGTCATGACGATGTGCTGCGCCTTATCGAGGTCAACGACACCGCCCTTTTGCAGACAGCCGCGCTTTTTGCCAATCAACGCCAGGAGTTCCTCGCCGCTCGCCGGCATATCCTGGAGCTTAAAACGCTCGCGCAGGCGGTCCGGATAATCCCGCAGTAGCGTTTCAAGCAGCAGGATCACGACCTGTTCTAGATCATAGATTGTATCGTTGATGGCGCCGGTAAAGGCCAATTTCAGACCAACATGCGGATCTTCAAACTTTGGCCACAGAATCCCCGGCGTATCGAGTAGTTCTAGCGATCTGCCGATGTGGATCCACTGCTTGGCACGCGTCACGCCCGGTTTATCCGCAGTCTTTGTCCGCGCTGCGCCAGCCAGCCGGTTAATCAGCGACGATTTCCCGACATTCGGGATGCCGAGAATCATGCAGCGCGCGGCACGCGGCCTGCCCCCCGCTTTGACAAATTTATCGGTTTTCGGTTTCGCGAGCTCCTCCACCTTGCGGACCAGCTGCTTCAACCCGCGGCCCTTATTCGCATCAACGGCCACCGCAGCAATCCCTTTCGAGGCAAAATAGGCCACCCAGTCCTTTGTCTTCCGGCTGTCTGCCAGATCCGATTTATTCAGCACCACAACGCGCGGTTTATCCTGGATGATCTCCGTCAGCATCGGATTCTCGCTGCTCATCGGAATGCGGGCATCCAAGAGCTCAATGACCACATCCACGAGCTTCAGATTTTCTTCAACGATCCGCCTCGCCTTGGTCATATGGCCAGGAAACCACTGTATAGTCGGTGTATCATCCCGTACCGGAGCCAAGGCATCCTCTGCACGTCCCTGTGCACCGCTCCCCTGCCGTCTACGTTTTGCCAATGTTGCCACTCCTTGTTTATCAGTCTTTCCTACCATTATAGCA